>CAZYQK010000226.1:0-1556 GCA_964650245.1 uncultured bacterium | reverse complement strand
AGGGTCACGATGCGCTTGTTCTTGAGGCTCTCCGGCACCTGGGCCGAGACGATGCGCTGCGCCAGGCCCTCGACGATCGCGGTCTTGCCCACGCCCGGCTCCCCGATCAGGACCGGGTTGTTCTTCTTGCGGCGCGACAACACCTGGATGACGCGCTCGATCTCCTTCTCGCGGCCGATCACGGGGTCCAGCTTGCTTTCGCGCGCGAGCTGGGTCAGGTCGCGGCCGAACTGGTTCAGCGCCGGGGTCTCGGGGCGCTCCTCGCGCTCGCCGCCGCCCGACGCGGTGGGGGTCCCGCCCAGCAGCTTGAGCGTCTCTTCGCGCACCCGCTTGCGGTCCACCCCCAGCTCGAGCAGCACCTTGGCCGCCACTCCCTCGCCCTCGCGGATCAGCCCCAGCAGCAGGTGCTCGGTGCCCACGTAATTGTGCCCCAGCGAGCGCGCCTCCTCGACCGCCAGCTCGAGCACGCGCTTGGCGCGGGGCGTGAACGGGATCTCGCCGATGGTCATGGTGCCGCCCGAGGCGCTCACCATGTTCTCCACCTCCTGGCGGATGCGATCGAGATCCAGCCCGAGGTTGTTGAGCACGGTGGCGGCGATGCCCTCGCCCTCGCGGATCACGCCGAGCAGCAGGTGTTCGGTGCCGATGTAGTCGTGCTGCAGGCGGGCGGCTTCCTCGCGCGCGAGGTAGATCACCTTCCGGACGCGTTCGGTGAACTTATCGTGCATGGCATCCTTCCCTTGCGTTCGTCATTCTCGGCTCTCCGATTCGCGCTCGGCGGCGGCGAGCCGCTCGCGCACGAACTGGGCACGATACACGTTTCTCTCGGGCGGCGTGAGCTCGGCGCCCGCGAAGCGCTGCAGGTGGGCGGGCTGGGTCATCACCAGCAGCTCGTTGAGCACCGCCAGCGGGCACAGCCCGGGCATCCCGAGCGCGACCCCCAGCCGCACCGCCGAGCAGAAGTTGATGATCTCCTTGGCCTGGACCGACCGGCAGTGCCGGAGCGTCCCGTAGGCGCGCCACACCTTGTCCTCGATCTGCACGCGCGCGTCCCGCATCATGCGCTCGCGGGCCCGTTCCTCGGTCTCGATGATCTGGCGGCTGACCCGCTCCAGGCTCTCGATCGAGTCCCGCTCGCTGCATCCGAGCGTGGTCTGGTTCGAGATCTGGAACAGGTTGCCCATGACCTCGCTGTGCTCGCCGTAGAGGCCGCGCACGTTGAGCCCCACCTGGCTGATGCCCTTCAGCACCTTGGGCATTTCCTCGAGCAGCACCAGCGCCGGCAGATGGATGAGCACCGAGGCGCGCAGGCCGGTGCCGGCATTGGTCGGACAGGAGGTCAGGAAGCCGATCTCGTCCGAGTATGCGAAGTCGAGCGACTGGTCGAGCTCGTCGTCCGCGTTGTCGGCCAGCGCCCACGCCTCCGCCAGCTGGAAGCCCGGAACCATGGCCTGCAGCCGCAGGTGATCCTCCTCGTTGATCATCAGCGAGAGCCGCTCGTCGGCGGCGATCATGATGCCCCGCGGGCGCGAGCCGTCGCCCAGCTCGTGGCTCAC
>CAZYQK010000225.1:0-1618 GCA_964650245.1 uncultured bacterium | reverse complement strand
CTTCGCCTTCATCCCGCTCGCATTCCAGCCCGGGACCACCGGCCTGGTGCGCCGCCAGGCCTCGGCGATCGAGGACCTCAAGACCCTCGCGATCTCGCGGCTGGTGTTCGACAACGTGCCGCACGTGAAGAGCTACTGGGTGATGCTGGGGCAGGACACGGCGGGGGTGGCGCTCAACTTCGGCGCCAGCGACATGGACGGCACCATCGGCGTCGAGAAGATCGCGCACGCGGCACTCGCCCGAAGCCCGGTCGGCATGGCTGAGGCGGCGATGGTGCACGCCATCCGCGAGGCCGGCAAGCTCCCGGTGCAACGCGACGCGCTCTATCGCGTGATCCGCGAGTACGGCCGGGCCGAACCAGCGCCGGGCACGCCTGTGACCGCGCCACTCGCGGCATCCGGCTCCGCGGGACGCTGAGTTCCGCGATGGGCCACGCCCACCACCACTCGCCCGGGTTCCTCGCGCTGGTCGCAGACGCCAAGTCGCGCGTGCGCGAGATCGACATCGCCGAGTTCAGGCGCCGGGTGGAGCGCGGTGAACGCTGGGTGCTGGTGGACATCCGCGAGGATCACGAGTGGGAGCGGGGGCGCATCCCGGGCGCCATCCACATCGGCCGTGGCATCCTGGAGCGCGACGTCGAGGCGCGATTCCCGGAGAAGGACGCGCCGCTAGTGCTCCAGTGTGGCGGGGGGTTTCGGAGCGCGCTCGCGGCCGAGAGCCTGCAACGAATGGGTTACACCAACGTGGTCTCGCTCGACGGCGGCTTCCGCGGCTGGCTCGAGGCGGGGCTGCAGATCGAGGCGGGCGCGGGCGAGGCGGGCTAGGCCGACCACGAAGCCTCTCCGTCCGTCCCCGTCCCCGGACGGCAACTGCACACTTGTGCATGTTCCCGTGGAGCGCGATAATCGCGCCCGTGCGCGTCGAGTACCGCGAAGAGCCGTGCAGTGCGGCGCTGAACCGGGTGACCGGGATGGACTTCCACTGGTCGCTCAATCCCTACATGGGGTGCGCTCACCGCTGCACCTTCTGCTACGTGCGCGGCTTCGAGCGCCGCGCCGACCGCCCGTCGGACAAAGGATACGGCGCGAGCATCCGGGTCAAGACCAATGTCGCCGAAGTACTCCGCGCCGAGCTCGCGCGCCCCGCCTGGCGCCGCGAGCAAGTGGTGGTGGGCGCCGCGACCGATCCCTATCAGCCTGCGGAAGGCCGCTACCGCCTCACGCGCGCCTGCCTCGAAGCGTTCGCCGCGGCGCGCAACCCATTCGACCTCATCACGCGCTCGCCGCTCGTGGTGCGCGACACCGACGTGCTGCAGGAGGCGTCGCGCCGCGCGGCGGTGGCGGTCAACTTCTCGGTTCCGACGCTCGACGAGCGGGTGTGGCGAACCACGGAGCCCGGCACGCCGCCGCCGCGCCAGCGGCTGCGTGCGCTCACCAGGCTGGTGAACGCCGGGATCCGGGCCGGCGTGGCGATGGCGCCGATCCTGCCCGGGCTCTCGGATGGCCCAGAGTTGCTGAGCGAGGTGGTGCGCGCCGCGCGCGAGGCGGGCGCCACGTTCCTGTGGGCGAGCCCGGTGAATCTCCGCCCCGGAACGCGCGAGCACTTTCTCGAGGCGCT
>CAZYQK010000224.1:0-1633 GCA_964650245.1 uncultured bacterium | reverse complement strand
CGCCGGCGACGCGCTGGCCCGCGCGCCGCGCCGCGCCGCCGCGCTCGCCGCCTGCTGCGCCGCGGCGCTGGTGTGGCTGATGCCAGACCGCGTGGGCTTCGTCGGTGATTTCCTGCTGCGCGAGAGCACGCTCGAGACCGAGGGCGTCTCGCTCGCCCACTGGTACCCGCAGGCGCTCCCGCTCGATCTCCTCATCCACCATCACGCGGCGCATGCGGTGATGACGGCGTTCGGCGCGAGCGGCAACGTCGCCGCGCGCCTGATCGGCGCGCTCGACGCCGCGCTCATGGCGCTGCTGGCGGTGGGCTTCGCGCGCACGCTCGGCGCCAGAGGAGTGGCCGCGCTGGTCGCCGCCTGCGCCTTGTTCTGGAGCGGCGCGCTCACGCTCTTCACCGGCTACGACAAGGGCTTCGCCGAGATGGCGCTGCTGATCGGGGCGGTCGGCGTGCTGGGGGTGCGCGCGGCACGCACCGGTCGCGGGCTGCTGCCGCTGGGGCTCGTGGCAGCCGCCGGCTTCACGCTCCATCGCTCGGCGCTCGGCATCCTGCCGGCGCTTGGGGTAGCCTGGGCACTCGCGCTGCGCGCACGGGGCCCGGCCGCCTGGCGCAAGCCCGCGACCTGGGCCGCGGTCGCCGCGCCGCTCGCAAGCCTCGCCTTCATGGTGCCGCGCATCGTTCACATCGTGCGCCACGTGGATTCCATCCACTTCGCGTCGGCGGAGCCGGGGCGCGGCGTGCTGGCGGCGGCGTTCGGCGGTGTTCGTCCGGCGGACATGATGAATTTGGCCGCGATGCTGGCGCCGCTCGCGCTGGTGATCCCGGCGGCGCTGTCGCTCGGCCGCGCGGCGTGGCGGCGCCGCGAGCTGGCGCTGCTGTCGACGCTGGCACTTCCGTTCGTGCTGCTGGTCCCGTTCATCCACGCCCAGCAGGGGCTGTTCCGCGACTGGGACGACTTTGCCGCGGCCGGGATGGGCGTTACGCTGCTCGCCGCGTTTCTCGCGGTCGAAACGCTGCGCGCCGCGCCCAAGGCGGCGTGGCTCGCGGTCCCGCTCTGCCTCGCGGCGGTGGTCCCCAGCTTCCAGTGGCTCGCGCACGACGCCGACTTCGCGCGCGGCGTCGCGCGCGCGCGCGCCTTCGTCGTGGAGCGACCCGCACGCACCACATTCGAACGCGCCATGACCTGGCAGTACCTGGGGCAGATCAACCTGAGCGTGGGCCGGCGCGCGGAGGCGGCGGCGGCCTACGCGCGCGCGGCCGGCCTGCTCTCGAGCCCGAACATTCTCCGGCAGTGGGGCGCGGCCGAGACCCTGGCGGGCCACCCGGCCGATGCGGTGCGGGTGTTCCGCACGCTGCTCGAGCGGATACCGCGCGACGAGATCGCGCTGCGTGGCGTGATGGTGCTGAGCATGCACCTGCGCGACACGGTGCAGGCGCGCGCCGCGGCCGAGACGCTGCTCGTCATCAACCCCGGAGATCCGGCCGCGCGTGGCGTGCGCGGGCGGATCGCGGGCGGACATCCGTTCGATGCGGCCCCCGGGCGCTGACCGCGGGCGCGTCCCGCCGGCGAAGCCCGCGCGGTCGGCGTCGCGCCCGGGAGCGCGGGCAGGCGAACCGCCCGCCGCGGGCGAGGCGAA
>CAZYQK010000223.1:0-1682 GCA_964650245.1 uncultured bacterium | reverse complement strand
GCGAACGAATGTCGCAGCGCGTGCGGGTGGACGCGGGTGGCGAGGCCGGCCGCCCGCGCGTGCCCGCGCAGGATCAGCCAGAAGCCGGCCCGGCTCAGGCGCCCGCCGCGCGCGTTGGCGAACAGGGCGTCGTGGCGGGCGCGCGCGCACAGCGCCGGCCGCCCGCGCTCCAGCCAGTCGCGCAGCCCGCGCTCGGCGGCGCGCCCGAACGGCACCCTGCGCTCCTTGCTGCCCTTGCCGATGACCGACACCGTGCGGTGCCTGAGGTCGAGGCTGCGGCGCTCGAGCGCGCACAGCTCGGAGACGCGCAGCCCGCTCGCGTAGGCGAGCTCGAGCATCGCGCGATCACGCAGGGCGAGCGAATGCTCGCCTCGCGGCTGGCTCAGCAGCCGCTCGATGTCCGCGATCGGGAGCGCGTGCGGCAGGCGCCGCTCGGTACGCGCGGGTGGCAGCTGCGCGACCGGGTCGGCGGCGGCCCCTCCGCCGCGCGCCAGGTGGGCGTGGAAGCCGCGCAGCGCCGAGCGCCGGCGCGCCACGGTGCTGGAGGCGAGACCGCGCTTCAGCAGCCCCGCGAAGTAGCCGTCCACGAACGTGGCGCTCGCCTCGCCCCAGCCGGCGAGCCGGTGGCGGCGGGCGAAGCCGGCGTAGTCGGCCAGGTCGCGGGCGTAGGCGTCGAGCGTGTGCGGACTCAGGCGCCGCCCGGTGCGCAGCTCGTCCAGGTAGGCCTCCACCGGCGCTTCCAGGGCGGGAGCCTCGCGGGAGCACTTCATGCCGGCCCCCGCACCGGGCGCGGCTCCGCCACCGGCGCGGCATCTGGCCGCGCGGCCGGCGCAGCATCGCAATCCGCGTCCCGCCGGGATTCACCCTCCGCGGCGCGTGCCGCGAGGTACGCGGCGACCCGCGCCGCGACCGCGGGCGGCACGCCCGAGCGTTTCGCGATCTGCTCCGCCGGCACCGCGCGCAGCGCGGTCAGCGATCCGAACGCGCGCAGCAGCGCCGCGCGCCGCGCCGGACCCACTCCCGGGACCCGGTCGAGGCCGCTCGCGATGCGCGTGCGCCCGCGCAGCAGGCGGTGATAGCGCAGACCAAAGCGATGGGCCTCGTCGCGCAGCCGCTGGAGGGCGCGAAGCGCCGGGCTGCGGCGAGGGAGCCTTAGCGGGGTGGGCCCTTCGCGCACCACGGTCTCCTCGCGCTTGGCGAGACCGATGAGCGCCACGGGACGGGTGCCCACGCGGTCGAGCGCGGCGCGCGCCGCCCCGAGCTGCCCCGCGCCGCCGTCCACCAGCACCAGGTCGGGACGGGGCGCCTCGCCCGACTCGACGCGGGTCCAGTAGCGCTCCACCGCCTCGCCGATCATCGCGAAGTCGTCGGGTCCGGGGCGGCGAATGCGCATGCGCCGGTAGAGACCCTTGCGGGCGCGTCCGTTCTCGCTCGCCACCACCGCCGCCACCGCCCCCTCTGCCCCGAGATTCGACACGTCGAAACACACCATGCGCCACGGCGGGGTGGACAGTTCCAGAGCCTTCTGAAGATCGAGCACGTCGGGCGAGAAGCGGGCTCGCCGCCCGCTGCTACGGGCCGCGAGATCCTCGAGCGCGTGCGCCGCGTTGCGCTCCGCCGAGAGCACGAGCCGGCGCTCCCGGCCGCGGCGCGGCGCGGCGAGCTCGACCGCGTGCCCGGCG
>CAZYQK010000222.1:0-1715 GCA_964650245.1 uncultured bacterium | reverse complement strand
CGCCTGCGGCCGATCGGCCTCGCCTCCAGCCCCCTGCACGGCGAACTCCTCGGGGTCGAGCGCCTGGAGGAGCGTGCCCGGGCGCTGGCCGCGGGATTCACCCTCGCGCGCCACCCGCGGCGCGGCCCCCCCCGGCTGCTGCGCCGCCTGTCCGACGACACGCGCGTGCTCCGTCACGCGTATCGCATCCTGGCCGGCGACGTGCGGCGCGGCGAGCCGATCGCGCCCGCGGCCGAGTGGCTGCTCGACAACTTCCACCTGGTGGAAGGCGAGCTGCGCGAGATCCGCCATCACCTTCCGACTCGCTACTACCGCGAGCTTCCGAAGCTGGCCACGCGCGAGCTCGCCGGCACGGCGCGGGTCTACGCCATGGCGGTCGAGCTGCTGCGCTACAGCGACGCGCGACTCGACGCTCAGCGGCTGGATCGGTTCGTCTACGCCTATCAGACCGTCGCACCCCTCACGATCGGCGAGCTGTGGGCGTGGCCCAGCATGCTCAAGCTGGCGCTGATCGAGCACCTGCGCCGGCTCTCCGAGGAACTGATCGAGGGCCGTACCGCCCGCCTCGAGGCGGATCGCTGCTTCGCCGGCTTCGAGAGCGCCCAGGCGAGCGGCCGCCTGCCGCATCTTCCGGAAGTCCTCCACGTCGCGTTCGTGGACCGGTTGCTGCAGCGCATGCGCGAGTACGGTGCCGGCGCCGCCGGGCTCAGGAAGCAGTTGGAGGAGCGGCTGGATGCCGCCGGCACCACGGTGGAGGAGGCCGTGCGTGCCGAGCATCAGCGCCAGGCGATGAACCACCTCTCGATGGGCAACTCCATCACCAGCCTCAGGCTGTGCGCCACGCTCGATTGGAACGAGTACGTCGAGGGCGTCAGCCTGATCGAGCAAATCCTCCAGCGCGACCCGCCCGGCGTCTACGGCCGCATGGACTTCACGAGCCGCGATCGCTACCGCCACGCGGTCGAGGCGCTGGCCGACCCGAGCGGCGAGGCCCAGGTGAGGGTCGCGCTGCGCGCCATCGAGAGCGCGCGCCAGGCGGCCGAGAGGCTGGGCGCCGACTCCCGGGCGGCACACGTCGGCTACCACCTGATCGGGCGCGGCCGCCGCGAGCTGGAGAGCGACGTGGCTCACCACCCGCGCCTCAGGCAACGCGCGAGGCGCATCCTCTTCGAGCACGCCACGCCCATCTACCTCGGCTCGCTCGCCCTGCTCACCGGGCTCGGGGTGGCGGCCGCGGTGGCGGTGGCGCGAGCCGCGCAGGCACCGGGCTGGATGCCGATCTGGGTGGGGGCGCTCGCGCTCATCCCCGCCAGCGAGTTCGCGGTGGCGTTCGTGCACCGCGTCGTCCACCGGATCGCCCGGCCGTGGCCGCTGCCGCGGCTCGACCTGCGCGGCGGCGTGCCCGAGCCGGCACGCACCATGGTGATCGTGCCGACCTTCATCTCCTCGGTCGGGGGCGCCCGGGCTCTGGTGGAGCACCTCGAGGTGCATGCCCTGGGCAACATGGACCCACGCATCCATTTTGCGTTGCTCACCGACTTCCCGGACGCGGGGACCGAGCGCCTTCCCGGCGAGGACGAGGTGCTCGCGGCAGCGATCGCGGGAATCGAGGCACTCAATGCGCGCTACGCGCCCGGCACCGCCGATCGCTTCTACCTGTTCCACCGCGCCCGGCGCTGGAACGGCAGCGAGGGCGTGTGGATGGGCTGGGAGCG
>CAZYQK010000221.1:0-1817 GCA_964650245.1 uncultured bacterium | reverse complement strand
GCCGAGGGGTAGGCCCGCGGAGAGGCGCTCACGCACGACACACCGCCGCGGGGTCGCACTTCAAGTAACTTATGAAGTGGTCTCCCCCGCCGCGCCGGCCAGCGCCTGATGCATCGCATCCGCCAGCGCTCCCAACTGCCTGTCGAAGAAGTGACTTGCGCCCGGAATCTCGATCAGTTCCTTGGGCTCCGCCCAGTGCGGCAGCTCGCGATGGAGCAGGTCCCGCGGGCACACCTCGTCGCTCGTCCCCTGGAGGATGAGCTTGGGGGTGGCGAGCGAATGCAGCACCTCGAAGCTCGAATTCTTGACCGGCGGGGCGATCAGGACGAGCCGCCCGATCGTGGGTTCCGCGGCGGCGAGCCGGGCCGCGATCCACGAGCCGAACGAGAACCCGGCGGCCCAGCGACGCGCCCGCGGGTAGCGCGCGCCGAGGAACGCGAGAGCGGCGCGCGCGTCCTCGAGCTCGCCTTCTCCGCGGTCGAAGCGCCCGGCGCTCTTGCCCACGCCGCGGAAGTTGAACCTCAGCACCGCGGCGCCGAGCGCGTGCAGCACCGCCGCCGTGCGGTGCGCGACCTTGTTGTGGAGCGTGCCGCCGTAGAGCGGATGGGGGTGGCACACCACCGCGACCAGCGTGTGATCGCGAGACTCGTGCTCCTGGAGCAGCCCCTCGAGCCGGCCAACGCGGCCGTCGATCGACAACGGCACCAGCCGCGAGGGGGTGGCGCGCCCGCGGAACACAGCGTCAGCTCTTCGCGGGCTTGAAGCGCGCGGTCATCCGTTCGGCGAGGCCGCCGTCGAGGGTCGCGAAGTTGAGCGCGGTTCCATCCCCCAGCGCGAGCATGCAGCCGGAGTCGATCATCCACTCCTCGAGCCCGAGCGGCGTGGTCTCGCCGAAGTCGTGGTAGTCGGTCGTGAGGCGTCCGGGGAACGCTTCGAACTCGTCGTTCCATTCCGCCGCCAGCTGTAGCTCGTCGTTGCCGGTGAAGAACCCGATCGAGGCGAGCTGGTCGAGATCACCGGGCCGGATCAGCAGCACGCCGCGGTGCTCGACCAGGCGCACGCCCTCGGCCCGCAGGCGGCGCTTGACGTTCGGCCACTCCCCGGGCCGCTCCTGTCCGTCGAGCAGCGGCACCGCCGCGAGCTCGAAGTGCGGCAGCAGGTCGATGCCGGCATCTATCACATCGGCTGCGCTCGCTCTGAGGCAGCCGTGGTGCAGCCGCTCGGTCACGATAGGGTCCACGGGCGTTGCGAACCGGCCGGACGGGAGGCGTTCACGCGGCGGATAGTAGGCTCGCGCGCCGCCCGCGCCAAACTACGGGCGGCGGGCGCGCGATCAGGTTCCTTCGCGCTCCGCGCTTGGCACGGTGAGCACCGGCACTTTCACCAGATGCCGCAGGCCCGAGGTGGTCGAGCCGTAGATCAAGTCCTGAATCAGCCGGTGGCCGTGTGCGCCGGTCACCAGCAGGTCGGCGCCCGACTCTTCGACCAGACGGGCCAGCTCGTGCTTGGCATCGCCGTGGCCGAGCATGACGCGCGTCGCGAGGCCGTGCCCGCGCAGCTCCTGGGCGAGCGATTCGAGCGTTGCCTCGTCTTCGCGGCTCTCCTCGTCCGAGGTCTCGGGGCCGAGGTAGCGGCTGGCCGCGCTCTCCGCGACGTGGAGCAGGACGACCTCGCCGCCCGCGGGGAGCGGCATCGCGCGCACCAGGTCGAGCACCACGCGATCGGCGGGCCCCAGCTCGAGTGCGACCGCGATCCTCCGGTAGCGTCCGTCGAGCACCGGCGCGCGCAGCGCGGCGGGCGCGGGCCGGGGCGACGGC
>CAZYQK010000220.1:0-1919 GCA_964650245.1 uncultured bacterium | reverse complement strand
CGCGAGCAGGTCGCGCGTCGCGCCGGGCGCGGGCCCGAGCAGAACCGCCAGCGCCAGCCCCGAGAGTGCGAGGGCTGCTGCCCCGACCCGCAGCGGCCACGCCGGCCCCGGCGACGGCAGCGCGCGCGACAGCTCCTCGACCAGCCGCCGGCGAAGTGCTTCCACGTCCACCTGCGTTCTCCCGTAGCGGGCCGCCGCGATCTCGCGCGCCAGCCCCGCGACCGGAACGGCGCGCGACCCGAGCCAGGCACTGGCCTCGGCGGCCGCCTGCCAGAAGTCGGGCCCGCGCGCGAGCCCGACCGCGCGCAACCATTCGCGCTGGCGCGCCCGCGCGGCGACGTCGGGACTCGGGCGGCGGCTCTCGCGCCACAGCGCGAGCGCCGCTCCGATCGCCAGCCCCGCGACCGCCCAGGCCCATGGCTCGGGAGCGCGGGCGGTCGGGTCCAGCGGGTGGTCGCCGAACACCGCGGGATACGCTTCGGCGCTCACGCGCCCCGCCTGCAGCGGAGAGCCAACATCAATCGCGATCGGCGCGATCGGCGCGCGGCGATACACCTGGGCCCCCGGATCGAACCAGATGAAGGGCGGCGGCTCCAGTGAAAGCCGCCCCTGCCGTCGCGCCAGCACCGTCCACTGGAAGCGGCGCCGGCCTCCGCCCTGCGTCCCGGGCGCGCCCAGACTGTCTTCCACCGTTCCGGCAAAGGGCTCAAAGTCGCGGGTGGCGAGCGCGGGGGTGTGGAGCAGGGGCAGGTTGCCGGCGCCGCGCGCCTCGAGCCGCACCGTGATCGGCACATCCTGCGGGGTACGGGCGCGATCGGCGGTGAAGGAGACCGCGAACTCGCCCACCGCGCCGTCGAACCCGGGAGGCGCGCCGCGCGGCAGCGCGCGAACCGCCACCGCGACCGGCTGGCTCCTGAGCGCGACCTCGCGGCGCGGCACGCGCCCGCCGAGCCACGACAGCGGATCGCGGCCCGGACCCGGGGTGGCGAGCGCCACCGTGGCCACCGCTTCTCCGATGCGTGCCTCGCCCGCCGCCAGCGGATAGAGCCGGGCGCGGGTTTCGGTCACCAGCACGCGCTCGAGTCCCTGCGCGGCGTAGTAGGACTCGGGCTGGCTCCAGCGTTCCGACCAGAAGCCCGGGGTGGCAGGCGGCGTGTACTGAGGATCCTCCGCGAGCGGGGCGCGCTGCACCAGGCGCACACGCAGCACGACCGGCTGGCCCACGTACGGCTCGCGCGGCGAGATGTCGGCCTCAAGCGAGGCCGGCCCATCGCCCGCGCCACCCACGCCGCGCGGCGCTGCGCTCACGGCGAGCTCGATGGCGGGGCTCTGATAGCTCTGGGTGCCGACCCTGACGCTCACCGGCCCCACGGTGAAGCGCCCCGCGGCGCTGGGCGCGATCTCGTAGCGGAACACGATCTCGGTGCTGCTGCGGCCGTTCACCCAGGAGAAGTTCTGCATGCGGCCGGTGGCCAGCACCTCGATCCCCGGGGGAACGTTGAACTCGGGCTCCGCCACAGCTCCCGACGCCCCGCGCACCACCACCTCGAGCGTGGTGGTCTCTCCGACCGCGAGCGAACGCCGACCCACGCGCGCCTGAATCTCCGCCGCGGCCGCGAACGAAGGCCAGCTCGTGAGTGCCATGAACGCCGCCAGACCGATCGTCGTCGCGCGTGGGCTCACCAGTCTCTACCCCGCTTCTCGCGCATCACGCGCACCCGGTGCTGGCGCTGCTGGTCGGAGCGCGCCAGCTCCTGAAGGGCGCCGAGCAGCTGTTCGGCCTGCTCCCGCGTCATCTGCCCCGCTCCTCCCTGCCGCGGCGGATTGGAGGAACCCACCTGAGGCGCCGGGGGTGGCACGGCGCCGGGTGCCAGCTGCGCGCCGGGCGCCTGCGGCGCCGCGGCGCCCGGCGCGGGCCG
>CAZYQK010000219.1:0-1940 GCA_964650245.1 uncultured bacterium | reverse complement strand
AGCGACTGCCAGCGCGGACGCCGGGGCGCGGCGCTCGCGATGGCGGCCGCCGCCGCGACCGCCGCGCTCGAGGCGCGCGCGGCGCCGGACACGCGACCGCCCTGCAATTCCTCGAGCTCGATCCGCGCGTCGCCGATGTCGCGCAGTCGCCGCTTCGCGTCTTTTTCGAGACAGCGGCCCAGCAGCGCGCGCAGCAGCTCGGGCGTCTTCGCCGGCAGCTTCGACCAGTCGGGCTCGCCCTGGAGGATGAGCGCGATCATGTCCGACACCGTCTCGCCCGCGAAGGCCTGATCCCCGGTCAGACACTCGTAGAGCACGCAGCCGAACGACCAGATGTCGGTGCGACGGTCCACGCTCTTGCCGCGCGCCTGCTCCGGGCTCATGTAGGCGGCGGTGCCGAAGATCACGCCCGCGCCGGTCGCGGCCTGCGTCATGGTCGGTGACTGGGAGAGGTCGGGGTTCGAGTCGGCGCTGGCGGCCGCGCCCTTGGCGAGGCCGAAGTCGAGCACCTTCACCTCGCCGGTGGGCGTGAGCTTGACGTTCCCCGGCTTCAGGTCGCGGTGGACGATTCCCGCTTCGTGCGCCGCCTCCAGCGCGCTCGCGATCTGGCGGCACACGTCGAGCGTCTCGTCGAGCGGGAGGGCCCCGCGGCGCAGGTGCTCGGCCAGCGTCTCGCCCTCGACGAACTCGAGCGCGAGGAAGCGCTTGCCGTCCGCCTCCTCGAGCCCGTAGATGCCGGCGATGTTCGGGTGGGTGAGCGAGGCGAGCAGCCGCGCCTCGCGCTCGAAGCGGGCGAGACGTTCGGGATCGCGCGCGAAGGCGTCGGGCAGGACCTTGATCGCGACCGGGCGCTTGAGGCGGGTGTCGTGGCCGAGGTAGACCACCCCCATGCCGCCGCGCCCGACTTCGCGCTCGATGGGATAGGGGCCGAGCTGAGAGAGCGTCACGGGGCGCACTATAGATGGAGGCGGCGGGGGAGTGCCAGAGGTGCGGGGTGGTGGGGCTTGGGCTACCATCGCCGGACCCTTCGAGCAATTCCGAGGCAGGAGGCGTGGACGACATGGAAAGGCGGAGCATCGAGACGATCGTAGAATCGCTGAATCGGGCCGGGGTCCGCTATCTCGTCGCCGGCGGGCTAGCGGTGGTAGCCCACGGCCTGGTCCGGTTCACGGCCGACCTCGACCTCGTGCTCGACCCGGATCCGGATGCGACGCGACGCGCGATCGACACGTTGTCGGGACTCGGTTATCGCCCACGCGCCCCGGTCGGGTTCACCGACTTCGCGGACCCTGAGAAGCGCCGGACATGGTTCCGGGAGAAGGGCCTCACGGTGTTCTCGGTGTTCAGCGACGAGCATCCGGCCACCGAGATCGATCTCTTCGTGGAGACCCCGTTCGACTTCGAGCGCGCCTACGGGAGCGCCGCACGGTTCGAGGTGGGACCCGGCATCGCGGCGACTTTCGTCGGTCTCGCCGACCTCATCGAGATGAAGCGCAAGGCGGGACGCCCCCAGGATTTGCAGGATGTGGCGGGCCTCGAGTCGCGCCCGGAATTGGATCAGGACCGCGATGCGTGAAGATGATCCGCCTGAGGAACGGCTCTGGGAATCGGGCTGGGATGGTCACTCGCGTGCCCAGCGTCGGCGTCTCGCCCGGCTGCCGCTGAGGGAGAAGCTGCGCTGGCTCGAAGAGGCGCACCGGCTCGTGCTTCATCTCCGGAGGGATCGCGTGTCGCGCGAGCGTGGGGCGCCCGAGCGGCGGCCTTCCGAGTGAGCCTGGGTCCGCGCCCGTGCGCGGCGCGCTACCTCAGCCCGTAGCGCTTCATCTTGTTGAGCAGCGTGGTGCGCGGGAGGCCGAGCCGCTTGGCGGCCGCGGTGCGCGAGCCGCCGCTCTGCGCCAGCACTTCGACCACGCGCCGCTTCTCCGACTGCTCCAGCTCTT
>CAZYQK010000218.1:0-2088 GCA_964650245.1 uncultured bacterium | reverse complement strand
GCTAGACAGCCGGACGCGCCGAGCGAGAGGTGATGTCGCGAGTGGTCGCGCCCAGTGCCATCCGGGTCCCGATCTCGCTCGTGTTATGAGCGTGTGGCGCACATGGAGCGAGAACTTCTCACGGATATCGGCGACCGTCGATTGTTGCCATCCATGTCGCTGCACGAGTTCGAAGCAATCGCATTTGTTTCGCCGACTACGGTTGCCGAGGTCGTAGAGGGCCGAGGCTCGCCGGCTGCGGGGGACTTGGAGGCGGTAGCTGCGAGCTTCCGAGGTCCCGAGGAGATCAACGAGGGCCGCGAGACAGCACCGTCGAAGCGGATCCTGGGATGCCTGCATCGATACCGGAAGGTGCTGCACGGGCCCTTGACAGCAAGCCGAATCGGGCTCACCTGTCGGCTCCAAGCTCCGAATCTGTCGAGACTGAAACGCGTTGGCCCTGTACTTACGCCCTACTTGAGACGCGATCGCCAATAACCCGGCTTTCGCTTCGCGTGAGCGATGGCGACGATCAAGGATGATGCGTCGGCGGTTCGGTAGACCACGCTGAACGGGAAGCGATGCAGGACGAATCGCCGGCTCCCGTGGACGTAGGTCGGCCAGGTTCCCGGGTGCTCCCGAATCATCGCGACAGCATGCTCGAGTTCCTTGCGGAATGCCTCCTCGGCGGCTGCGCTCTTGGAGAGGTAGTAGTCCCGAGCCTCTCGCGCTTCTTCTATCGCCTGGGGGAGTACGTCAACGACGCGACGCATCGTCGTCCCGTGATCCGAAGATCGCCTTGCGAGCTTCTTCCCACGGGATCGGCTTGACAGAGCCTGCGTCGACGGCGCGGAGACGCTCCGCTATCTCGTCGGCCCAGGCAGCCTCTACCTCGTCCGGGGCCTCGGCGGGTCCGTCGAGGCTCTCGATGAGCGCCTCCAGCAGTTCCGTGCGCGCATCCTCGGGAAGCGCCAGTGCCTCCTCGATGAGTCTGTGGGCGGCCGGGCTCATGCGCTCTAGCTTATCACTCCGGATGGGCCGGCTCTGGTCACGGCTTGGTCACGAAACACCAGCAAGTACCGTGCGCCACCGTGCCGTCAGAACCCGGCCGTACGACGAGATACAGCACGTTACGTGCTGGTACGTGCTGCTGGTCGGCCTTGGAGAATATTCGTAATCAGCCAGCCGGAGGTTCCAGGCGCGCTGAAGCGCGCGCATCCCGCCGCGGGCGCCCCGCGGCCGCGCGGGGCTCTACTTCTGCAATCGAAGCGTGTTGATCAACGCCGCAAGCGCGGCGGGTTGCGATCGCCGCGCGGAGATCTTCGGACACGCGCACGGCCACGATGTCCTTCTGGATGAACTCGCCGATCTCGAGGCCTGCCCGAGGCGCTTTGCGGCCGCGCGGGGGGCTACCGCCCGTGGGCGGAGCTTCTGGCGCGTACCTTCGCGGTGGACGTCCTCGCCTGTCCCACCTGCCAGGGGCGGATGAAGCTGCTCGCGCTGGTCAAAGGTCCGGCGAGCATCTCCCGCTACCTCGCCACGGCGGGCGAGGCGACCGAGGTGCCTCGGCGGTCGCCCGGTCGCGGTCCGCCGCATTGGAAGAGCCGCGTGCTACGCCTCAAGGTGCTCGGTGACAAGGACGAGGCTGGGGGCCGCGGCCGCGGGGCAGGCGAGGAGGTAGCGTAGCCGCGGGGGCGAGAGCGTGGGTGGACCACGGTGCGGTGGAGTGTGCGCGCGGCGCGGGGTTGGCGCGACCGAGCACTTCCGGACCGGGACGAGCGAACGTGCCGGGGTACGATCACGGGGGCCATAGGTAGGGGTTGGCCGCCCGCGAAGACGCGGCTCGACTGGCCAATCGCTCTTGTTTCACCTACGCTCTCCCCCAATGGACCGCCGCACCGGCATATCATGAGCGCACTCTCCAGCGGGAGGTGGGATGTCGGCTCCGAAGGAGCCGGGCGACGCGCCTGATTCGTCGGATGAGACGTCCGCGCAGCCGCCGGAAGCGCGCCACGATCCCACCGTCCGCTTCACTCCCGGCACACTGCTGGCCGGCCGCTATCGCATCATCTCCCCGCTCGGCAAGGGCGGCATGGGCGAGGTGTACCG
>CAZYQK010000217.1:0-2132 GCA_964650245.1 uncultured bacterium | reverse complement strand
GGTCGATGGCGCTCCACTCGTCCGCGATCTCAGCGAAGCTCTCGATCGTCTCGCGCCCCGCGTCCCCGCCGAGCGGCACCGGCGCCAGCAGGTAGTCGCCATCCCACAGCGGCAGCCGCGAGCGCCCCCCGCGCGGCGGATCGATGACCGCCGCGTCGAGGGCATCGAGCGGGAGCGCTTCGAGCACTGGCGCGGCACCGGAGCCCGCGACTCCCGGCGGCGCGAGCCGGACCGGGTCGGCGTCGCCGATCGCGGCCGGCCACCAGCGGGCGTCCATTCCCGGTGGGATCGTGGCCGCGAGCGCGCCGCCGCCGGACGTGGCGGAGGCGATCAGAGTGAGGAGCGGCGCGGCCTGCTTCCATTCGGTGCGCATCCAGCGCGCGGCCGCCGCGTCGTCGGCGACCCCGGCGATGCGCCTCGACCCGCCGGTGTCGAGCGTGATCGGAGCCGCCGGGCCGGACGCCGCGATTGCGATCGCCCGCGAAGTGAGTCCGCACGCGTCGAGCGCGGCGAGCCGCGCGCGAGCGTCCTCGGCGGAGGATCCCGCGGCGTCGAGCCGTTCGATCAGCAGTACGTCCGGATGCGTCACTCGCACCTGGCCTGGCTGGGTCGCCGGCGGGCGCGCGGTGTCGCGGGTGGAGCGGCCGGTGCGCGCCGCGTTCGGAACGCGCGGCTTCGAGGCGCAGCGGCCGGTCCGCGGCGCGGTGGACCATCGTGCGCGGCATCCGGCAACCGTGGTTTCGTGCGGCGCCAGGGCCTCAGCTTCGAACCACGGGCTCGAAGGCCTCGCGCCGGCTCTCGGCCTGCACCCGTCGCATCCAGATCAGGAACCGGAGCCGCTCACGAACTTGCAATTCAGGGTCCAACACGGGGGGCGCAGGACGCGGGTCCGGATCGTGCGTCGCGAGCACCTCGCCTTCCGCGAGCGGAGCACACTCGAACGCCGCGTCAGCCGGCGCCGGCGGCGCCCCAAAGCGCGCTTTCAGCGCTTCGAGCGACGTCTCCGCTAAGTTCAGCAAGTCCATGTGACTTAGTGCGATGCCGATCCGTTCCGAGAGCCGCTCGACAACTCGGGATGGCGCCCAGACCGACCCGGCCCACCAGCCATCGATGAGGCGTCCGGCGAGGATGCCCCCGACTTCGTGCGGGGCCGATGGCTCGAGCGCGAGCACCACATGGCCAAAGTGTGGTCGCGCCTCCTCCAGCACCCGGTCAAGTTGAGCCCAGGCCGGCCTGCGGCTGCCCGCACCGCGCGCGAGGAAGAACAGGGCGGGCACACCGCCGCTCTGCACCACCCCCAGCACCGGCATCGCGTCCGCGAGGCACTCGTCGAGCCCGAGGCGCGCGGCGGCCTCGAACGCGCGGTGCAGACGCAAGCGCCGCCCGCCGTCCACCACGAGCACCCGCTCGCCGCGGTCGAGCAGCACCGCCACCAGCTCCAGCACGCCGCGCGATACCGAGCGCGGACCGGATCCGCTCACCACCTGAAGCCAGGCCGACGCACGGGCGGGCGGGCGGGGTTCGAGAGCATCGAGGCTCCATGGGCCGAGCCTCGCGGGGCCGGCCGGCCGGCCCCGCGCAACGGCCCACGCGATTGCGCCGAGCGGCATGAGCGTCGCGAGCGCGCCCGCGAGCGCGAGCGCCGCCCACGTCACAGGCGTCGGTCCCGCTGGCCCCGGTGCTCCCCAGGGCACCGCGAGCAGCGCGGCGGAAGGATCGGGAAGCCGGGGCTCGGCCCCGAGCGCGCGCGCCGGCACCGCGAGCGCGATCGGCTCGCGTGCCCGCTCGCCCAGGCCGCTCTCGAGCGCCACCGCCACCGATTCGAGATCCTCGGCGCGGCGGCGGCTCGCGAGTCGCCAGCGAGCGGGCAGTTGCTCCCGCTCCGCGGGGGCCAGCGCGCGCACCGTCGCGAAGAGCTGGGCGCGCTCCAGCCGCGCCGCGTGATCGAGGGCGCGCTCGAGCGCCGCGGGGTGGGCGGCGATTGCGTGCCGCGCGATCTCGGCCTCCGCCGCGCGCAAGGCTCCGCCCCTTGCCAGTGCTCCGGAAGCAGCCACCGCGCCGCGGCTCTCCTCCCCCGCCAGCGCGCGCCAGGCCTCGGCGCGCCAGTGTTCGGCCCAGGCATCGTCCAACGC
>CAZYQK010000216.1:0-2152 GCA_964650245.1 uncultured bacterium | reverse complement strand
CGGCGCGCCGCGGGCGGCCGCGGCCGCTGGCTCGACGCTCGCTCCGCGGTCGGGCGGCCCGGACGCGCCGCATCCGCCCAGGGTCAGGAGGGCGGCCAGCAGAACGGCGCGGGGTATCGCAGTCGAGTGGTCCACGGTGCCACCTCGTTTGCCGCGCGGGTGGCGCGCGGGCGGCCTCGAGTCCGCCGCCAGACAGGGCGCGGGCGGATGGGAACCGGAAGACTATCCGCCCGCCCATCCCGGAGCGTCAAGACGCGCGGCGCCGTTCGGGCCCAACGCGGTGCGGCCGGGAGTGGAGCCCACTCCCGGCCGCGCTCCGCGTTCGCGCGCGGCCCGCGCGGAGCTTCGAGCCCGCGACCCACTTCCATCCTTCCGGCCTTTCGGCGCAGTCCCCTAAGCGGAAGCGGTCGCGGACCCGTCGCCCCGTGCGGCCGCCGCGAGCGGCGTTCCAACTGCCGCGGACATTCGCACCGAGCGTGCCAGCCGGAGCGCCCCGCGTGCAGCACGCGCGAAACCCGCATGAATCGCGGCGTTGCGCGCGATCGCCAGGATGCGAGCCGTGCGGTGAACGCGTGCGGAGCGACGCCCGTCTCCGCATTTCCTGCGGAGAGACCGCGGGCTGCTAGACTCCGGCGCCCGACGGAAACCCCATGACCGCCCCGCCCGCGCCGCTCTCGACCGATTCCCTCACGCGCCGCTACGGAAGTCTCACTGCCGTGGACGGGCTCAGCCTTGAGGTGCGCCCCGGCGAGATCCTGGGTTTTCTCGGCCCCAACGGCGCCGGCAAGACCACGACGCTCCGCATGTGCGCGGGGCTCCTGAGGCCCGACTCGGGGCGCATCACCGTCGCCGGCGTCTCGCTGGGCGACGAGCCGCTCGCGGCGCGCGCCCGGCTCGGGTTCGTCCCCGACCAGCCGTTCTTCTACGAGCTGCTCACCGCGCGCGAGTTCCTGGACTTCGTGGCCGCGCTCTACGATGTGCCCGGGCCGCTCGCGGCGCGGCGCGCGGGCGAGCTCATCGGGCGGCTCGAGCTGGAAGAGACGGCCGACCAGCCGCTCGCAACCTGCTCGCACGGCACGCGGCAGAAGGTCTCGATCGCGGCGGCACTGCTCCACGATCCGCCGCTGGTCATGCTCGACGAGCCGCTCTCGGGGCTCGACCCGCTCGCCGCGCGCGCGCTCAAGGACCTGCTGCGCGAGCGTGCGGCCCGCGGGCTCGGCGTGCTGATCTCGACCCACCTGCTCGAGGTGGCGGAACGGCTGTGCGATCGCGTCGTGATCCTGCACCGCGGCCGGCGTCTCGCCGCAGGGACGCTCGCGGAGCTGAGAGGCGTGCGGCAGGACTCCTCGCTCGAAGACGTGTTCCTGGCGCTGACCCGCGAGGGCGGGGCCGCTTCGTGAGGTGGCGCGGCGTCGCGCTCTCCCGGCTCAAGCTCGCGCGCCGCGCGCTGCTCGGCACTGGCCATGCGCGGCACCCGGGCGCGGGACCCGGGTCCCGCGCCGCGGGGCCGGGCCTCGTGCTGGCCGCGGCCCTGGCGGCGATCGCCTACGGCGGAATGAGCGCGCTCTTTCGTTCGATGGACGCCGCCGGCGCCACGCCGCGCGAGCTGTCGCAACTGCTGGGCCTGCTGTTCGGCATCGCGCTGGCGGCGCTGCTGGTCTTCGATCTCGAACACGCGGTCTCGGCGCTGCTGCTCGACCGCGACCTCGAACTGCTGCGACGCGCGCCGGTGCAACCCTGGGAATTGCTCGTGCTCAAGCTGGCGGACGCCCTGCCCCGCACCCTCGGGCCGCTGGTGGTGCTGGTACTGCCCGCGCTCGCCGCGTGGGCGGCGCTGCGCCCGCTCCCGCCGGCGGCCTGGCTCGTGGCGCCGGCGCTCCTCGCCTGCCTGTGGGCGATCCCGATCGGGCTCGGCGTGGTATTCGCGCTGGCGCTGCTGCGGCGCCTGCCGCCGTCGCGCGCGCGGGAGGGCTTGAGCGTTCTCTCGACGCTCGCGATGGCCACGCTCTGGATCGCGAATCTGCTCCTGGTCCCGCGTCTCGCCGGGTCACCCGGCGACCCCTTCGAGGCGCTGCGTGCCTGGCTCGCGGCGGCGCCGACTGTGCTCGCAATCTCGCCCGGAGCGTGGGCGGCGGAGGCGCTGGAGGGCGCG
>CAZYQK010000215.1:0-2256 GCA_964650245.1 uncultured bacterium | reverse complement strand
TCGAACTGCAGGTGCACCCTCATTCCCAGATAGCCAGCGTCCCCGTACCAGACGAACGCCTGCTCATCCGGAAGGTGGCCGCCGTTGCGAACTCGTATCCTCCAAGCGGGGAATCGGCCGGCCGGCGTTTCGAGAATCTCTCTAACCTCGACTTCTGCGGTGATTCGACGCGCTTCGTCGATCACCCACCTCGCTCCCCGGTGCACCGGATAGGCGAGCAGTCGGGCCTCATAGGGAAAGGGGTATGTCACCGAGTCTCGGGGTGGTGGCGGGGTTCCGATCTCGTAGAGACCCGTGCCGTCTTGCCTCAACCAGCGGACCGTGTGGGCCTCCTGAGACTCGGCTCTCCCCTCTCTGCCAACATGGATGAGACACCGACCCCCCGGAAGTTTAGTGTAGAGGGCGAGACGGGAAACGAGGATGTCCACGAGCCTGGAGGCATCAGGGATGACGGTGGCGACCGAGGTGGTGGCGAAGGCGGCGCGGCGGCGGTTCACGGCCGCCGAGAAGGTGCGGGTGCTGCGGGAGGCCGACGGGTGCACGAAGCCCGGCGAGCTGAGCGCGCTGTTGCGGCGTGAGGGGCTGTACTCCTCGCACCTGTGGGGATGGCGTGAGGCGCGGCGCCGGGGTGAGCTGGCGGGGCTGGCGCCCCGTGCGCGAGGCCCGAAGGCGAAGCCCGTGGATCCGCGGGACCGGAAGATCGCCGAGCTCGAGCGCGAGACCCGACGGCTCCAGGCGCGGCTCGAGCGCGCCGAGGGGCTGATCGAGGTCCAAAAAAAAGTCTCACAGCTGCTGGGCATCCCGCTCGCGAGCGAAGGGAGGGACTGATGCAGACCGTCGCGGACCTCGGGCCCCGGCTGGGCGTCGCGCCGACCTGCGCGGCGCTCCGCGTGGCTCGCGCCAGCTTCTATCGCGGGCGGCAGCCCCGTGCCGAGTTGCGGCCGCGGCCGACGCCGCCGCGCGCGCTGACCGTGGGCGACCGCCAGGCGGTGCTCGACACGCTGCACGAGCCGCGATTCGTGGACCTCGCGCCGGCCGAGGTCTACGCGACCTTGCTCGACGGGGGCCGCTACCTGTGCTCGGAGCGCACGTTCTACCGCGTGTTGGGCGAGAACGCCGAGGTGCGCGAGCGGCGCGATCAGCTCCGCCATCCGCGCTACGCTGCGCCGCAACTGCTCGCCACGCGGCCGAATCAGTTGTGGTGCTGGGACATCACTCGGCTGCTGGGGCCGACCAAGTGGACCTACTACTACCTCTACGTGCTGCTCGACGTGTTCAGTCGCTACGTGGTGGGCTGGACCGTGGCCGCGCGCGAGCGGGCCGCCATCGCCGAGCAACTGATCGCCGAGAGCTGTGAGCGGCAGGCGATCGTGCCCGGCCAGCTCACCGTGCACGCCGACCGTGGGGCGGCGATGATCTCGAAGCCGGTGGCGCTGCTGCTCGCCGACCTCGGCGTCACCAAGACCCATTCGCGTCCCCACGTCTCGAACGACAACCCGTTCTCCGAGTCGCAGTTCAAGACCATGAAGTACCGGCCCGACTTCCCGGACCGGTTCGGCTCGATCGAGCACGCGCGTCAGCATGGCCAGGACTTCTTCCCCTGGTACAACACCGAGCATCACCACGTCGGGCTCGGGCTGTTCACGCCGCACGATGTCCACTACGGACTCGCGGAGGCGAAGCTCGAACAACGCGCGCGGGTGCTGGCCGATGCGTTCGCGCGCCATCCGGAGCGCTTCCCGAATGGGCAGCCGCAGCCCAAGGCAGTCCCGACCGAGGTGTGGATCAACCCGCCGGCGAAGCTCGCCGAGGCGTCGCCGCCCGAAAACACCCTGACCCAGGAGTCGGACCCGGTCGTCGGATCGCGTCCTGGGGCATCCTGCGAAGCCGATCTCGAGCGCGATCCGCTCGCGAGCCCGAATCTCACCCCTGGAGACCTCTGCATCGCCGTTGCTCAGTAAACTCACGAAGCGAGTGTCTCAAAGTTGTTGACAGGTTCCGCACCCCAGGGCTGAACCTGACCTTCTCCTCGAGCGAGGTGATGGTCGCAGAGGCGGGCGACCTCGCGATCGACATCGGCGCCTACCAGATGAACATGAGCGGCCCCAAGGGGGAGCCGATCCAGGATGTGGGCAAGTACGTGACGATCTTCAAGAAGGTCGGCGAGGACTGGAAGATCGTCGTGGACACGTACAACAGCGACATGCCCCTGCCGGGGCAGTGAGTCTCCCGGTCGGCCGGCTCGCGGCCGGGCGG
>CAZYQK010000214.1:0-2300 GCA_964650245.1 uncultured bacterium | reverse complement strand
CCGATGTTCAAGCTCATCAGCGTGGTCTCGGGCGGGCACTGATGGGCGAGCCGATTCACAGCGGGGGGGGCGCGGTCGCGGCGGAGCTCGGACGTTCCGCTGCCATGCTTCCCTGGGAGGGTCTCCGAACCCTGGTCTGGGCCCGGCTGCTGGTGGCAACGCTCGCCTTGCCGGTCGGCGTGCTGCTGCGGCCGGACGCCACCGAGGGTGCCTGGTGGGTGCTCTGGTGGTCTCTGCTCGCGGTCGGGATGCTGTCGGCCCTCTACTGGCTGGGGATCCGGCTGCGGCGCGGCTTCGGGTTCCAGATCTATCTCCAGCTCGGCGTCGACCTCCTGCTGGTGTGCGGGCTGTCGGCCCTGACCGGGGGGCGGAGCAGCCAGTTCGTGCTGTTCTTCGCGCTGGTGGTGCTGGCTGGCGGGCTGGTGGCCCAGCTCCCGGGAGGGTTGTTCACCGCGGTCGGCGCGAGCGTGGCGTTCGTCGCGCTGCCCTGGATCGGCAGCGGGCTCGGGGCGTCGCCCGGCGACGCGCTGGTCGGGGCGCTGCCTCGGCCGGCGCTGCTGGTGGCGTTTCTCGCGGTGGTGGGCGTGCTGGCAGGCGTCCTCGGCGAACGGGTTCGACGCACGCGCGAGGTCCTGGAGCGCACCGCGCGCGAGCTCGAACGGGTGCGGGTGGACAACGACGTCATCCTGCGCCACCTCACCACCGGCGTCCTGACCGTGGACGGCCAGGGCCGGGTCGCATACCTCAATCCGGCGGCCGAGCAGGTGCTGGCGCTGCGTTCGCTCGAGGTGCGAGGCAAACACATCTCGGAGGCGCTGCCGGCGCGGCTCCGGCAGCTCCGCGACTTGATCCTGAGCACGCTCGAGCGCCGTTCGTCGCGCGCGCGCGTGGAGCTCATGATGCGCACCGCGGCGGAACGGCCCCTGCCGGTCGGCATCTCGACCAATCTCCTGATGCACGAGGGCACGCTCCACGGCGTGGTCGCCGTGTTCCAGGACCTGACCGACGTGCGGGAGATGGAGCGCCGCGCCCGTCGCAATCAGACCCTGGCCGAGGTGGGCGCGCTCGCGGCCGGGATCGCGCACGAGCTCCGCAACGGGCTCAAGCCCATCAGCGGCTCGGTCGAGTGTCTCCAGCGCGAGCTCAAACTCGAAGGCGAGAACGCCGTCCTCATGGAGCTGATCGCGACCGAGAGCAACCGGCTCAACCGGTTCGTCTCGGACCTGCTCAGCTACTCGCGCGAGCGCGACCTGGCCCTGGAGCCGGTCGAGATCAACGAGCACCTGGGCGAGCTGTGCGACGTGCTGGCCCTGGACCCGCGACACGCGACTGGAGTCCGCGTGCGGTTCGAGCCGCTGCCCGAGAAGTGCTTCGTCCAGGTGGATCGCGAGCAGATGCGCCAGGTCTGGCTCAACCTGGGGGCGAACGCGATGGAAGCGATGCCCGCGGGAGGGGAGCTGGCTCTGAAGTGGAATCACGGAGCGCCGGGCAGGATCGTCGTCGAGTTCACGGACAATGGCACCGGCATCGCGGCGGCGGATCTGCCACGGGTCGGGCAGCCGTTTTTCACCACCAAGGAGAGCGGCACGGGTCTCGGGCTGCCGATCGCCCATCGAATCGTCGAGCGGCACGGAGGCGCACTCGCGCTCGAGAGCGCCCCGGGTGGAGGTACGACCGCCCGGGTCGTGCTGCCCGAAGTCGCCGCCAGCATGGCTCAGGCTGCCTGATGGAAACCCCGAACGAACGGAAAGAGGTGAATGAGATGCCGGCGGAGAAAATCCTCGTCGTCGACGATGAGCAGAGCATGACCCAGTTCCTGGGCATCGTGCTTCGGAAGGAAGGGTACGCTGTCACGACCGTGAACAACGGCCGCGAGGCGCTGGAGAAGGTGAAGGCCGGGAGCTTCGACGTCGTGATCACCGACATCAAGATGCCCGGCGTGGACGGCATTCAGCTGCTCGAGGGCATCAAGAAGCACGATCCGTCGCTCCCGGTGGTGATCATGACCGCCTACGCGTCGCAGCAATCGGCGATCGACGCGGTCAATCTGGGCGCGTTCCAGTATCTGATCAAGAACGCCAAGAACGACGAGATCAAGCTCATCGTGCGTAACGCGCTCGAGATGCGCCGGGTGAAGGTCGAGATCCAGTACCTGAAGCGCGAGCTCAAGAAGGGCCACGAGGAGAAGGAGATCATCGGCACTTCGGAGGAAATGGCGCGAGTCTTCAAGATGGTGGAAAAGGTCGCGGACAGCGAGGCCACCATCATGATCCAGGGCGAGAGCGGCACCGGCAAGGAGC
>CAZYQK010000213.1:0-2315 GCA_964650245.1 uncultured bacterium | reverse complement strand
GATGATCGAGCGCCAGGGCGAAGCCGCGATAGCACTCGGCAGCACCTCGCACCTCGGCGCCCGGAGCGAACAGCCAGAGCGGCGCGGCTCCCTCGTACGCTTCGATCCGGAGGCCCCCGGTCGCGGGCTCGATCCGCCCCGTCCAGTCGCCGCGCGCGGTAACGGCGTGCATGTCGCGATGGTTGGCGAGCGCGCGCAGCCGGAGCAGCACAGGCGAGGGCCCCGCGGCGAGGCGGTACTGAACGTACGTGGTGTTCTCGCCGTGCTCCATCCACACGCGCTTCTCGAGCCGCGTATCGCCGATCGCCCAGGTCCAGAGCGGGATGGTGCCGTCGAGCTCGAACGACTCGAGGTGGGCCGGAGGACCGGGGGTGACCGCCCCGCTGGTCCAGCGGTTGACGTCGAGCTCGATGGACGCGCCGTCGAGCTCGAGGCGCTCGGCCAGCTTGGCCAGCAGCAGCGTGCGGCCGACCGGCGGCTTCTGCGCGGCGATCAAAAGGCCGTGGTAGCGGCGCGTGAGCGCGCCCGACACGGTGCCCGAGGCGAAGCCGCCGATGCCGTTCGTGACCAGCCATTCGAGACGGTCTGCGTCGCCGGATCGCGAGAGCCGGACCCTGCCGAATCTCAACCCGTTCATCGGAACCTCCGTGTCGCCGCTCCGAGGGTCGTCGGCCTTTACCGGGCGCCATCCTACTCCCGGAACGGTGACCGTGCACGCGTTCTGGCCGAGAACGTAGCACGCGAGCTCCATGCACTGAGTTTCGGCAAGCCGCATTTGCATCGCGACGTCGAGGGACTCTAGGCGGGCAGGAGATCGCGGTGCTGGTGGAGCGGGTACAGGTCCGCGGCGGCGGCGGTAGGCGGGCTCTTCGCCTCGGGCTTTCGGAGGCTCGTGGGCATGCGCCTGATCTGCGCGTCGCGGCACGGCAAGCAGGCCGAACGCCCCCTTGCACTGGAGGCGGCGAGGCCGGCCGCCATCGGGCGCGGCCCGCGACTCACCAGAGATCCTTCCAGGCGTTACCGTCCCAAGCCTGAGCGCGATTCGCAGCCACGTTGTATATCAGGTCACCCGGCTGCCAGTCGAGGATCGCGTCCCGCTCGGCCACCGTCAGTCGCGGCAGGCGCAATCGCCGCCCCGGGCCCAGTAGCGTTACCTTCTGCGAGCCGTCGCTCACACGGAGCGGATAGCGGCTATTACCGCCGCGCGCGACGCCACCGACCACAATCACCTCCGATTCCTCGGGGAGAGCGGGCGGGGGAACGGGAACGCCGGCATCGATCCGGATGTGCGGGGTCTGGGCCAGGCTCATGTCCGCGGGGGCGCAGAGAGAGATGCCCGAGATGACGACCCCGCGGGCCAGTCCTGACACATGCACGGCCTCGGGATCCTGGACTGGCTGCCCCCCATTCTGGAAGTGGCAGGCGTCGATCCCGATCCCGCGGTTGGTGCCGGTGAGCCGGATGAAGGGGAAACCCGGCCCGCTCCATCCTTCGAACCAGCAGTGCTGGAGCACCACGGATTCGCAGCCGTCGAGGATGACGTAGGGGTTGGCGCGGCTGGCAACATTCTCGAAAATGCAGTCGATGAAGGAGAGCCCGCGTGCCTCTTTCGCGTGGACGGCGGGGCCTCCGGGCGTGTCCTTGAAATTGCAGTTCTTGAAATACTGGGTGGTCGTGTCGCCCTGACCGATGTAAACGCAACCGTTGAGTACTCCTTCGCGGATCGTCACGTTGTCGTACATGGCCCACACGGAGATCTGCCGCTCGTTGTTGCGAAGCGCGTCGTCCACGTAGATGCCCCAACTGGGCATTCCCGAAATCGTGACGTTTCGGATCGAAGTCCGGTAGACCACCTTGGTGACTTGGGGGAGCGGATCCGCCGACCGCCAGACACGAATGCCGACCCCGGTCGGCGACGTGCCCTCAGGCGCAAAAAAGAAATCACCCACGAGACTGAGTCCCTCGACCGTCTGGTTGTCGCCGCGATTCTGGATGAAGTCCTTGCTCGGATCGTAGGAGCCGGGGACGTCGTTGAACCTGTAGCGCAGCACGGTCCGGCCCGGGCCATCGCCCAGGAGGTGGACGCTGCGATCGTGTGGCAGCGAAAGCGGGGGAATGAAGGTCGGTACGCCGTTCGGCGAATACGTGCCCGCAGGGATGTAAACGACTGCTCCACCCACAGGCACGGCATCAACGGCCGCCTGAAGGGTCGGATAATCGAGCACCGAGATCCACGCCGGCTCGTGGATGGCAAGCCCCGGATAGTTGGCGTAGAGCGTCGTGACCTGACCGGGGACGACGGCATACAGATCGAT
>CAZYQK010000212.1:0-2373 GCA_964650245.1 uncultured bacterium | reverse complement strand
GGACGGCATCATCCGGAGCGACCGGCTCTTCACAATCCCTGGCGTCATCGGCATGATCAGCAGCGGCGTCGCCGCCGCGATCTACGGGGACTTTCCGATCCTGCATACGGGCTGGATTCTCTGGACCCTGGTGCTTTTCTCTGTTTCGGGGCTCATCTTCATGCTCCGTGTGGTGCCACTACAACGGCAGTTGCGCGCCCTCGCAGCAGCCGGCGTGGAATCCGGCGCCTTCGAGTACGCCCGCTACCACGCCCTCGCGGTTCGCTGGGAGGTCTGGGGCGCCGTGGCATTGCTGACGCCGGTCGTAGGGCTCGTACTCATGGTGCTCAAACCAAGCCTGTGAGCGTGCGCCGTGTTTAACGACGCGCTCCAGCCGGCGTTAGACGGCGGAGTCCATGTTCTGCTATCAGCGGCAACGGGCGCTCGAATTCACCATGACTTTGAGGGAGGTCAACCATGAGCAACGGAGGGGCAGTTGCAGCAGCAGCGGCGGCAGGCGCCACGATCGCCAATGCGATCAAGGCTTCCGGTGTCGTGGTACGGGTCAGTCCTGATGACTTCCAGTCTCTCCTCCGTCGGGCCAAAGCTGCGCTCGTGGTGCATGCTCAAGGCGGCCTGTTCTCAACCAAGTACAGGTATCTCGTCAGTTACAAGGGGTTCGCCTTTTTCACCCAGTCGTCGGAACCGATTCAGCTACCGGCGGACGTCGAGGCGATTCGCGCCGGGAAGATCTGGGTACCAGACTGACGCCCTCCGTTGGCGCCGTCGAAACACAGCATGAACCCGCCGGCAGGCGGCCCTACACCACCGCAATCGCCGGCGCCCGCTCGATCGCCCCCGCCTTCACCGCGCGCTGGTAGAGCACGGCGAGCGCACGGGGCCCGATCTCGCCCATGTCCAGGGTCAGCTCGTTCACGTACATGTGGACGAACTTCTTCCCCTGCGCCATGTCGAGCCCGCGTCCGAACTGGAGCGCGTAGCCGATCGCCTCCTGCTCGTGATCGAGCGCGGCCTGGATGCTGGCGCGGAAGCCGATGCTCACGGCCAGCATCAGCTCGGCGCCGAGATCGCGCCGCACGACGTCGAGCCCGAGCGGCACCGGGAGACGATCCCGGTCGCGCCACAGCTCGCCGAAGTCGAGCACCTTGACCAGTCCCTCCTCACGGTAGGTGAGCTGGCTCTCGTGGATGATGACGCCGGCTTCGACCTCGCCGCCCGCGACCGCCGCCGGGATGCGGTCGAACATGACTTCGACCGGCACGCACTTCGGGCACTCGATCTCGAGCAGCAGCGCGGCGGTCGTGAGCGGCCCGGGAATCGCGACCCGCTTCCCGCGCAGCGATTCCAGTGAACGCGCCTCGCGCGCGACCAGAACGGGGCCGCAGCCCATGCCCATGGACGCGCCGCACGCGAGAATGGCGTAGCGGTCGGCGAGGTGCGCGTAGGCGTGGGCCGACACCGCGGTGATCTCGAGGTCGGCGCGCTCGAGCGCACGGCGGTTGAGGCTCTGGATGTCCTCCAGAACGTGCTCCACGCGGCACCCCGCGATGGCGGCGAGGCCGGCGTGGAAGCCGTAGAACATGAAGGCGTCGTCGGCGTCGGGGCTGTGCCCGAAGCGAAGCGTGCGCAGGGCGGAGGCGCCGGGTGCGGTCATGGGTCGCCCAGAATAGCGCAGGCGGGCGAGCCTGGCGAAAACGCGCGTCGCGCCGCTACGACGCCCGCGCCGTCACCCGTCCCGCCCGCCGCTCGCTCGCCTCCCGCCACAGAAACGCGCGAAGCTGGTCGAGCCCATCGCCGGTCGCGGCCGAGATCACGAACGAGCCGGGGTACTCGACGCGCAGCCCGGCCGCGAGGTCGGGGTCGGCAAGCAGGTCCGACTTGTTGAACACGAGCATGGTCGGCCGCGGCGTCTCGAGGATTTCTTCCAGCACGCCCTCAACCGCGCGCATCTGGCGCGCGCGGTCCGGGTCGGCGGCGTCTACCACGTGGAGCAGCAGGTCGGCCTCCACCGCCTCGGCCAGCGTGCTGTGGAACGAGGCGACCAGGTGGTGCGGGAGCTTGCGGATGAAGCCCACGGTGTCGGTGACGAGCACCAGCTGGCGCTCGGGGCTCACCATCTGCCGGGTGGTGGCGTCGAGCGTGGCGAACAGGCGGTCCTCGACGAACACGTGCGAGCGGGTGAGGGCGTTGAACAGCGTGCTCTTGCCGGCGTTGGTGTAGCCCACCAGAGCGGCGCGGAACTCGCGGCGGCGCCGGCGGCGCTGGGTCTCGCGCTCGCGCTCCACGCTTTCCAGCTCGCGCTTCAGGCGCGCGATCTTCTCGCGCACGATGCGGCGGTCGGTCTCGAGCTGGGTCTCGCCCGGGCCGCGGGTG
>CAZYQK010000211.1:0-2408 GCA_964650245.1 uncultured bacterium | reverse complement strand
GGCTCGGTGGGCTGGTACCAGAGCCCGAAGCTGGGCGGCGACTACCGCGGCGGCACCATCGGAGCCTCGCCCGCCTACTCGTTCACCGCCCACGTGGTCGAGGTGGACTGCGATGCCGAGACCGGATTCGTCGAGGTGAAGAAAGTCTGGATCGCGCACGACTGCGGGCGCGCGCTGAGCCCGGTCGCGGTCGAGGGCCAGATGGAGGGGAGCGCCTACATGGGACTCGCCGAGGCGCTGCTCGAGGAGCAGGTGTTCAAGCCCGCCGCCGAGCACCACGGCGCGGGACTCCACCACGGTCCGTCGCTGCTCGACTACCGCATCCCGACCTCGCTCGACGTGCCGGAGTTCGTCTCGATCATCATCGAGTCGGTGGACCCGGAGGGACCATACGGCGCCAAGGAGGCCGGCGAGGGGCCGCTCCATCCCAGCATCCCCGCGCTCGCCAACGCCATCTACGACGCGCTCGGGATTCGCTGCGACCGCCTGCCATTCAGCCCGCCGAGCGTTCTCAAGCTGCTGCGCGAGGGCGATCCGCGCGCGCGCTGGGAGCGCGCCCGGTCGCAGGTGCGGGCCGGTGCCAGGGCGGGGGCGGTGACGCGATGAGCCGGCCATGCTGACCCTGCCTGCGTTCGAGTGGGCGGCCCCACGCACGGTGGACGAGACGCTGGCGCTGTTGAGCGAGCGCGCGGGCGAGACGCTGGTGGTGGCGGGCGGCACCGACGCCGTGCCCAACCTGAAGCACCGGCTGCACGAGCCGCGCCGTGTCGTGCACATCGGCGCGGTGCGCGAGCTCCACTTCGCGCGCGACGAGCAGGACGGCCTCCACCTGGGGCCCCTCGTCACGCTGACCGAGCTTTCGCGACACGCCGCGGTGCGGCGCGATTTCCCGGCGCTGGCGAAGGCGGCGGAGCTGGTGGCCGGGCCGCAGCTCCGGAACATGGGGACGCTGGGCGGCAACCTGTGCCTCGACACCCGCTGCACCTACTACAACCAGACGTACTTCTGGCGGCAGTCGCTCGGCTTCTGCCTCAAGAAGGACGGCGCGGTGTGCCACGTGGTGCCGGCGGGGAAGCGCTGCGTCGCCGCGCACTCCTCGGACGTGGCGCCGGTGCTGATCGCGCTCGCGGCCGAGGTCGAGATCGCGGGCCGCGCCGGGCGGCGGACGATGACGGTGGACGATTTTTTCGTCGCGGACGGGATCCACAACAACGTGCTCGAGCCCGGCGAGCTGGTGACGCGGGTGTTCGTGCCCGCGGGGTCGCGGGGCTTGCGGTCGGGCTACCAGAAGCTGCGGCCGCGCGCCGCGATCGATTTCCCGATGCTCTCGGTGGCGTTCGCGGCGCGGGTCGCGAACGCCGCGTGCGAGGACGCGCGCCTGGTGGTGAGCGCCATCGCGGCGCGCCCGCGCGTCATCGGCGGCGTGCCCGCGATGGTGAAGGGCCGGCCGCTCGACGAGGCGCTGGCCGAGAGCCTGGCCCAGGCCGCCTACAAACAGTGCCATCCGCTCATCAGCGTGGCCTACGACCACGACTACCGCCACGAGATGGTGCCGGTGTTCGTGCGGCGCGCGGTGCGTGAGGCGATGGCGGAGTCCGGAACGTGAGCGACGACCTCGAGCGCGGTCCCGACCGCGAGCCGGGCGAGCCCGCCGGCGTGCCCGATTCGCTCGACGCGCCGGGACGCACGCGCGACGCCGAGGTCTGGGAGGCGCTCGCGCGCTGGCGGGCCGAGCGGCGGCGCTTCGCGCTCGCGACCGTGGTGGAATCGCGCGGCTTTACGCCGAGAAAGCCCGGCGCGCACATGCTGATCGGGGAGGACGGCGCGACCGTGGGCACCATCGGCGGCGGCGCGATCGAGCGCGAGGTGTTGGAGCAGGCCCGCGCGCTGCTCCTCCGCGGCGGGCAGGTGGTGGTGAAGCGCCATCTCACCCAGGAGCTCGGCATGTGCTGCGGCGGCGAGATGACGGTGTTCATCGAGGTGCTGGAGGCCGCGCCGCGCCTGTTCCTGTTCGGAGCGGGCTACATCGCCAAGCCGCTCGCCGCCATCGCCGCCGGCTGCGGCTTCGAGGTCACGGTGGTGGACGAGCGCCCGGAATGGGCGACCGGCGAGCGCTTCCCGACCTCGGCGGTGCGGCTGGAATCGGCCGAGGACGTGGCGCGCGCGCTCGAGGCCGGCCGCGACGACTACGCCGTGGTGGTGACGCACGATCACGCGCTCGACCAGCGCCTCGTGCAGCACCTGTTGCGCAAGCGGCTCAAGTTTCTGGGAATGATCGGCAGCCTCCCCAAGCAGCGGAAGTTCGCCCTGCGCCTGCGGGCGCGTGGCTTCAGCGACCAGGAGATCGAGCGGCTCCACACCCCGCTCGGCATTGCGATCGGAGCCGCGACCCCCGAGGAGATCGCGGT
>CAZYQK010000210.1:0-2465 GCA_964650245.1 uncultured bacterium | reverse complement strand
GGCCACCAAGCCGTTCGGCTTCATGCCGTTCTTCCCGGGCCCGGGCCTCGGCGGGCACTGCCAGGATGGCGACGAGTTCCTGTTCGTGCGGAAGGACGGCGGTGTCGACGCGGTTCGGATGAACGAGCTGGCGGCGACGCGACGGTCGCACCGGCTGGGTGACGTCGAGATCACGCCGCTGGACGACGTCGAGGTGCTGTCGTTCGACCCGGAAAGCCGCAGGTCGGTGTTCAAGCAGGCCACGCACATCTTCCGTCGCCCCTACCCTCGATGCCTCACGGTGCGCAGCGCGGAAGGCCGCTCGCTGACGGTGACGGACGGCCACCCCCTGATCGTCGAGAACGGTCACGGCATCGAGAGCCGGCGGGCCGACCAGACCGACTCTCAGAGCCGGCTGGTACTGGCGATGGATATTCCCGCCGGCGATCCGCCGCGGTCCTTCGATCTCATCGAGTCGCTCGGCCTCGAGCAGCGCTCGGGAGTTCGCGTGATCCCGAAGACCGCACGCTGGACCGATCACTGGGACCGGGTGCGTGGGGCGGCGCGGCGAAGCGGGGTCGAGAAGAAGGACGTGGCCAGGGCCAATTCGCTTCCGCTCTCGGCGTTCCTCGAGCTGGAGCGCGGTGGTTTCGAGGATTTGGCGCGCGAGGAACTCGACCTCGCCACGGGAAGAGGCCGGGGTCACCAGCGGATCCCCTGCGTCCTGCCGGTCGGCGCCGATCTGGCGAGACTGGTCGGGTACTACCTCAGCGAAGGCTGCCTCACGCGCGACAAGTCCTGGCGAACGCGCTGGACCTTCGGCGCCCATGAGCACGAGCTGATCGACGACCTGACCGGGATTCTGGACCGCTTATGTATACGCTGGTCGCTCCATCGGGTGAAGCGCTGGAAGGCCGTTCAGGTCAAGGTATCCTCGAACCTGTTCGGCCGCTTCCTCGGCGAGGTCCTGGGCTGCGGGCGGCGGTCGGAGGAGATGCGCATGCCGCCGCTTTTCCTCGGCGCCGATCCTGAGCTCCGCTGGTCGTTGCTCGGAGCGCTGATCAACGGCGACGGCAGCGTGGACGCGTTTCATGGCGAGCGCGCCTATTCGAAGAATGGGAAGCGCTATCGCCACCGCTGCAACAGCGCGTGCGTGAGCTATTTCACCTCGAGCCCCCGGCTGCTCCAGCAGGTCACGCTGCTCATGCACTCGCTGCGGCTCGTTCCCTCGATCAAGAAGGGAAAGCCGGAGCTCCGGTTGTTCGGCGAAGAGCAGCTTCGCCGCCTGGCTCCACGGCTGCTTGGAAGGAAGCGCGAGAAGCTGCAGGGCTACCTCTCGAGTCGTTCGAAGCCCAGCCCCAAGCGGCGGGTCCGAAAGGACGGCGCGATGGCGACGGTGGAACCGGCGCGCGCGACCCCCTGCCCCGGCCGCACCGTGTATTCCATCGAGGTGCCCGGGACCCAGACCTACGTGACCTCGTACGGATTGGTCTCGCACAACTGCATCCCGATCGATCCCTTCTACCTCTCGTGGAAGGCGCGGGCGAGCGGGTTCGAAGCGCGCTTCATCGAGCTGGCCGGCTACATCAACGGCCAGATGCCCGATCACGTGGTCAGCCTGGTGATGGACTGCCTCAACCGAAACGGGCGTCCGGTGCGCGGCTCGCGCGTGCTGGTGCTGGGCGTCGCGTACAAGGCCGACATCGACGACACGCGAGAGAGCCCGTCGCTCGACATCATGGAGAAGCTGCGCGAGCACGGCGCGCGCATCGAGTACAGCGATCCGTACGTTCCGGCGCTGGAGTTCGCGGGCCGGCGCCTGAAGAGCACGGCGCTCACGCCGCGCCAGCTCAGACGCTTCGACTGCGTGGTCATCGCCACCGCACACACGGCGTTTCCCTACGGCGACGTGGTCCGCCACTCGAAGGCCGTGGTGGACAGCCGCAACGCGCTGCGCGGAAGGCGCTCGCCGAAGATCGTGCGGCTCTAGAACTCATTTCAGAACCTGTCGAAGCATCAGCATCGCGCACGCGAGATCAAAAAACGCGGGAGAGACGCTGAGGAGCCGCTCATGACGCACCAGCAGGCGACGGCATCAGCACAGCCACGCGAATGTCCGCTCGTGGTCGGGCTGCAGTGCTTGCGGGGCAGCGCCTTCCACGGCGCGCCGGTCCACAGGATCCACAGAATGCCTTCGAGGCACTTGCGCGGGTCCGCCAGAGGTCGTCCGCCACCCGGATTATGCTTGCGGCGCGGTGGATGCGGGGCGATCCGTGTCCACTGTGCGCCGCTCAGTCGTCACCTGAACGCCATGGCTCACCTCCTTGTGCGAGGCCATGGCGTCAACCTACTCCGCGTTGCGCCTCGTTCCAGCTGCGAATACCCGGATTGACGTGGGGGCAACAATGAGTGGTACTGGCCCCATGTCCCCAAGGAGCCGAACCATGCCGATGTACCTGACGCGCTTCAGCTACACCCCCGAGACG
>CAZYQK010000209.1:0-2496 GCA_964650245.1 uncultured bacterium | reverse complement strand
GCAGAAGCGATTCTCGCTCGAGGGCGCCGTTTCGCTGGTCCCGATGCTCGATGCGCTGGTCGAGAGCGCGGCCGCGATCGGCGTCGACCAGCTCGTGATCGGCATGCCGCACCGCGGGCGCCTGAACGTTCTCGCCCACATCCTGGGCAAACCGCTCGAGCTGATCTTCAGCGAGTTCGAGTCGAGCTTCCTGCCCGAGGACGTGCAGGGGCACGGCGACGTGAAGTACCACCTGGGCTACTCGTCGTATCGCCAGACCCGGGCAGGACGCACCGTTCATCTCGATCTCAACTTCAACCCCAGCCACCTCGAGTTCGTGAACCCGGTGGTGCTCGGGTCGCTGCGAGCGCGGCAGGACTACATGAAGGACCGGGAGCGCTCGCGTGGCATGCCGGTGCTGATGCACGGCGACGCCGCGTTCGCAGGCGAGGGCATCGTTCCCGAGACCCTGGCGCTGGCGCAGCTCGAGCCCTACCAGACCGGCGGCACGGTGCACATCGTGCTCAACAACCAGGTGGGTTTCACTACGTCGCCCGAGGACGGGCGCGGCACGCGCTACGTCACCGACGTGGCGCGGGTGGACGACGCGCCGCTGTTCCACGTCAGCGGCGACGACCCGGAAGCGGTGGTGCACGTCATCCGGCTCGCGGTCGAGTACCGCGCCGCCTTCAGGCGCGACGTGTTCGTGGACGTGGTGTGCTACCGCAGACACGGGCACAACGAGCTGGACGACCCGACCTTCACCCAGCCGGTCATGTACCGGAAGATCGCCGCGCACGCTCCGGCGTCGCAGCGCTACGCGGAACGGCTGATCGCAGATGGCGTGCTCGACGGCGCGCGGCTCGATGCGCTCGAAGCCGAGATCGGGGGCGCGCTGCGCGAGGCGCACGCACGCGCGAAGCGCCAGCCTGCGGCGCTCGACGAGGAACCGCTGCGCGGCGCCTGGAAGGGCCTCGAGTGGGCGGGCGACGACTGGAGCGCAGAGACCGCGGTGACGGCGGAGACGCTGCAGCGCGTCGTGCGTGCCGCGGCCGTGATCCCGCCCGGCTTCCACGCGCACCCGCGCGTCGCGAAGCTGATGGCGGACCGGGTGGCGATGGTGGAGCAGGATCGCATCGACTGGGGCTGCGGCGAGCTGCTGGCGTTCGGGTCGCTGCTGCTCGAAGGCCACGCCGTGCGTCTCACCGGGCAGGACACCGGGCGCGGCACCTTCAGCCACCGTCATGCCACGCTGTTCGACGCGGAGGATGGCAGGCGATGGGTGCCGCTCCAGCACCTCGCGGCCGAGCAGGGGCGCTTCGAGGTGATCGACACCATGCTGTCCGAGGCCGCGGTGCTGGGCTTCGAGTACGGCTACTCCACCGCCGACCCGCACGCGCTCGCGGTGTGGGAGGCGCAGTTCGGCGACTTCGCCAACGTGGCGCAGGTCTTCATCGATCAGTTCGTGGCGAGCGGCGAATCCAAGTGGCGGCGCATGTCGGGGCTCACCCTGCTGCTGCCCCACGGTTACGAGGGGCAGGGGCCGGAGCACTCGAGCGGGCGGCTGGAGCGCTTCCTCGAGCTGTGCGCGAACGGCAACATGCAGGTCTGCAACCTGACCACGCCCGCCCAGTTGTTCCACGCGCTGCGGCGGCAGCTCAAGCGCAAGTTCCGCAAGCCGCTCGTCGTCATGAGCCCGAAGAGCCTGCTGCGGCTAAAGTCTGCGGTTTCCACGGTGCGCGACTTCACCTCGGAGTCGTTCCGCACCGTGATCGACGATGTCTCGATCGGAGACCCGCGTTCGGTGAGCACCGTGATGCTCACCTCGGGCCGGTTCTACTACACGCTGCTCGAAGCCCGGGAGAAGCGCGCGAAGGCCGACGTCGCACTGGTGCGGGTCGAGCAGCTCTACCCGTTCCCGAAGGCGGAGTTGAGTGCCTTGTTCCGGCGCTACCCCGGCGCCCTCGACATCCGCTGGGTGCAGGAGGAGCCGGAGAACATGGGGGCCTGGCGCAACACCCGGCACCGCCTCGAGGCGGTGCTGGCGGAGGGCGCCACGCTCACGCTGGTCGCGCGCGACGAGGCGCCGACCCCGGCCACCGGTTACTACCAGATGCACGTCGATCAGGAGATGGCACTGCTCGAGGCCGCGTTTGCGGAGTCCGAGACTTCACGCGAGCGCCCGCGGCCCAGGGTGACGCCGATCGATTCGCGCCGCGGAGGCCGGGCGTGAGCGTCGAGATCAAGGTTCCGCGGCTCGCCGAGTCCATATCGGAAGCTGTGCTGGTCGAGTGGCTCAAGGAGGACGGCGCCGCGGTGCGCGCGGACGAGCCGGTCGCGGTGCTGGAGACCGACAAGGCGGCGATGGAAATCGCCTCCCCCGAGAGCGGCGTGCTGCGGCACGCGCGCGCGGTGGGGGATCACGTGGTGGTGGACGACGTGCTGGCGCGGATCGATGCGGACGCAGCGGCGGCCGGGAGCGCGGCCGCGATCGCCGGCGGGCCGGCGCGGGCCGAC
>CAZYQK010000208.1:0-2743 GCA_964650245.1 uncultured bacterium | reverse complement strand
GAGAAGCCGGAAGATTACGCCACTTCCTTTTTCAACACGACGCGGGACACGGCCTTGGGCTTGGCGACCCCTTGGATACGGGCAATTTCTACAGAATCGGCGTGCAGTGTTACCCGGCGAACGACAGGAACGGCCGCCCGGGATGGGGACAGATCCGGCTTTCGCCGGTGGGCAGCTTCGACCTTGGTCCGGAATGCCTCCAGCGTTTCGAGCCTCTCTTCGCCAGCGGTCTGGTCAGGACTTCGAACGCGAACGGGATCCCCGACTCCATCCGCATCATTCTCTCGAAGATCCAGGAGTGTTTCGCCTTTGGGGTGACCACTCAATGCTCGCCCACGACCGGTCTCTACTGGGACAATGTGAGCCTCGCGATCAGGAAGGGGGGGTTCAACATCAGTATCGACGCGCGCGATACGTCGCCGCAGGCATTCAGGGTGGACGGCGGTGGCTGCCTCGATGGGAGCCAGGTGCAAGTCGTCAGCCTCGGCCAGGGCGCCCACAGAGTTCAGCAATGCTTCGGCCCGGGCCAATGCAGGATCCGTCCGTCGGTCGAATTCACGGTCGACAACGCCGGCGAGGTTGGCTACGACGCCGTGCTCGAGTCCCTGCTTGACGGCGCCGGTTCCAGCACGCTGACAGTGCATGCCTATGCGTTTCCGCCGCGCGGCGACGATGTGGCGGCGTCGATGGGACAATTCAGGATCGTCGTCGATCCCGGCTTCTGGTCCGTGATGGACGGATACCCCGGGTACGGCGTGGTCAACGGCCTTCACCGTCTCGTGAGCCCGGTACTCTACGATCCACAGACGAAGATCGGCAGGAGCTCCCCGCATCTCGACGGTGACGCGTCGGACGTGAACGGTACCCCGGTCGGACTTGCTATGACCAATGTGAAGGATTCGGATTTCACGCTCGTTCCCCCCGGGTTCGAGGGACCCAATGGCACCCTGGAGATTCACACCGAGATCCGTGACATGAACCTCCAGGGCGACGGAGTCTTCGTTCGGGCGGGCGTTTCCGCGCCCGACCGGCCGATGAGCCCGGGGGAGATCGAGGCATCGCCCGGCGCTACGGGCGCGTTCCCCGCGGGGAGCTTTTTCGACGTGTTCGTCGAAGTCGACCTGCCGATGCTGGGCGGCACCGCACCGACCGTCACGCTCCACAACACGCTGCCGCTGGTGGTCGAGAACTCCGGTATCGAGTGCTTCCCGCCCCATGTCGTCTACATGCACTCGCACACCGGACCGGTTCCCGTGGTATTCAAGAGCGACGATCAAGCCGGGTCGCGCTGGCTTGCCGGCGACCGCCTGGGCTGGCTCGTGCTCGCGGGCCACGGCATCGACTTCGATACCCTGGGCGCGCTCGCGGCGGCCAAATCGCGCCGGAGCGGCGACCGCGTCCTGACCGACCCGTTCGCGGAGTTCCAGCAGATCATGGCTAGCATGCCGGAGATGGCGGACGTTACGACGCTCAACGTGGACAGTCGCGACATCATCCACTACGCCGACCCTGGTGCATTCACGCAGCCCGAGTTCCGGGACAGCCTGGACAACGGCCTGGTGAACGCGGCGGCACTGGCCCAGGCAGGAGATCTGTGCGGCGCACTGGCCCTCGCCGTACAGCTCCACAGGCGAGTGGACATCGGGGCGAATCCGCCGGATTGGATCAGCGATCCGATCCTGCGACAGTCGTTCGCCGCCAAACTCGAGGAACTCATCGCTGCCGACCTCGACTCGGCCATGCAGCATGGCGGATGCCCGCTCACAACGGGCGTTTCGACGCCCGAAGCGCCAGGCCTCATATCCATCGTCGGCATTCACCCGAATCCCTCCCTGGGGCTGACGAGCATTGGTTTCGCCTTGCCGCGCCCGAGTCGGGTGGTGCTCGCGATCTACGACCTGTCGGGCCGAAAGATTCGCACCCTCGTGGACGCCGAGAAGCCCGCCGGCGTGCATTGGGCGATCTGGGAGGGAAGCATCGCCGGCGGCCTGCGTGCGCCGAGCGGAACGTACTTCGTGCGCCTGACGGTCGGGGGGATCATGGAGACCAGGAGGTTGGTGATCCTTAATTGAGGGCTTTTGTGCTCCCACTTGCGGTTGAACTCGTGGGTTGATCCGTCAGTTTCTGCACGAGATGGAGAAGGATCTCGAATTGGCACCTGCTGCGTCGCGAGCGGTGTTGGCGACGGCGCAGCAGGTGCTTCTTGCTTCGCGTGGGGAGCCGCGGGAGGGCAGATACGAGTGACAGTGGTCAGTGCGGAGGAGTCGACGGGCCGTGGCGGCGCCGTGCGGCGTCGTAGCGCATGCGCCCCCCGGCCACCGGCGCGCGCCGGGTTGCGCGGCGCCCGATCCCGCTGCTGGCCCGGCGCGGTCCGGCCGATATATACTCCGGCCACATCACGGGACCCTGTGAGTCCCTCGTCCAGCCCGGAGGCCCTGTGCGCCTCCGCAAACCGGAAAGGACGTTCATTATGAGCACGCCTCGCCCCACCGACGCCTTCGGCGTCCGCGCCCCGCTCGCTACTCCCGCCGGATCGTTCCAGATCTACCGCCTCGACCGCCTCGCCGTGCGCTTGCGTCTGGCGATGGATCGCCTGCCGTTCTCGATTCGCATCCTGATCGAAGCCGCGCTGCGAACCTGCGACGGCTACCAGGTGACGGAGGCCGACGTCGAGCGGCTCGCACGCTGGAGTCCGGGCGCCGGCGAGCCGGTCGAGCTCCCGTTCAAGCCGGCGCGCGTCATC
>CAZYQK010000207.1:0-2859 GCA_964650245.1 uncultured bacterium | reverse complement strand
GGCGAGCCCACCGCCGACCCGGAGGCCACGGTCGCGTCCCCACCCCGCGGCGGGCGCTGGCGCGCGACGCTCTCGTGGGCGCTGTTCGGCGCCCTGTTTGTGCCGCGGGCGGTCGTGCATGGCGTGCGATGGCTGTCGCGGCTCGTCGGTCCCCCGGTGCTGCGCCTGTTCGCGCCGTTCGATCGTGGCTACCAGGCGCTGGAGCGCGTGTATCCGCGCATCGTGCGCGCCGCGCTCGCCCGCCCGCGCCGCGTGCTCCTGGCCGCATCGCTGGCGCTCGCGGCGTCGGCGGTCATCGGGCTCATGCTGCCGCGCAATCTCTTCCCTTCGTTCGCGCAGGGTGAGTTCCGCTTCAACGTCCTGCTACCCGAGGGCACCGCGCTCCACGTCACGGACGCGACCCTGGAGCAACTGGCGCGCGTGGTGGAGCACGACCCGCGCGTGAAGTTCGTTTACACCAGCGCCGGGCAGACCAACTTGGCCGAGTTCGCGGGCGGCTCGCGCCAGCCCAACCGCGGCCAGCTCGCGGTCGTGCTCAAGAACGGCAGCCCGCGCGGCGCGGAGCAGGCGGTTGCGGCGAAGCTGCGCGAGGCCATGAACCAGGTCGCCGGGCTGGCCTACGAATTCGGCACGCCGCAGCTCCTCACCTTCAAGAGCCCGGTCGAGGTCGAGGTCTACGCCTACGACCTCGACACGCTGCGCACCGTCGCCACCCGGGTGGCGCGGCGCATCGAGGAGGTGCGAGGCGTCGAGGACGTCGAGTCCTCGATGCGCTTCGGCGATCCGGAAGTGCAGATCGCGTTTGACCGCGACCGGCTGGCCGCGCTCCATCTCGATCCGGTGTCGGCCTCGCGCCTGGTGCGTAACGCGGTGCAGGGCGAGGCCGCGACCCAGTTCAGCGACGTGGACCGCAAGCTCGACGTGCGGGTGCGCGCCAGCGCCGACCAGCGCTCGCAGGTGACCCAGCTCGCGAGCCTGGAGGTGGGCCGCAACCAGGAGCGCGCGGTGCCGCTCGCGGCGGTGGCGCGGGTCTCGGTCGAGCGCGGCCCGGGCGAGATCCGGCGCATCGCCCAGCAACGCGCGGCGGTGGTGTCGGCGAATCTGAAAGGCCGCGATCTGGGCTCGGCCTCGCGCGACATCCTCGCGGCGCTCGACGGCCTCGACCTGCCGTCCGGCGCGCGCGCGATTCTCGCCGGCCAGAACCGCGAGCTGGGCGATTCGTACGCCTCGATCCGCTTCGCGCTGCTGCTCGCGGTGTTCCTGGTCTACCTGGTGATGGCGAGCCAGTTCGAGTCGCTGCTCCATCCGTTCGTCATCATGTTCACGCTCCCGCTCGCCGTGATCGGCGTAGTGCTGACCCTGCTGCTCACGCGCGGCGCGGTCAGCGTCATGGTGCTGATCGGGCTGCTGGTGCTCTCCGGGATCGTGGTCAAGAACGCCATCATCCTGGTGGACTTCACCAACCGCCTGCGCGCCCGCGGATTGACCAAACACGACGCGCTGGTCGAGGCCGGCACGGTGCGACTGCGGCCGATTCTCATGACCACGCTCACCACCGTGCTCGGGCTGCTTCCGATGTCGCTCGGAATCGGGGAGGGCTCCGAGGTGGGAGCGCCGCTCGCCATGACCATCATGGGCGGGCTCTCGTTCGCCACGCTGCTCACGCTGGTGGTGATCCCGGTGGTGTACGCCACGCTGGACCGCAGACCATGAACCTCTCTCGCTGGAGCCTGCGCAATCCGATCACGGCGGGCATGGTGGTGCTGTGCGTGGTGGTGCTGGGGGCGCTCTCGGCGCCGCGGCTGCCGCTCGCGTTCCTGCCCGAGGTCGAGTTCCCCGGCCTCGAGATCAACATTCCGTATCCCAACTCGCTGCCTGCCCAGGTCGAGGAGGAGATCACGCGCCCGGCCGAGGAGGCGCTCTCGACGCTGTCGAAGGTGCGGCGCATTTCATCGTGGTCGTCGGCGAACTCGGCCAACATCTACGTTCAGTTCGACTGGGGCGAGGACATCGGACCGCTCCGGACCGAGGCCCGCGAGAAGCTGGACCGCGTCCGCGACCGGCTCCCGGTGGACGTGGACCTGATCCAGGTCAACAGCCAGCGCTCCTCGGACATCCCGGTGCTCGAATGCCGCATCTCGGCCGCGCGCGACCTGTCGCGCGACTACGAGCTGCTGAACCGCCACGTGGCGGACCCGCTGCGCCGCGTGCCGGGCGTCGCCAAGGTCGAGCTCTACGGGATCGAGCCGCCCCAGGTCCGGGTGGATTTTCATCTGGCCGACCTCGAACGGCACGGGCTCGACGCGCGCGCCGTGCTGGACCGGCTCGAGGCCACGAGCCGGAGCCTGTCGGCCGGCCAGCTCCACTTAGGCGACGAGACCTGGCCGCTGCGGGTGGTGAACCAGTTCGCGAGCCTGGACGAGATGCGCGACTTCCCGGTGAACGACCGGGGCCTGAAGCTCACCGACGTCGCCACCGTCGCGCTCGCCGAGCCCGAGTTGGACTTCGGGCGGCATCTCGACCAGTCGCGCGCCATCGGGCTCAACGTCGTCAAGGAGTCGGGCGCCAACACGGTGCGGGTCGCGCGCCGCGCGCGCCAGGTGCTGAACGAGATCGGGCGCGATCCCACGCTGCGCGGCATCCGGGTGCTGGTCTTCACCGACCAGGCCGAGGAGATCGAGAACTCGCTCACCGCGCTGCTCCAGTCCGGGCTGATCGGCGGCGCGCTGGCGATCGGCGTGCTATTCCTGTTCCTGCGAAGCTGGGTGACGACGCTGGTGGTGGGTCTCGCCATCCCGTTCTCGCTGCTGGCCGCGACCGCGCTGCTGCTCTTCACCGGGCGCACGCTCAACATCCTCT
>CAZYQK010000206.1:0-2887 GCA_964650245.1 uncultured bacterium | reverse complement strand
GAGGCCCCGGCCGAGCCGGCCGCGCCCGGGGCCCCGGCCCCGCCCCCCGCGCCGCCGAAGACCGGCATCACGCTCGGGAAGTCCGGCAACATCATGCGCGTCGGCTCCGACATCCACATCGACCAGGATCAGGCGGTGGTGGGCGACGTGCTCGCGGTGGGCGGCGACATCACGGTCGACGGCCATGTCGAGGGCGACGTGGTCGCGATGGGCGGCGACGTGTACCTGAACCCGACCGCGCGGGTGGACGGCGACGTCGTGTGCCTGGGCGGCGAGCTGCACGAGGAGGAGGGCTCCTCGATCGGCGGCCAGCGCGTCACCGCGATCGGAAAGGGCGGGCGCCGCTTCCGGCATCGGGTCGGCGACTACCACGAGTCGGGCTGGAACATCGGGCCCGCGCTGGTCTGGCTCATCATCATCTCGCTCGTGGCGTGGGCCTTCGCCGGGCTGGCCCCGGGCCGTACCGGGGCGGCACTCGCCAGTCTCAGGCGCGAGCCGGGCAGTGCCGTGCTCACCGGGTTCCTGGCCGCCATCCTGGCGGTACCCTCGATGGTGGCGATCTCGCTGGTCGCCGCCCTGCTCTGCATCACCATCATCGGCATCCCGGTCGCGATCGCCGCCCTGCTCGGCTACTTCGGATTCCTCGCCGTGCTCTGGATGTGGGGCTTCGTGGTCGGGGCCGCGGCGCTGGGCGAGAAGCTGGCCGCCCGGCAGAGTGCTACGCCTCCGGGCTTGACGCGGGCCGCGCTCTATGGCGTGCTGCTCATCGGCGGCGCCGGGCTGTTGGGCTCGATGCTCCGTCTGCCTGGGATCGGCGGGTTCGGCACGCTGCTGCGGGTGATCTCGTGGCTCGCATTCTCGGTCGTCACGTTGCTGGGCGCGGGGGCGTGGCTGCGGGCCGAATTCCAGTCGGGCACGCTGTCGCGGATCTGGGGCCGGGGAGGACGCGCGGCCCCGGCGGCACCGGCTCCGCCTCCGGGCGGCACGGCGCCGGCGGGAGAGCCGCCCGTGCCGCCCGCTTAAGGGCTGACGCGGAGCGGCGGAAGCCGCTGCGTGCCGGGCCCGATCTCGGGCGGGGCTAGGCGCGCGAGTGGCGTCACGGGGAGCGGGGACGATCGCGGGTGAGTGGAGATTCGCTGTGGGTGCTGTGCCTGTTGCTGCTGGCGGACGGCGCCACCTTTTCCTTCGCGACCACTCCGCTGCTGCTGCGCTACGGTCGGCTCCATGAGCCGTGGATGGTGGCGCTCGCCGGGGGCGCCGCGAGTGCCGCCGGGAGCGTGCTCCAGCTCCTCCTGTTGCGCTGGATCCTGAGCTCGACCCACCCGTGGATGCGGCGCCTGGCGCCCTCCAGGGTGAAGCTCGAGGCCGCCTACCGGGCATACCCCTCCGCTTCCTTCCTGGCGCTGGTGCTGGCGCGCGCCACGCCCCTGCCCGACGCGCCGCTCAAGCTGGTGGCGGCCGCGGTCGGCTATCCCGCCGCGCTCTACGGCCTCGCGATCTATCTCGGCGCCCTGCCCTACTACTTCGCGCTCGCGGTGGTGGGGCGAAAGTTTCCGATTCCGACCTGGGTGCTGATCGCCGCCACCCTGGCGATCGTGCTCGGCGTCGTGATCGACCGTCTGCGGCGGCGCGCGCGGGCTCCGGAATGACGCAGCGCCGGAGCGCGCCCGCGACGCCCGCGACGCCCGCGCCGCGCGCGGTGGGCGTGGACACCGGCGGCACCTTCACCGATTTCGTGACGCTGCGCGGCGGCGCGCGGGTGGCACTCAAGCTACCCTCCACGCCGCGCGCCCCGGAGCGCGCGGTGCTCGCCGGGCTCGAGCGGATGGGCGCCGGTCCAGCGACGCGCGTGCGCCGCGGCTCCACGATCGCGACCAACACCCTGCTCGAGCGCAAGGGCGCGCGCGTCGTGCTCCTCACCACCGCCGGCTTCGAGGATCTGCTCGAGATCGGTCGCCAGGACCGGCCCGCGCTCTACGCGCTCGAGACCCGCCGGGTCGAGCCGCTGGTGCCGGCGCCGCGCCGCATCGGGGTCGAGCAGCGCACCGGTCCGCGCGGCGAAACGCTCACCCCGCTGGTCCCCGCGGCGATCCGGCGCGCGCTGCGCGCGACGCTGGTGCTGAGGCCCGAGACCGTGGCGGTCGGGCTGCTCCACTCCTACGCCGATCCGGCGCCCGAGCGGGCGCTGGCGCGCGCGCTGCGGCGGCGCGGGCTCCGGGTGAGCGTCTCCTCCGAGCTCTGCCCCGAGATCCGCGAGTACGAGCGCTTCGCCACCACCGTTACCAACGCCTATCTGGTGCCGCGGGTCGGGCGCTACCTGGCGGCGCTCGCCGCGCGCGTGCGCGGGCGGCTCGAGATCGTGCTTTCGCACGGCGGCGTGGCACCGCCCGCCCTGGCCGCGCGCGAGCCGGTGCGCCAGCTGCTCTCTGGCCCCGCCGCGGGATTGAGCGCGGCGCGGGCGGTGGCGCGCGCCTGCGGCTTCGGGCGCGCGCTCACGCTGGACGTGGGCGGCACCTCGACCGACTGCGCGTTCGTGGAAGGCGGCCTGCCGCGGCGCCGAGCGCGCGAGGTGGCGGGCTTCCCGGTGCAACTGCCGCTGCTCGACGTCCACACCGTGGGAGCGGGGGGCGGTTCGATCGCGCGCGTCGATGCGGGCGGTCTGCTGCAGGTCGGCCCCGAGAGCGCGGGGGCCGTTCCAGGCCCGGCCTGCTACGGGCGCGGCGGGCCCGCCACGGTCACGGATGCGCTGGTGCTGCTGGGCCGCATTCCGGGCGACGCGCTCGCGGGCGGCGCGCTGCGCCTCGATCGCGGCGCGGCGCTTGGAGCCATCCAGCGCCTCGGCCATGCCCTCGGGCGCGCCGCCGCGGGCGCCGCGGAAGGCGTGCTC
>CAZYQK010000205.1:0-2927 GCA_964650245.1 uncultured bacterium | reverse complement strand
GTCGCGGCGGGGGAGGCGCTCGCCCAGCGCGCTGCGCCGCCCGCGCCGCGCGCGCGGCGCGCGCCGTACCACGTGGGCGCGAGCCTCCCCCGACGCGTGGTGAAGCTGGGAGAGCGAACCGTCTACCGCGGCTGGATCACCGGAGGTGGGCCGGGCCGCGTGCGGTTTCTTCCACCCGAAGCCGGAGGCGTGCTGAGCTGGGGATCCGCGATCCCGCGGCGGGAGAGCCGGCGGGGTGCACGGTCGCGTCGCGACCCGCGCGGGTCGGTCTCGCTCGGGGGGTACGATACCCTGTACCTCGAAGCTCCCCTTCAGGCGTTCGCGCTCGGAGTGCTGTCCATCCCCGGGCTCAAGATCGAGATCAACGACGGCGCGGGGCTGCGGATCGGACGGCTGCCCACGCTGCGGCTGATCGTGGTCCCGTCGCTGACCGCCGCGGACAGCAACGCCGAGCTGCGGCCGCTGCGCGGGCCCCTGGCGGCGCCGTGGTGGGAGCGCGTGCCGTGGCGCGTCGTGGCCGCCGTGGGATTCGCGCTGGCGGCGATGTGCGCGCTGGTGGTCTGGCTCAGGCGGCGCCGGCGCCGTGCGATGCCCGCCGCCGTGGCCGTGTCGCCGCGGCGCGACCCCGCGGTGGAGGCGCTCGCCGAGCTCGATGCCCTGCGGCGGCTCATGCTGCCGACGCACGGGCGGTTTGCGGAGCACGCGTTCCGGCTGGGCCGCATCGTGCGCCGCTTCATGGAGGCGACCGCGGGCACCCCGCGGCCGGGCGACACCACGCCCGAGTTCGTGCGCCACCTCGCGGCCGCCGCGCTCGCGCCCGACGATGTCGAGCGGATCGAAGGGCTGATGCGCTTCTGGGACCGGGTGAAGTTCGCGCTCGCGCCGGAGACCGTGGAGGAAGCGGTGCGCGCGGAGCAGGCGGTCGAGGGCCTGGTGCGCCGAATGGCGCCCGCGGCCCCGGGAAAGGCGGCCTGATGCATTGGGATCAGCCGCTGCTGCTCCTGCTGCTCGCGGTGGTGCCGCTGCTGCTCATCGTGCGACGGCGGCCCGCGGCGCGGCCCGCGGCGGTGCTGTGGGTGCGAAGCGGTCGCTGGGGCGGGCGCGCGGGCGCGCTGCTGATGCGCGCCGGCGAAGCGCTGCCCTGGCTCGCGCTGGTGCTCGGGCTGGCCGCGCTGGCGCGGCCGCAGCAGGGCATCCGCCAGAGCGAGACCGAGACACGCGGCGTGGACATCATGCTCGCCATCGACATCTCGCCCAGCATGGCGGCCGAGGACTTCCGCCCGCTCAACCGGCTGTACGTCGCCAAGGAGACCGCGCGCGAGTTCGTGCGCCAGCGAACGCACGACCGGCTGGGACTGGTGGCGTTCGCGGCCACCGCCTTCACGCAGTGTCCGCTGACGCTCGATCACGATTCGCTGATCGAGCTGCTGGGCGGGCTCGACTTCGGGCTGGCCGAGGACGGCACCGCGATCGGCATGGGGCTCGCCACCGCGGTCTCCGGCCTGCGCAGCAGCCGGACCCCGAGCAAGGTCGTGGTGCTGCTCACCGACGGGCAGAACAATCGCGGCGCGATCGATCCACTCACCGGCGCCGATCTGGCGCGCGCCATCGGCATCAAGGTGTACACCGTGCTGGTGGGGCGCGGGGGCGTCGTACCGGTCCCGGTGGACGACCCGATCCGCGGGCGGCGGATCGAGATGGTTCGCATGGATGTGGACGAGGGCACGCTGCTCGAGATCGCGCAGCGGACCGGCGGCCGTTTTTTCCGCGCCCAGGATTCCGCGGCGCTGGCGCAGATCTACTCCGAGATCGACCGCCTCGAGCGCGCGCCGATCCGCGCCGTGGTGTACCGCGAGTACCGCGAGCTGGGGCCGGCGCTGCTCGCGCTGGCCGCCGCCGCGCTCGGCCTGCACGCCCTGCTGTTCACCACCGTGTTCTTCAGGCTGACGTGAGAGGGGAACGGGCATGACGCTCTCCGACGTGCGCTGGCTGTGGGGGCTCGCAGCGCTTCCGCTCCTGCTCGCGCTCGAATGGCAGGCCGCGGTCCGCGCCGAGCGCGGGCTCCGGCGCCTGGTGGGCGAGCGCCCGGCGCATCCGCTGCTCGAGCAGCGCCGCCCCGGACAGCGGCGCCTGGGCAGCGCGCTGCGACTCGCGGCGCTCGGGCTGCTCCTGATGGGCGCGGCGGGCCCGGAGTGGGGCCGCGAGCTCAAGCGGCGCAGCGCTTCCGGCTCGGACGTCGTGATGGTGATCGACGTGTCGGCCAGCATGGATGCGCGCGACGTGCCCCCGAGCCGGCTCGGCGAGGCACGGCGCGAGGCGCTCGCCGTGCTGGAACGCCTGGGCGGAAGCCGGGTGGGCGTGGTGGCGTTCGCGGGGGACGCGGTGCGGCTGTGCCCGCTCACCCTGGACCTGGCGGCGGTGCGGCTCACCCTGGAGTCGCTGTCGAGTGGTTCGGTCAGCGAGCCGGGCACCGACCTCGGCCGCGCGCTCAGGCAGGCGCAGCGCCTGGTGCCGGGCGGGCGGCGCGAAGAGCAGGCGATTCTGATGTGGACCGACGGCGAGGATCTCGAACAGGGCGGGCGCGCCGCGATCGAGCAACTCGCCGTCTCGGGCATCCGGGTGTTCGCGGTGGGCGTGGGCACGCCGGGGGGCGACGTGGTGCCGGTGCTCGACGACCAGGGGCGCGCCACCGACATCAAGCGCGACGAGGGCGGTGGCGCGGTGCGAAGCCGGCTCGACGAGGGTCTGCTGCGCGCGCTGGCGCGCCGGACGCGCGGGGGCTATTTCTCCGCCGCCCGGCCCGGGGGCGAGCTGCCGCGGCTGCTGCCGGCGCTCGCGAGCCTGGCGCGCGCGAGCCGCGGCGAGCGACTGGTGGAGCGCCCGGTGGCGCGCTTCCCGGTGTGCGCGGGTGCCGCGGCGCTCTTGCT
>CAZYQK010000204.1:0-3009 GCA_964650245.1 uncultured bacterium | reverse complement strand
CTCGCGCCCGGCGCCGGTGGCGAGCGGGGCCGCGGCGGCCGGGGCGGGCAGGCGCCCGGCCTGCACGTCCTCGAGCACGAGGACCGCTTCGCCGATGTCCCGCAGGCGGCGGCGCGTGTTCTTCTCCAGGCAGCGCTCGAGGAGCGACCGGACGGTGGGGTGAAGGTCCGCGGGCAGGGCGGCCCGCTCGGGTTCCGAACGCAGCACCGCCGCGAGGATGTCCGACACCGTCTCGCCCGTGAACGCGCGCTGCCCGGTGAGCATCTCGTAGAGCACGATGCCGAACGCCCAGATGTCGGTCCGCCGGTCCACGCTCTGGCCGCGCGCCTGCTCGGGGCTCATGTATGCGGCGGTGCCGATGATCATCCCGGACAAGGCCGAGGCGGCGAAGGTGGGGGACTGGGACAGTGCGGGCCCGGAGGCACTGGACTCCATTGCCTTGGCCAGGCCGAAGTCGAGCACCTTCACGCGCCCATCGGGCGTGAGCCGCACGTTGGCGGGCTTGAGGTCGCGGTGCACCACGCCGCTTTCGTGGGCCGCTTCGAGCGCGCTCGCGATCTGGCGCGCGATCTCGAGGGCCTCGGCGACCGGGATGGGGCCGCGGGCGATCCGCTGCGCCAGGTCTTCGCCGGGCACCAGCTCCATGGCGAGGAACCGGTCCCCTTCCACGACGTGCACGCTGTAAACGGTCGCGATGTTCGAGTGGTTGAGCGAGGCGAGCAGCCGGGCCTCGCGCTCAAAACGCGCCAGGCGGTCCGGATCGGAGGCGAAGTGCGGTGGCAGGACTTTGATCGCGACCGAACGATCGAGCGTGGTGTCGGTCGCGTTCCAGACTTCGCCCATCCCGCCCTCGCCGATCTTCTCGGTGAGCCGGTAGTGGAGGATCTGCTGGCCGGGGGTGATCATCTGCGAGTCGCGACCCCTCGCGGTGTGGGCGGGCACCTTGTCAGGACCGGGGCACGTTGAGGCACGGGGCCATCCACCGTCAAACCGATCGAGTCCGGTGCGGCAGATGATCCTTCCCCACCCGAACCCGCGCCACACCTACCGCCCCGCCTCGAGCAGCGCATAAGCGATCCCATAGCCCGCGGCGATCGCGCCCGCGAAGCTGACGCCGCCCGCGATCGCGGCCGCGTGCGGCCGGGATTCCTCTCCCACCACCCGCGCCGCCACCGGCAGGATGACGAGGAACATCAGGAACTCGCCGAGCGGAACGTACAGGGCGCAGAACTCGCCCAGCATGGCGTGCGCGGGAAGGTACTTCCACCAGCCGGCGCGATAGGCGAAGTACTCGTAGAAGCCCACCGTGTTGCCCGCCGCAATCGCAACGATCAAGGTGGTGAGGACGGCTGCGACGCGTCTCCCCATGCGCTCGCGCCACAGGCCGAACAGTCGCAGGGCCGGGTAGCCGAGTTCCACGATCACGCACGCCCACGCCAGGGGCATCCAGACCGGGGAGCCCAGCAGCACGACGTCGTTCCCGGTCAGGTAGACCAGGCGCCCGGACCCGACCCAGTGGATGAGCGCCCAGTCGATCGGCAGCTCGAACCCCCCGGCGACCAGCCCGAGCGCGAACAGGCGCGAGAGCGTCTCGCCGCCGCGGCCGCGCAGGCGCTCGCCGGCGGCCAGAAAGATCGCACCACGAATCAGGAGCCCGAAGTAGGCCCAGAATTTTCCCGAAGTGCTCTGCGGGTACGGGAAGCCGTAGGCCGCGATCAGCGTGAACGCGAGCCCGGTGAGGAGCGCGGCGAGCCACGCGCGGTCCGACGCGGGTGAGAGTTGGGCGAGGCGGGCGAGGAAGCCGGGGCGCTCGAGCGGCCCGGGAGCGTGGTCACCGCGCATCGTTCGACCTCCGTGGTTCAAGCGTGACGTGTTCGCCGGCCGGGAGCGCAGAGAGTACGACACGAGCGGGCGAAGTGCGGGATGCGGTGGGCGCCGCGCTGATGGGGGCCGGTTGCCTGGACGCGGCCCGCCGCGCTAGCATGCGCGCGACATCATGCGCTTCGAAATCCCATCCCGCGCTTGCACGCACGCGTGTTGCGGCGCCCGACACCTCCCTTCGCCATGGCTCGAGCCATGAGCATCTCGATCCATGTCCCAGGGATGCTGCGCCACTGCTGCGGGGGCGCCTCGGAACTTTCGTTGTCGGCCCCGAGCGTGCGCGCGGCCCTCGATGAACTCGAGCGGCGCCACCCCTCGCTGTATAGCAGTGTCTGCGACGAGACGGGCGCGGTGCGCCGCCACGTGAACCTGTTCGTCAACACGTCCCACGTTCGCGACCGTGAAGGGCTCGACACGGCGCTGGCGCCGGGGGACGTCGTCACCATCCTACCCGCGGTCTCAGGAGGTTGAACATGCCAGAGCGCCTGATCCTCACCATCGGAACCAAGAAGGGCGTCTTCGTCGCCGAGGCGGCGAAGACCCGTCGCAGTTTCGCGCTGCGCGGACCGTTCGGACCAGGGGTGGCCGTCTACGCGACGCTGATCGACACGCGCGGCACGCCGCGACTCTATGCCTCGAGCTGCAACGCCTTCTTCGGCATGAAGGTCATGCGCTCCACCGATCTCGGAAAATCGTTCAAGGAGACGAAGTCGGCTCCCGCCTTCCCGAAGGACGACGGGCGCGCGCTCGCCAACATCTGGTCGCTCGAAGCGGGCGACAACAGGAAGGATCTCTGGTGCGGCGTGGAGCCGGCCTCACTGTTCAGGAGCAGCGACGGCGGCGATTCCTGGGAGATGGTTCCCGGAATCAACAACCACGAGCACGCTCGCAAGTGGCAGCCCGGCAACGGCGGGCTTTGCATGCACACCATCTATCGCGACGGGAATCGCGTGCACCTCGGCATCTCGACCGGCGGCCACTACCTGAGCGAGGACGGCGGCGCGAGCTTCACGGCGGCCAACAAAGGCGTCGGCGCCGGCTTTACTCCCGATCCCTTTCCCGAGTTCGGCCAGTGCGTGCACAAGATCGCGGGCCACAAAGACGCGCCGGGCCGGCTCTACATGCAGA
>CAZYQK010000203.1:0-3032 GCA_964650245.1 uncultured bacterium | reverse complement strand
TCCCCGGTGGTCAACGCCACAACGACATCATGTCCAACTTTTGGGGGTCAGCACCATGTCTCCCTTCGGAAACGCGAGCCACGTTGAGTCCGCGCTCATGATCGAGCCGAGCCGGAATCGGGTGCCAAGATGGTCGCCACCGACCACGTCGCCCGTGCGCAGCCGCCATTTCTTGAACGCGGCGCGCATGCCACCGCCCACCCGCAGGGTGGGGGAGTCGGGCGGCCGGAGGTCGGGGAACTCCGCCTCCAGCTCCTTCAGCTCTCGCTGGAGCCGGTCGTAGGCGGCGTCCGCGATGGACGGTTGATCCAGCACGAAGTAGCGGTAGTCGTGCCCGCGGATTTCCTCCGCCAGCCGCTCGATACGCTTCTTCGCCTCGGCGCGCGTCATCGGGTCCCCGCGCGGGGGCGCCTGCCGCGCCCGCGCGCACGGATGGAGTATGCTCCCAGCCTCCAATCGAACACGACGCCTGTCACGCGGCGAGGTTAGCCGCCGGGCTCGGGGAGGCGCAACCGGCCGTGACGCTCGAGTGGATTCGAAAGGCAGCGCTGGCCGCGATCGCGCTGCACGCGGTGTTCTTTCTCGACGCGCCGTTCCTGACCTTCGGCCAGAAGCGCTCCGCCTGGCGGTGGCGGGAGCAGATCGTCCTCAACTCGTTCGAGCTGGCGCTGGTCATGTGGTGGGTGATGGCGAAGTGGCGGCTGGGCTGGGAGCGGGCCCTGGTCCCCGCGGGCGCGACATTCGTGGCGGCGGACGCCGGGCTGGCGATGGTGCTGGTCGGCGTGGGGTTCGTGGTGTGGGCGAAGCTCAGGCTCGGCCGCTGGTTCGTCGCGGGCTTCATGATCAAGGAGGGGCACCGGCTGGTGACCGGCGGCGTCTACGCTCTCACCCGGCATCCCATGTACACCGGCGTGCTCGCGACGTTCGCCGGCGTGGCGCTGGTGTGGAACAGCGCGCTCACGCTGCTGCTCGGCGCCGGTTTCTGCGGAACGCTCTTCCTGCACAGCGTGATCGAAGAAGCGCTGCTCGAGCACCATTTCGGCGAGACCTGGTACGAGTACCGGGCGCAGGTGCCGCGCTTCGTGCCGTTCCTCCACGCGCGGCTGGAACGCAGATGAGGCCTCAGGCGGAGCGCCGAACCCAGGCTTTCGCGTTCGCGCGGCTCGCCCGCGACGTGCTCGAGAAGCACGTGCTCGAGGTGCGGGGCGCGACCGCGCTGTGGGCCGCCGGCCCCAACCTCGCCCGCGTGCGGTGGAGGCGCGCGGACGGTGCGTACATCCACCTCGCGCTGCGCCGCCATCTCGACTGGGTCACGGGCGAAGCGGGGATCTCGCGCGAGGCGGTGGAGCTCGATGCGTTGCCGCTCGGCGCTCCGGAGGCATCCGCCGCCGCCCCGGCGGGATACCGGATCCGCCTCGGCGATCTGCTTCAGGAGGGGGACCGCTGGTGGCCGGCGGGCGCCGACCGGGACGAGCTCTGCGAGCGGCTCGAGTGGCTGGCGCTCCAGCTCAAGGTCAGGGCCGATGGCCATTTCGCGCGCCATCCGCTCGAGGCCCAAAGCGGAGGGTGAGCGGAGTGCGCGCGGCCGAAGCCTGGCGCGCTCCGCGGAACGCTCGCCATCGGGCCCGATCCACGGGGTCGTTCACGCAGTTCTTGAACCATTGCTCCATGCGGGCGTACCTTCCCGGCATTCCTATCCCATCTCGACGGCTCGGAGGATGGGTCCATTCTCACCCGCACCAGGAGGTGAACGTGCGCCAGGCCAGCTCGATTGCCGATCTGCTGCGCATCCGCGCGGCGAACGCAGCACTGATTGAACGCGTGAACGGGCATCTCGGCACCGCACTGGGCTTCAAGACGGTGAAGTCGAAGCTCACGCGCGATCCGGCGGTCATCATCTTCGTTCCGAGAAAGGTGTCCTCGTCGCTGCTGCCGAAGAGCCAGATCGTACCGGAGATCCTCAAGACGCGCGGCGGGGTGTGGTGCCCCACCGACGTGGTGGTGGGGGCGAAGGCGCTGGACGAGCCGCCCTCGGCACCGCTCACGCCCAGGAACGAGAAGATCGTGGCCGAGCTCCAGAGCGGAAACGTCGGCATTCTCGGCGGCATTCAGCTCGCGGGCTACGACACCGACGGCCGGGGCTACCTCGGCACCGCCGCCTGCGTCGTGAAGCGCAGGGTCGACGGGAAGGTCGGCCTCCTCACCAACCAGCACGTCGGCGGGCCCGCCGGACGCCCGATCTACCATCCGGATCCGGGACGCTTCGGCATCGGATACACCCGCGCCTCGTTCGAGTACGACCCGGACGAGTACTACTTCAACAAGCTGATCAACGAGGAAGAGGCCTACTACCGCGTGGACTGCTCGTTCATCGAGCTGTCCGACCAGGCGGCAAAGCTGGCCAAGCCCGGTCTCCACGACCTCGGCGCCATCGGATCGCCGCTGCCGCTCGACCTCTCGACCATGGGCCCGCTGGGTCGTCGCGTCGTGAGCATCGGGCGCACGCGCGGCATCGAGCACGGCACCATCGTGGCGTTCGGCTATGAGTGGTTCGACGAGGAACAGTCGATCTACACGGATTATCTCGTCATCGGCGACGCCGGCCAGGTGTTCTCCGACCACGGCGACAGCGGCAAGCTGATCGTCACCGACGACGCGAAGCAGAACGCGGTCGCGCTGCTCTGGGGCGGCTGGTACGAGCGGCTCCGCAGAGGACACGGGCAGGAGAACTGGACCTACGCCATCGACGTCAACAAGGTGCTCAACAAGCTCGAGGTCGACATCGCGACCACCACGGCCGTGCCGGCCGCGGGCCCTGGTCAGTCGGTGCGGGCGGCGGGCAAGAAGGTGGCGCGGTCGCGCTGAGCCACGGCGGGGGAGTGGCGCGCGCCGCGGCCGCGCGCGTCACCCCCGCTCACCGCCGGGATGTGAAAGGTGACCCCCACTACTTCTTCTTGCGCGCCGCCGCGCCGCGCGCGGCCGGCCCCGCGCCGGCCCTGCGCGCCGGCTTCGAGCGCCGCGGACTCGCCGCC
>CAZYQK010000202.1:0-3045 GCA_964650245.1 uncultured bacterium | reverse complement strand
TCCACCGCGCCCGGCGCTGGAACGGCAGCGAGGGCGTGTGGATGGGCTGGGAGCGCAAGCGCGGCAAGATCGAGGAGTTCAACCTGCTACTGAGGGGCGCCACCGACACGAGTTTCACCGTGCAGGTGGGCGATCCCGGGATCCTGCCGCGCATCCGCTACTGCATCACGCTCGACAGTGACACCCGCCTGCCACGCGACGCGGCGCGGCAGCTGATCGGCGTGATCGAGCATCCGCTCAATCGCCCGCGCTTCGACCCCAGGCTCAGGCGGGTGGTCGAGGGTTACGGCATCCTCCAGCCGCGCGTCGACGTCACCCTGGCGAGTGCGGCAGGCTCGCTGTTCGCGCGCGCCTACGCCGGGCACACCGGCGTCGATCCCTACACGACCGCGGTGTCCGACACCTATCAGGACCTGTTCGGTGAAGGCAGCTTCACCGGCAAGGGGCTCTACGACGTGGAGACCTTCGGCGCCGCGCTCGAGGGTCGCGTGCCGGAGAACGCGATGCTCTCGCACGACCTGTTCGAAGGCCTGTTCGCACGCTGCGCACTGGTCTCGGACGTCGAGGTGGTGGACGACTTCCCCTCGAGCGTGCTCGCCCACGCGCGGCGCCAGCACCGCTGGGTGCGCGGCGACTGGCAGATCCTGTTCTGCCTCTTGCCTGTGCTGCCGACGCGGCACGGTCTGGAACGCAGCCGGCTACCGCTCATCAGCCGCTGGAAGATCCTCGACAATCTGCGCCGCAGCCTGGTGGCACCGGCGGTCGTGGCGGTGCTGGCCTCGGCGTTGACCTGGCTCCCGGGCTCGCCGCTCGGCTGGACCCTGGCAGCACTCGCGGTGCTCGGCTTCCCGCTGCTTCCGCCGGTGGTGCACTTCGCAGGCGGCCCGCGCCCGCAGCAGCCGTTCGGCGTGTTCCTGCACGACGTGTGGGCGGAGCTGGAGAACGCGGGCGCAAAAGTGCTGCTCGAGATCATGCTGCTTGCCTACCACGCCTACGAGATGCTGCACGCCATCGTTCTCACGCTGGTCCGGATGGTGATCACGCAGCGCCGGCTGCTCGAGTGGGAGACCGCCGCGGCCACGGCGGCGCGCGCCGCCGGACTGCTCGCGCGCCAGGGCCCACGGGTGTTCGTCGCTGAGATGTGGGCGGGCCCGGCGGCCGCTCTGGCGGTGCTGCTGGGGGTGCTGCCGCTGCGGGCCAGCGCGTTGCCGTTGGCGCTGCCGTTCCTGGCCGCGTGGCTGGCATCGCCGGTGGTCGCGTGGTGGCTGAGCCGGCCGGTCGTACCGAGGCGCCTGGCACTGGGTGCCGGAGACGCGGAGCAGCTGCGCCGCATCGCGCGCCGCACGTGGCACTACTTCGAGCGGTTCGTCACCGCGCAGGAACACTGGCTGCCACCCGATAACGTGCAGGAGGCTCCGGAGCTGCGCATCGCGCGGCGCACGTCGCCGACCAACATCGGCATGGGGCTGCTCTCGACGCTCGCCGCGCACGACCTCGGCTACCTGGGCACCGGCCAGCTTGCGGACCAGATCGAGAGCACGCTCACGACGGTCGAAGCACTCGAGCGCCACGAAGGACACCTGCTGAACTGGTACGACACGGAGAGCCTCGCCCCGCTCGCCCCGCGCTACGTCTCGACCGTGGACAGCGGCAATCTGGCGGGGGCACTGATGACGCTGTCCGCCGGGCTACGTGAACTTGCCGGGGGCGCCGAAGACGAGGAGCGAAGGTGCGCTGGCGCCGCCGATACGGCGGGCGTGCTGGCCGAAGCCCTGGCGGCGCTCACGCGCCGGGCCCATGCGGCCACGCCGCTGCGCACGTGCTGCAGCCTCGCCCAGCGGGAACTGGACGCGCTGCGAGCGACGCTCGGCGCCAGCGGGCCGGCGAGCGCACGGCTCGAAGCCGCCGGGCGGCTCACCCTGGTCCTGCGCGCCGCGCTCCAGCAGGTCGCGACGGCCGCGCCCGCAGGCTCCGAAGCCAACGAGGTCGCCGAGTGGGATGAGTCGCTCCACGAGGCACTCGCCCGGTTGCCGGGACACGCGGCCAGACCCGACGCTCTGCGCGAACGACTTCACGACCTCGCCCGCCGCTGCGACGGTCTCGCCGACGCCATGGACTGGAAGTTCCTCTACGACCGAGCGCGCGGAGTCTTCTCGATCGGCTTCCGCCTGGCCGACGCCGAAGGGCCGGGGCGTCTCGACGCCTCGTACTACGACCTGCTGGCGTCGGAGGCCCGGCTCGCGAGCTTCATCGCCATCGCCCGTGACGAAGTCTCCCAGGAGCACTGGTTCAGGCTCTCGCGCGCGCTGGTGAGCGTCGAGGGATGCACCACGCTGGTGTCGTGGAGCGGCTCGATGTTCGAGTACCTGATGCCGCTGTTGATGCTGCGCAGCCATCCCGAGACCCTGCTCGAGAACACCTGCCGCGCGGCGGTGCACGCACAGATCCTCTACGGGCGGCGCCACCGGGTGCCATGGGGCATCTCGGAGTCCGCGTACCACGTGGTGGACCCGCACGGCAGTTACCAGTACAAGGCCTTCGGCGTTCCCGGCCTCGGGCTGAAGCGCGGGCTCGCCGAGGATCTGGTGGTCGCGCCCTATGCCACCGCGCTGGCCACCCTGGTCGATCCCGCCGCCGCTGCCGCGAACTTCCGCCGGCTCGCCCGCGAGGGCGCCTCGGGCCGATTCGGATTCGAGGAGGCGCTCGACTACACGCCGCGCAAGGCCGAAGCACCCGACGGCGAAACCGCGCCCGACCCTGCCCGGGTCCATGGCGTCCGCGCCTTCTTCGCCCATCATCAAGGCATGAGCCTGGTCGCGCTGGCGAACGCCGTGCTCGGCGCCCCGATGGTGCGGCGCTTCCATTCGGATCCCCGCGTGCAGGCCACCGAGCCGCTGTTGCAGGAGCGTGTACCGCGCTTCGTGCCCGTCACCCGGCCACGACCCGCGGAAGCGACACGCGCCGAACCGCTGGCACCCGCGGCCTCGCCACGCCCGAGACCGACGACGCCGACGGTCGCCATCAGCAGTTCTTGCAGGGTGGGTA
>CAZYQK010000201.1:0-3071 GCA_964650245.1 uncultured bacterium | reverse complement strand
ACGGCGTGTTCGAGGTGCGCTCCACCAACGGCGACACCCACCTGGGCGGAGACGATTTCGACCAGCGCGTCATCGACCACCTGGCCGACGAATTCCGGAAGCAGGAAGGCATCGATCTGAGAAAGGACGCGATGGCGCTCCAACGCCTCAAGGAGGCGGCGGAGAAGGCCAAGTGCGAGCTGTCCACCACGCTCGAGTCCGAGATCAACCTGCCGTTCATCACCGCCGACCAGAACGGGCCCAAGCACCTCAACATCCGCCTCACGCGGGCCAGGCTCGAACAGCTGGTGGACGAGCTGGTCGAGCGCTGCCGCGGTCCTGTCTTGAGGGCGCTGGAGGACGCGGGGCTCAGCGCCGGCCAGATCGACGAGGTCGTGCTGGTGGGCGGGGCCACGCGCATGCCGAAGGTTCAGGAGCTGGTGAAGCAGATCTTCGGCAAGGAGCCGCACAAGGGCGTCAATCCCGACGAGGTGGTCGCGATCGGCGCGGCGATCCAGGGCGCGGTGCTCGCGGGCGACGTCCGCGACGTGGTGCTGCTCGACGTGACGCCGCTCTCGCTCGGGATCGAGACCCTGGGCGGGGTGATGACCACCCTCATCACGCGCAACACCACCATCCCGACCCGCAAGATGGAGGTGTTCTCGACCGCCGCCGACAGCCAGACCACGGTCGAAATTCACGTGCTGCAGGGCGAGCGGCCGGTGGCAGCTGGCAACAAGACCATCGGGCGCTTCCACCTCGACGGCCTTCCGCCGGCGCCGCGCGGCGTGCCGCAGATCGAGGTGGCCTTCGACATCGACGCGAACGGCATCCTCCACGTGTCGGCCAAGGACCGCGCGACCGGCAAGGAGCAGAGCATCCGGATCGAGGCCTCGAGCGGTCTCCACGAGGCCGAGATCCAGACCATGGTCAAGGACGCGGAGGAGCACGCGGCCGACGACCGCAAGCGCAAGGAAGAGGTCGAGACCCGGAACCGCGGCGACCAGCTCGCCTACGAGGTCGAGAAGAACTTGAAGGAGCACGGTCCGAAGCTGGACGCGGCGCTCAAGACCCGTATCGAAGAGCAGCTCTCCCGGCTCCGCGAAGCGCTCAAGGGCGGGGACGTGAGCGCGATCGCCTCGGCGACCGAAACACTCCAGCAGGCCTGGCACGAGGCGGCCACCAGGCTGTATCAGGCCGCATCGGGCCCGGCGCCGGGGTCTGAAGCCGGCGCCGCGGCGGGTGGAGCGCCCCCCGGGCAGGAAACCGGCGGGAAGGGCAAGAAGTCCGGCGACGGCCCGGTGGATGCGGACTTCGAAGTCGTGAACTGATGGTTGTAGAGTAGCGCCGTCTTGAGACCTCCGATCCCGGACCTGCTGCCGCTGCTCGATTCGCCCGTCCACATTGCGCAGGCGCTTTGCTTCGTGCTCTACGTCGCAGCGCAGGCGCTGATCGTGGTGTATTCGGCGCATCGCTACGCGATCCTGTGGCGCTGCTGGCGCCGCCGCGGCGCGCGCCCCGCGGCGCCGCCCCCGCCGCGCGTCTGGCCGCCGGTCACGGTCCAGCTCCCGCTCTACAACGAGCGCCGGGTGGTGGAGCGCCTGATCGACGCGGTGGCCGGACTCGACTATCCGGCCGACCGGCTCGAGATCCAGGTGCTCGACGATTCCAGCGACGAGACGCTGGCCTGGGCGCGGGCGGCCGCCGCGGCCCATGCCACGCGCGGGATCGACATCCGCGTGCTGCACCGCGACGACCGCGCCGGCGTCAAGGCCGGCGCGCTGGCGGAGGGGCTGCGCCGCGCGCGCGGCGAGTTCATCGCGGTGTTCGACGCCGATTTCGTGCCGCCGCGCGACTTCCTGCGCCGCATGCTGCCGCACTTCGCCGACCCCAAAGTCGGCATGGTGCAAGCGCGGTGGGGCCACATCGATCGCGATGGCTCGATGCTCACCGCGGCGCAGGCGGTCATGCTCGACTCGCACTTCGCCCTCGAGCACGAGGCGCGCATGCGGAGCGGCTTGTTCTTCAACTTCAACGGCACGGCCGGCATCTGGCGCCGCGCCTGCATCGAGTCCGCGGGCGGGTGGTCGCACGACACGCTGACCGAGGATCTCGACTTGAGCTACCGCGCGCAGCTCGCCGGCTGGAAGTTCGTCTACGAAGGCGCGGTCACGGCCCCCGCCGAGCTGCCCGCCGACATCGAGGCCCTCAAGTCCCAGCAGCGGCGCTGGACCCGGGGCGCGATGCAGACCGCGCGCAAGCTGCTGCCCCGCCTGCTCGCGAGTCCGCTCCCACCCGCGGTCAAGCTCGAGGCGTTCTTCCACCTCACGAACAACGTGGCGTATCCGCTGCTTCTGGCGCTCGGCCTGCTGCTGCTGCCGGTGCTGCTCGCGACCGGGCACGCCTCTCCCCTGGTGGTGTGGGGGCTCCAGCTCGGCGTCATCGTGCTGGGGGTGGTGCCGGTCACCTTGTTCCTCGCCGTCGGTCAGCGCGGCCTCGGCCGGGGCTGGCGCATCGGGCGCGACGTCCTCGCCGCGCTGGTGCTCGGCGTCGGACTCTCGCTGAACAACGCGCGAGCCGTGATCGAGGGGCTGTGCGGGCGCACGGGAGACTGGGAGCGCACCCCCAAGCGGGGGGCCGGGCGGCAGACCCGCGGCGCGCCGTACGGTCCGGCGCGCGGGCTCAGCGGCCGGGGCGAGCTGGCGCTCGCGCTCTACTTCGCGGCGCTCGCGGCCTTCGCGCTCATCGCGGGCTACTGGCGCGCGGTGCCGTTCCTGCTGCTGCTGCTCGCCGGCCTGGGCGCGGTCGGCGTCGGATCGCTCCGGTCCCGCCTGCGGCGGGCCTAGAACTGGTTTCAAAACCCCGCAACGCGGAGTAGGTTGACGCTATGGCCTCGCACAAGGAGGTGAGCCATGGCATTCCGTGAACGACTGAGCGACGCGCAGTCCAGCAGGGAGAGGACGGCGTCGAGATCGGTCGCGCGCGGGAATCGGGACCGATGAGCGTTGAAACGTTCCCGCGTGCTCGTGCCCGATCACCTCGACGCGACGCCGCGAGCGACCCCTCATTCGCCAGGCGGACGATAGCGAATC
>CAZYQK010000200.1:0-3122 GCA_964650245.1 uncultured bacterium | reverse complement strand
CGCCGGCGCCGGGCGTCAGGCTGGCGGAGCCGGCGCCTGCCCGCGGTGAAGTCCCCGCCTCGCCGCCGCTCCCGGCCGCGCGACCGGACGTGACACAGCCCCCGTCGCGTCCGCCACCCGCACCGACCGGCGCGCAGCACGCGAGCGCCGCGCCCGCCCAGGGGGCACTCGATCTGTGGAGCGCGGAAGCCGCGCCGCGCGCGACCGGCGGAGGCATCGAGGCGTGGATCAAGCGCCTGCACGAGGTGCGCGCGCGCGCCCTCCACGGCCTGGCGATGCTGCCGGTGCTCGGCGAGGGCGGCCCGCGTGCGGCGGATCTCGTGGGCCTGGCGCTCGCCGCGCGCGACGGCACCACCTGCTATCTCCCGCTCGCGCACCAGAGCGGTCCCAACCTGGACCCGGCGAAACTGCGCGAGTGGCTTCGGCCCGCGCTGGCGGACGAGACCGTGCCCAAGGTGGGCGCGGATCTCAAGACCTGCCTCCACGCGCTCGAGCGGCTCGAGCTGCCACTCGCAGGCGCGGCTTTCGACCTCCACCTGGGATCGTTCGTCTGCGACCCGGTGCGCGATCACTCGCTCGACGCGCTGGCGCGCGACGTGCTGGGGGTGGCACTCCCGCCGCTCGAGCCCGACTCCGCGCGCGGCAAGCCGCGCCCGCCGCAGCGCTCGCGCCCGGTGGCCGAGACCGGCGAGGCGGCGGAGCGGCGGGTGGCCGCTCTGTTCCCGCTGGCCGACGCGTTGCGGGCCCAGCTCGAGGCGCGCGAGCAATGGCCGCTCTACGAAAAGATCGAGCATCCTCTGTTCCCGGTGCTCTACGAGATGGAACGCGCGGGGGTGCTCGTCGAAGCCCCCGTGCTCATGGACATGTCGGCACATGCGGGCGACGAGATCGCGCGGCTCCGGGTCGAGCTCGTGGCACTCGCGGGAGAGGAGCTCAATCTCGAGAGCGGGGCGCAGGTGGCGAAGGTGCTGTTCGAGAAGCTCAAGCTCAAGCCCGGGGGCAGGACCCGGGGCGGGGCGCTCTCGACCCGCTCCGACGTGCTCGAGGAATTGAGCGGCGCCCATCCGTTCCCGGGCCGGCTGCTCGAGTACCGCGCGCTCACCAAGCTCAAGTCCACTTACCTGGACGCGCTGCCCGCGGCGGCCGACCCGCGCGACGGCCGGGTGCACACCACCTTCCACCAGGCCGGGGCGGCGACCGGGCGGCTGGCCTCGAGCGATCCCAACCTCCAGAACATCCCGATGCGCGACCCGCAGGGCCGCGCCATCCGCCGCGCGTTCGTGGCGCCGCCAGGCGCGCTCCTGGTGGGCGCCGACTACTCGCAGATCGAGCTGCGCGTCATGGCCCACCTCTCGCAGGATCCCAACCTGATCGCGGCGTTCCGCGGCGGCGAGGACGTGCACGCCGCCACCGCGCGCCGGGTCTTCGGCGTGACCGGCGAGCTGGAGCCAGAGCTTCGCGCGCGGGCCAAGGTCGTCAACTTCGGCGTGATGTACGGCATGGGCGCCCGCAGCCTCTCGCAGCAGATGGGGATCGGGCTGCCAGAGGCGAAGGACTTCATCGTCCACTACTTCCGGGTCTACGCGCGAGTGCGGGAGTTCCTGGAACAGACCGTGATCGAGGCGCGCCGCCGCGGCTACGTCGAGACCCTGCTGGGCCGGCGGCGCTTCCTGCCGCAGCTCGCGAGCCCGCACGGCGGCGAGCGCTCGCTCGCGGAGCGCGCGGCGATCAACACGCCGATCCAGGGCTCGGCGGCCGATCTCATGAAGCTTGCGATGGTCCGGGTGCACCGCGGCTTGAAGCGATCGCACCCCTCGGCTAGATTGCTGCTTCAGGTCCACGACGAGCTGCTGCTCGAGTGCCGGGAGGGAGACGCGGCCGGGGTGTCCGATCGGGTGCGCGCCGAGATGGAGGGTTGTTTCGAGCTGAGCGTGCCGCTCGAGGTGTCGGTCGGCCTCGGGCCCACCTGGTTCGATGTCCACTAAGCCGCGCCGCGCTCCGGCGGGCGACGGGCTCTTCATCCTCGGTCTCATCGGGCGCGCCGGGAGCGGAAAGTCCACCGTGGCGAGAGCGCTCGAGCGCGAGGGCGCCCGGGTGATCGAGGCCGACGCGGTGGGCCACGAAGTCACCGACCGCGACCCGCTGGTGCGCGCATCGCTGGTCGCGGAGTACGGGCCAGGCGTCTACCGTGAGGACGGTGCGCTCGACCGCGCGCGGGTCGCGGCCCGCGTGTTTCACGACGGCGAGGCGCGCGCGCGGCTCGACCGGCTGGTTCATCCGAGAATCGTCGAGCGCATCCACGCGCGGCTCGATGGCCTGCGGGGCGAAGGCTTCCGCGGGCTGGTGGTGGTGGAGGCGGCGCTGCTGCTCCGGTGGAGCTTCGAGCGCCATTGCGACGCGGTGCTCGCGGTGACGGCGCCCGAATCGCTCCAGATCGAGCGTCTGATGCGCTCGCGCGGCTGGAGCGAGGCGGAGGCCGGCGCCCGGCTCGCGGCGCAGGGCGAGAACCGCGCGCTCGAATTGGCCGCCGACGTCACGATCGACAACCGGGGCGACCGGGAGAGCCTGGAGCATGGGGCGCGCGAGGCGGTGGAACGCCTGCGCGCCCGGCACCCGCTCGCGCCCGGCGCCTAGCAGAAGGAAGCCATGCTGACCGTTGCAGAGCTCAAGAAGCGACTGGACCAGACCCGCGAGACGCTCGACGGATTGCGGAGGTACCTTTGACGTCGAGGGCGAGACTCGCGCGGTCGCCGAGCTGGAGCGGCGCATGGCGGAGCCTGGCTTCTGGGACCGTCCCGAGGAGGCGCAGCGCAGCGTCGCGGCGCTCAAGCGCTCGAAGCGCACGGTCGAGGAATGGAGCGGCCGCGACCAGGCGCTGACCCACCTCGCCGAGCTGGTGGAGCTGGCGCAGAGCGAGGGCGACGAGCGTCTCCTCAAGGAGCTCGAGGGCGAGCTCGCCGGGGTCGAGCTGCAGGTCGCCGATCTCGAGACCCGGAGCCTGCTCTCGGGCGAGCACGACCGGCTCGGCGCGCTGGTTTCGATCCATCCCGGGGCCGGCGGCACAGAGTCGCAGGACTGGGCCCAGATGCTGTTCCGCATGTACATGCGCTGGGCCGAGCGCC
>CAZYQK010000199.1:0-3322 GCA_964650245.1 uncultured bacterium | reverse complement strand
GCGCGTCCGCGGCACTCAGCCCGGCGAGCGCGCGCTCCGCCTCCTCGCGTTTGAGCCGCGCCGTGGCGACGCGCTCGCGCTGCCCTCCGGATGGGCCGCTCTCCCACTCGGCGACCATCAGGCGCGCGAGTGCCGATCGCGCTGAATCGAGCACGGCGACCGCCGCGGCGATGGCGGGATCGCCGGCGCGCAGCGAACGCCGCCGGTCGGCGATCACGTCGAACACCAGCGCGCGCGATCGCACCAGCGCGTCCCACGCCGCCCGGCGCCCGGCGGCATCGAGCACCGAGTCGGCGGCCATCGAGAGCAGGAGGTTGAGCCCGTTCTCGCGGGTTTCGGAGAAGCTCAGCGCCTCGCGCTCGGAGAGCGCCCCCGCCACCTCGCGCAACGCACTGCGGGCGCGCTGCTCGACCCGGAGCGCACGCGCGAAGGCCGAATCGCGGCGGCCCAGGTCGTAGTCCAGCGTCGCGCGGTCGGCCAGCACCGCGAGCGTGTGCCCCGATCCTTCGCCGAGCACGCTGTCCTCGATCGCGAGCGCGCGCGCGAGCAGCGAGTCGGCGTTCTCCAGATGGCCGAGTGCCCGGTGCATGCGCGCGAGGTTGGCCAGGGTCTGGGCGAGAAAATGCGGCGGCTCGCTCTCCTGCGCGCGGGCCACCTCATCCCAGCGGCGTGCGGCCTCGTCGTACTGGCCCTCCGCCGCGAGCGACTTCGCGATCTGGCCCTTCAGCCACACCACGTGCTCCTCGCTCGCGCTCTGGACGCGCAGGCGCAGGCGCAGCGCCTCGTCGTAGAGCGGATGCGCCTCGCCCGGCCGTTCCAGATCGCCCAGCAGGGTCGCCATGTTCTCGAGCGTCCTCGCCAGCTCCAGGCTGTCCGCCCCCGGCGACTTGCGGTTGATGGCGAGCGCCCGGTCGGTGACCGTGAGCGCGAGCGCATAGTCCCCGCCCGCTTCGAGCGCGTCCGCCAGGAAGCGCAGCGCACGGGCGACCCGGATGTGATCGGGGCCGGGCGCCTGCTCGCGAATCTCGACCGCCCGCTGCGCGGCCGCGCGCGCCCCGACGTGATCGCCGAGCACGCTCGAGACCCACGAGATGTTCTCGTAGGTGGTCGCGAGCCCCGGAAAGTCCGGGCCGCGCGTCCTCACATGGAGGGCGATGGCGCGCGCATACATCTCGCGCGCCCGCCGGTAGTCGCCCAGCCGCGTGAGCGCGCCGCCCAGGTTCCCGTAGATCGGCGCCAGCTCCGGGTCGCTGGGTGTGAGCTTCTCCCGCAGGCGAACCGCGATCTCGAGGCTCCGCGCGGCACCCGCGTTGTCGTTGAGCGCGAGCTGCGGCTGCGCGATCACGCCGTAGGCCTGCGCGACCTCGAGCGAATCCACGCCCGGCACGAGGGCGAGGATCGCCAGCGATTCCTCGGCGCGCCGCAGCGCAGCCTTGTGGTTTCCGCGGCGGAACTCGACCGACGCCAGATTGCCGATGCTCTTCGCCACCAGCGCGTGGTGTTCGCCCAGGCGCCGCCGGCGGATCGCGAGCCCGCGCTCCAGCACCACCATCGCCGAGTCCTCCTTCGACTGGGCGAGCAGGACGCGCCCGAGGTACCCGAGGCTCTGGGCCAGGTCGAGATGGTCGCGGCCCTGACGTGCCTCGCGGATCGCAACGGCGCGCTCCGCGAACGCGCGCGACTCCGGCAGGCTCGCGCGCGCCGTCTGGGTGACGGCCTGCAGCAGCACGTCGAGCGCCCCCGCGGTCTTCAGCGCCGAGGGCCCGTAGAGCCGCTCGGCCTCGTGAACCACGCCGAGCGCCAGGGCCTCCGCGGGAACGATGCGGCCCGCCCGGATGGTGTCGTGCACCGCCGCGAGGCGCGCCTCGAATTCGCGGTCCGCGCGGCCCGCGGCGGCGGAGCCGCACGCGAACAGCGCGAGGCCTGCGGAGAGCGCGGCGAGCGCCGCGCGAGAGATCTTCGACATCACGGCGACCTCGGGGTCGGGGAAACGAACGGATGTGGCGTCGGCCCGCCCTGCGGCCGGGGAGAGCGAACGGGAATCATGGTACCGCCGAGCTGGTGGTGTGAGAAGGAGTCCAGCCCGCGGGCAGTCTCTCAGTTTGCCCTGGGTGGTCGGGAAACTCGACTCAGCAGTTCCGGGGTCAACTCGCGCCTCTCATCGCAGAGGTCGAACAACTCGCGGCTCGGGGTAGTCTCTTCGAGAGCCCTTCGGCCATGCCAGAGCGCGACGACGACGCCTTCGCGTTTCACGGCTTCAATAAGACGGGATGAAGTCGCTGTCTCCTGAGAGCAGGGCGAGCTTGGATATCTTGCCTTTTCCGGCTAACAGCGCCATGTCTACCCCTACCATGTTGTCGACGCGCTTTTGGACGAACATGGGTTGCCCATCGGCCCCCGTTCCACGAAACGCGAGCTTCCCCAGGCGAATTTCGAACCTCGGCAACCGATTCAGCGCGGAAAGGAAGCGGTCCATTGCTGAGAACCGTTCACGTTCTTCAAGGGTCGGCGGGCTACGCTGGTAGGGCATGCAGTGATAGTAGTAGGCGCGAAGCATTTCGTCGGTGCCGGTCATTGCGGCGACCAGCTTCTGATAATCGATCCGCTGTTTTTCGAACCGCGCTACCTTGTCCAAGTAACCACCGTCGATGAAGGCCGCCACCGTTCCCATGACGCCAAGCCCTCTTCTTCCAGACGGGGGCGGATGGGAGAAAACAAGAGGACCACTCTCTTTCGGGAGTGGTCCTCGTCTCGTTTCATACCCTCCCCTCATCTCCGAAGAAACGAGGGGGTGCATACGCAACAACCGGGATTCTAGTGGATGACGGGTGATCCGCCAAGGTTTTTCTGGCGACTCTTGATTTCCTGCACGTCAGGGCGCCCTTCCGGCGATTTCCTCGAGGTTCCATAGGTGGCGGGCCCGCGCCCGCTCAGCGCTCCGGGTTCTCGAGCTGGACCATGCGCTGCCACAGGCCCGCTCCGCCGCGTGCGGCCGCGGCGAGGCGGCGCGAGAGTGCGGCGAGCCGCGGGCCGCGTGCGGAACTCTCGGAGGGTGCCGCCGGCGCGAGCCCCGTCACGCCGCGCAGCGTAAGCAGCGCCTCCGGATCAACAGGAGCGTACGCGATGGGCTCGCCCTCGCGCGCCGCGGGAAGCCGCGCGGCCTCGCGCTCCATTTCGGCCACCGGCTCGCGCGAGGCGACGATCAGAAACGTCTCTCGTCCGCCGGCGCTCGTGACCTGCCAGTCGAGGTCGGCGGCACCGCGCCGTCCGGGAAGACGATGAGCCGCTCCCGCGGCGAGCGGGTTCGAGAGATCCACGCCGG
>CAZYQK010000198.1:0-3336 GCA_964650245.1 uncultured bacterium | reverse complement strand
AAGTTCTCGGAGGACTTCCACCCCCAAGTCAGTGCCCATGCTGGGCGTACCAACGATGCGGCCCGATGCGAAGCATCGGGCCGCGCGGACTCCGGGCGACGAGAACGTCACATTCGCTTGGTCACGTGAGCGGCCTCGGCGCCCCGCTCGCTGGTCTTGATCTCGAACTCGACCATCTCCCCTTCGCGCAGGGTTCGGAACCCGCTGCCCTCGATCGAGGAGTGATGAACGAAGACGTCCTGCTCTCCTTCCGCGGTGATGAACCCATAACCCTTCTGGTCGTTGAACCACTTGACGGTACCACGCGCCATTGGGCGTCCTCCCTGTGATGCCAGAGCCCCGTGCCGAGCCCGGATCCGCCGCTAGGGTGGCCCGCGGAGGCGGAACGGTCAAGAGCGTTTCGGAGGCGTGTTTTCGCGGCCAGAGGGACGCCGCCGCGGCGCCACCCACTGTCCTTGCAGCTCGAGCGCCGCCTCGTTCGCGGGGTCGCGCTCGAGAACCAGCGCCACCTGATCGGCGGCCTGGTTGCGCATGCCGAGCGATTCGAGCGCACGCGCCAGGTCGAGCCGCGCGTCGTGAAAGTCCGGATTGAGCTCGAGCGCGCGCCCGAACGAGACGACCGCGTCGTCGGCATGTCCCTGCTGAAGCTCGGCGCGGCCCAGCAGCGCGTGGAGATCGGGGTAGGCCGGGTGCCCGGCGATCGCCTCGCGCAATGCCTGGACGGCGCGCGGCCCCTCGCCCTGCCGCAGCAACGCGTGGAATCGCTGCAGCTGCTGGTGAAGGACGGGCTCCGAGAGCCTGAGTGCCTTCTGGAAGAGGGTCTGGGCCTCCTCCCACTCCGCCTGCTCGAGCCGAATCATGCCCTGCTGAAACGCTCCCGGCTCCTCGACCGCGGCCTCGCGCTGCAGCGCGCGCAGCGCCTCGAGCGCCTCGCCCAGCAATCCCTCGCGGGCATCGAGCAGCGCCCGTTCCAGGCGCGCCGCAGCGTAGCGCGGGTTGATCTCGAGCGCGCGGTCGAGTGCCGCGCGGGCGTCGGGCTGGCGCTTGAGCTGGAGGAGCACGCAGGCGCGTTGGAAGTGGAGGTCGGCGTGCCGCGGCCGCGCGCGCAGCGCCAGCTCCAGCGCGTGGGCGGCCGACTTGAGATCGCCTGCCGCCTCGGCCATTCGCGCCATCTGGGCCAGCGCATCGGCCGCGCCCACGGCGTCTCGGCCGTGCGCCTCGAGCTCCGGCCCGATACGCTCCATCGCTTCGTCGAAGCGGCCCTGCAGCGCGAGCCGCAACGGCTGCTCGAAATGGGATGGCGGCGGGTCGATGGGGCGCGGCGTCATGAGGGCATCCACAGCAGCTTCATCGCGTAGCCTGCGAACAGTGTGATTCCAAGGTTGTCGTCCAGAGGTATCGGCAGCAGCTCGATCAAACTTGCGACCAGCGCGCCGGCCAGCGCCGGCCACAGCGGGAGCGGCCCGACGCCCGCGACGAACGTCGCCCATCCCAGGCAGACCACCAGACAGGCCAGAAAACCCTCGAGCGTCTTGTTGAACAGCCGCCGCCGACCGTAGGCCTTCCCCACCATCGCGGCGACCGCGTCGCCCAGCACCGTGAAGCCCAGCGCGGCCGCGGCCACCGGCTGCGGAAAGATTTCGATCGCGAGCAGTGCCGCGAGCAACAGGTAGGTCGAGCCCAGGAGATTCAGCTGCTCGTGCTCGCGAATCATCTGCCCGAAGAACCGCCGGAAGAACTGCTTGACGCGCGGCTCGTGGAGGCGCAGCAGGTCGAGCGCGATGGCACCCGTCACCATGACGACGAACAGCAATCGAAACTGAGAGCGTCCGCGCGGCCACGGCAGGGTCTGGAACAGAAGCTCGAGCGGCAGCAGCAGGAAGGTGAGGTGAATCGCCTTGCGCCGCGCCTCGGTCAGGAACGAAGGCGAGCGCAGCGGCTCGAGGGGATCGCGGGCCTGTGTTCGCGGGGAGGTCACGGCCCCATCTTAGGTCATCCGGCCGGCCGGGTGCCTCCGCCCCGAGACCCGCGCACGTCCCTCACTCGACGGCGTGCGGGCGCAGCTCACGGTAGGCCGCACGTCCGGCGAGGATCTTTCTCGCGTAGTCGCGCGCGTCTGCGTTCGAGCCCAGCTCGCAGAGCAGGGCGTCGCCGCCGCGCCGCACCAGCGCCCGCCACCCGCTCCCCAGCCGGGAGGGGCCGGCGTTGTACGCGCACAGCGCGGCGACCGTATCGCGTTCGAAGCGGCGCAGGAGCCGCTCGAAGTAGCGAACGCCGAGCCGCACGTTGGTGCCGGGATCGAACAACGCGCTCTCACCGGGCGCGGGACCGCCCAGCTCGCGCGCCATGTCGCGCGCGGTCTCGAGCTTGAGCTGCATCAACCCGAGCGCGTCGCTGGTCGAGCGCGCCGTTGCATCGAACCGGCTCTCCTGCCGAACCAGCGCGTAGAGCAGCGCCGGCTCGAGCGCGGTCCCCGGGCCACCGGGTGAGGCGAGCAGCGCCTGGAACGCGGGTGGAAAGCACCACGGCGCGGCCGCCCACTGCGCGGAATCGGGCCCGCTGGCGAGCGTGCGCAGGGCGCGGTCCGCATAGCCGACGCCGAGCGCCACGCGACCGAGCGCGTACGCGAGCCGGGACGCCGCGAGCAGCTCGTCCGCGCCGGGGCGACCGGCCGTCGCGCGCGGATCCCCCGCCACCCCGCGCGCGACCAGGAACAGCGCCTCGTCCCCTTCCCCCGCCCGGGCCAGCTCGCCCGCCGCGAGCAGGACATCGCATGCCGGTGCCGTCACGCATGCGCCGGGGGCCACGCGCTCCGGCCACGCCCGTAACCCGAGCGTCTCGCGCGCCGCGACACTATAGAAGGTGTAGCCCGGGCGGGCGGCCAGCCGGGCCAGGGCCGAGTCCGCGCCCGCGCGCGCGTCGCCGCGGCTCGCGACCGCCCACCAGAAGGTCGCGGCCTCGCTCTCGCCTCGCCGCCAGACCGCACGGGCCGAGTCCGTGCGATCCAGCATGAAGAGCATCAGTCCGACGCGGAATCCGGCGTCCTCGCGCCGCCGCCCGCCGAGCCGGGCCACCTGCTCGAAGCTCTCGAGCGCGCTCTCCCAGCGCCCCAGATCCTCCGCAGCTCGGCCCCGCTCCCAGCCCGCGGTCTCGCGCTGAGCGGGATCCAGCGCCAGAACCGCCGCCGTGCCGAAGGCCGCGAGGGCGGAATCGCCACGCCCCGCGTCGCGATGGACGCGCGCCAGCTCGAGCAGCGCGCGGGCGCCCACCGAATCGTCGGGCGCCGCGGCGAGCGCGGCGCGGGCGGCGGCGGCCGCCGCGCCCGGGTGGCGGGCC
>CAZYQK010000197.1:0-3375 GCA_964650245.1 uncultured bacterium | reverse complement strand
GCCGTGCTGCTGCTCGCGCTCGACCTCGGCGCGGTGAGCCTGCCGATCCTGCGCCGGGCGACCGGCCCGGCGCAGGCGCTCGCACCGCCTCCGGCATCGTCGCTCGCGCGCGTGACGGCGGCCGATCCCACCCGGCGCTGCATGCCGCTGTGGGGGCGGGCGCTGTTCTCGAACGACTGGGTGAGCTGGCGCACGCGCGCACTCGGCGGCAACCACGGCGCGGTGCCCGCGACCTGGGGCGATCTCATGCGGCGCGGATTGCCGCGCCGCTATCGCGTGCTGGAAGCACTCGCGGTGGGTACCATCGACGCGGACACCAGCGGCCGATGGGATCCCGCGCTCTACGAACCGGTGCGCGATCCCGATGGCGTGATCCGGGTGTGGCGGCTGCGGCGAGCGCTCCCGCGCGGCTACGCCGTGCCGCTCGTGGTCGCGCTGCCCGGCGACGACGCGGTGCTGCGCGGCATGGCCTCGAAGCACTTCGACCCGGCGGTGCTCGCCCTCACCGCCGATGAATCAGTCGCGGGCGACTACCCGGGCTCGTCCGCGTGCGAGGTGCGGTGGCTCGAGGACGCGCCCGACCGGATCGCGCTCGAGGTGCAGGCGCCGGCGCGCGCTTTTCTGGTGATCGCCGACCTCCACTTTCCAGGCTGGCACGCGAGCCTGGACGGTGCGCCGCTCGAGATCCATCGGGTCGACCATCTGATTCGCGGCGTGGTGGTGCCGGCGGGTCGGCACCGCGTCGCGTTCGACTACGAGCCGGAGGGCTGGGCCGCGGCGCGCGTCACGACGCTCGCTGGCTGGGGGGCGTGGCTCGCGCTCGCCGCGATCGCGATCGTGGTCGCGGCGCCGGCCCGCGTTCACACCCGGCCCTCGCTTGACCACCTCCGACCGCACTCCTAGACTCGATTGCGGTTCGTGGCGGTCGGCCATCGGGTCGTCCGCCATTCGATCGTCGGAGGCAATTCGTTGGCCACCATACGGCTCGAGGGGCTCTCGGTGTTCGGGCATCACGGCGCCCGGCCCTACGAAAAGGAGGCCGGCCAGCGGCTCGAAGTGGATCTCGAGCTGGAGCCCACCGACGATCGCGCCGAGCAGAGCGACCGGCTGGCCGACGCGGTGGACTACGATCTCCTGAACCGCACGGTGCGCGAGGTGGTCGAAGGCAAGAGCTACCATCTGCTCGAAGCGCTGGCGGCGGCCACCGCCGAGAGCGTGCTCGAGCGCTTCGCGGTGCGCCGGGTCCGAGTGCGGATCGCGAAGCAGAACCTGGGCTGGAGCACCGGCGGACGGGCGGTCATCGAGGTGGTGCGGGAGCGGAGATCATGAAGGCCTTCATCGGGCTGGGGTCCAATCTGGGCGAGCGCGAGGCCATGATCCGACTGGCGCTCGACGACCTGGCGCGGCTGCCCGATACGCGGCTGGCGCGCGCGTCGTCGCTCTACGACACCGAGCCGGTGGGCGAGGTGGACCAGCCCAACTTCCTGAACGCGGTGGCCCAGCTCGAAACCGAGCTCACCGCGCGCCAGTTGCTGTGGAACCTGCTGCTGATCGAGAAACGCCTGGGCCGGGTGCGCGCCCAGAAGTGGGGCCCGCGCACCATCGATCTCGATCTCCTGCTCTACGGCAGCCTGATCGTCGAGGAGCCCGATCTCGTCCTGCCGCATCCCGAGCTCACGCGCCGGTCGTTCGTGCTGGTGCCGCTGGTCGAGCTCGATCCGTTGCTCGTGCATCCGGGGACGGGGGACACCCTGCTCAATCACCTGTCGCGGCTCACCACCCGACCGCCGATCAAGCGGGGCACCCGGCTCTGGAACTAGGATGGCGGACAACCGCTACGTCGTGGTCGAAGGCGTCATCGGAGTCGGAAAGACGAGCCTCGCGCGGCTCCTGAGCGAGCGGCTGCAGGCCAAGCTGGTGCTGGAGGAGGTCGAGGAGAACCCCTTTCTCAAGGATTTCTACCGCGACCGGGCGCGTTTCGCGTTCCAGACCCAGATGCATTTCCTGTTCAGCCGCTACTCGCAGCAGCGCAATCTCCGCCAGATGGAGCTGTTCCGCGATCGCATGGTCGCCGACTACCTGTTCCAGAAGGACCGCATCTTCGCCTCGCTCAACCTGTCGGAGCGCGAGCTGGCGCTGTACGAGCGGCTGGTGGGCTGGCTGGAGCTGGAGGTCATGAAGCCCGACGTGGTGGTTTATCTCCAGGCCAGTCCCGACACGCTGATGGATCGCATCGGGCGGCGCGCGCGCCCCTACGAGAAGGAGATGGAGCGCGAGTACATCCGCCAGCTCAACGAGGCCTACAATCACTTCTTCTTCCACTACCTGGAGGCGCCGCTGCTGGTGGTGAACACGAACGCCATCGACTTCGTGAACAACCCGGACGACTTCGAGGATCTGCAGAAGCGGATCCTGTCTCACCGGCAGGGCACGGTCTACTACGCACCGATCGAACGGGGGAGCGCGTCATGAGCGGCGGCCAGGAAGTGAAATCCGGACAGCCGGCGCGGGCCCGGCGCACCGCGCCCATGTTCGCCGAGATGAAGCGGCGCGGCGAGCCGATCGTGGTGGTGACCGCGTACGACTTCCCGACCGCGCGCATCGCCGATCAGGCGGGTGTGGACATGCTGCTGATCGGCGACAGCGTGGGAATGGTGATGCTGGGCTACGAGAGTACGCTGCCGGTCACCATGGAGGACATGCTCCACCACGTGAAGGCGGTGTCGCGCGCGAAGCCGGGCGCCCTCGTGATTGCGGACATGCCCTTCATGTCCTTCCAGGTGAGCGCGGAGCAGGCGGTGCTGAACGCGGGGCGCATGATCCAGGAAGGCGGCGCGGACGCGGTCAAGCTCGAGGGCGGCGAACGCGTCGCGGAGGCGGTGCGGCGCATCGTCGAGACCGGCATCCCGGTGATGGGCCACCTCGGGCTCACGCCCCAGTCGGTGCTGGCGTTCGGCGGCTACAAGGTGCAGGCGCGGGGAGAAGCCGACCAGGAGCGGCTGCTGCGCGAAGCGAAGCGGCTCGAGGCGTGCGGCTGCTTCTCGCTGGTTCTGGAGGGAATCCCCTCGCGTCTGGGGGCCTCGGTGAGCCGTGAGCTCGCGATCCCGACCATCGGGATCGGCGCCGGTCCCGGCTGCGACGGGCAGGTGCTCGTGACCCACGATCTGCTGGGCCTCAACCTCGGCCACACTCCCAAGTTCGTGCGCCGCTACGCCGCGATCGCGGACGAGATGCGGAGCGCCCTCGAGCGCTTCGCCGCCGACGTACGCGCCCGCACGTTCCCGAGCGAGCGGGAGTCCTATTGATGGCGGTCGCGGAGCGCCACGCGGCCCGCGCCGCGGCCGCGGCGCGCCGCATGGCGCGCGCCCGCACCGT
>CAZYQK010000196.1:0-3394 GCA_964650245.1 uncultured bacterium | reverse complement strand
GCCGCCACCGCCTCGCCTACGCGCCGCGGCTCGTCCCAGTCCACGAAGCCGTTGGGCTTGCCCGGGGCCACCGCGCAGAAACCGCAGCGCCGGGTGCACAGCTCACCCAGGATCATGATGGTGGCGGTGCCGCGCGCCCAGCAGTGACCGAGGTTGGGACAGCGCGCCTGCTCGCACACGGTGGCGAGGCGCTCCCGACGCAGCAGCGCCCGGGTCTCGGCGTACTCACCCGAGCCCGGCAGCTTCACCTTGAGCCAGGGCGGGAGCCGGCGGAAGCCCGCGCCGACTTCGACTTCGGCGCCCAAGCCGACGCCCGCGCCGGAGGCGCAGCCGCCGAAGCGCGGCGCGAGCGGCAGCCGCTGCGGCACCGCGGGCCGCGGCGCGCCGTAGACCGGGATCTCGGGATGCGCCTCGTTCAGGACCACGAGGCCGTCTTCCGGAGGGCGCGGCTCGCAGCCCGAGGGCGCTTCGAACGCGTCGCTCATCTCAATCCTTCCCCATCGCGGCGCGCGCCATCTGCCCCCCACCCTTGAGCGCGAGCATGCGGTCGAGTGCCACCCTGGCGTGACATCGCACCGCCTCCGGGACGCGGACGGGATTCACGACGTGGCCCTCGGCCAGGTTCTCGAGCGCCCACAGCAGGTGCGCGGGATCGATGCGGTTCATGGTGGCGCACGGGCAGACGTTCTTCTGGAGCGAATGGATGACCTGCTCCGGATGCTGGAGCGCCAGCCGGTGCACCAGGTTGATCTCGGTGCCGATCGCCCAGTGAGTGCCGGGTGCCGCGGCCTCGACCTGCTGGATGATGAACTCGGTCGAGCCCGCGAGATCGGCGTGCCGCACCACGTCGAACGTGCACTCGGGATGGACCAGCACCCTGACCCCGGGGTCCGCCGCGCGGACCTCCTCGATCTGCCGCAGGGTGAACTTGGTGTGGACCGAGCAGAACCCGCGCCACAGGACGAGGCGCGTCTCGGGCCGGAAGCAGCGGGTGTTGAAGCGCGCGAGATCCTCGACCCGGTAGTCCCACTCCGCCATGTGCTCGAGCGGCACCCCCATCGCGTGCGCGGTATTGCGCCCCAGGTGCTGGTCCGGGAAGAAGAACGCGCGTGACTTCTGCGACCAGGCCCACTCGAGCACGGCGCCCGCGTTGGATGAGGTGCACACCACCCCGCCGCGCTCGCCGCAGAAAGCTTTTAGCGCGGCGCTCGAGTTCATGTACGTGACCGGGACGAACGTGTCTCCGTGCGTGGCGGTGAGCAGGTCCCATGCCTCCTCCACGTCCTCGATCACCGCCATGTCCGCCATCGAGCAGCCGGCCTTCAAGTCGGGCAGGATCACCGTCTGGTGCACGGCGCGCAGCACGTCGGCCGACTCCGCCATGAAGTGAACGCCGCAGAACACGATGAACTCGGCCCCGGCCTGCGCGGCCGCGAGCTGGGAGAGCTTGAACGAGTCGCCGCGGAAGTCGGCGAACTCGATCACGCTATCGCGCTGGTAGTGATGCCCCAGGATCACGGCGCGCGCGCCGAGACGCAGCCGCGCCGCCCGGGTGCGGTCGCGGATCTCGGCCGGATCGAGTGCTACGTATTCGGCGAACGGGCGGGCGCCCGGGGTGGCGTGAAGGACGGCGTTGCTCAAGCGATCACTCCTCGTCGCGGTGGCGCGTCACTCCAGCTCGGAGCGGTCGAGCGGCTGGCGCTTGGCGTAGCCGCCCTCCAGCGTGTGCCAGTGCCCGACCTCGGGCTCGCCCAGGCGCCAGCACAGGAAGACCAGCCGGTCGCCCGAGAGCGCGTAGAAGTCCAGCAGCCCCTGCTCGACGTCCTTGACCAGGCAGCCGCGCCGCTGGACGGCTTCCACCCCCTGCGACATCTGCTCCCCGAGCGCGGCGCGACGCTCGAGCAGCCGCTCGAGGTCGACGGCGTCGGGATTGCCGGCCGCAGCACCGGCGCTCGCGAGCGTCAGCACGTCGATGCGGGCCTGGAGCCGGTCGTACTCGCGCTTGATCGCGCTCAAGCGCTCCAGCTCCGGCTTGAGCTCGGGGATCATGCGGTTCGCCTCTTCGGCGCTGAACAGTGTGAGCCTGACCGTCATCCTCAGCTCCGTCACTCGGCGGCGGCAGCCGTCGCGGCGTCGATCTCGTTCGCGGCCCGCTGCACTTCGTCCGCTTCGGCCCATACAAGCTCTAGATAACCGAGCCGCCGCGCGACCGCCGCGGCCACTGCCTGCCGCGCCTCGCCCAGCGACGGCGCACCGTCCCCGAGTCGTGCCTTGAGCGACGTCATGCGGACGCCGCGCAGTCCGCAGGGATGGATCAGGTCGAACGAGCTCAGATCGGGGGTCACGTTGAGCGCGAATCCATGATAGCTGACCCAGCGCCGCACCGCGATTCCGAGGGACGCGATCTTTTCCTCGCCCACCCACACGCCGGTGCGGCCGGGATCCCGACGGGCCTGGATGTGGTAGCCGGCCAGGGCGTCGATCAGGGCCGCTTCGAGATCGCGCAGGAAGCGATGCAAATCCCTGCCGCGCGACGCGAGATCGGCGATGACGTAGCCTACGAGCTGCCCGGGTCCATGCCAGGTGATGTCCCCGCCGCGCGCCACCTCGAACAGCTCGACCCCGCGCGTTTCGAGCGTGGCCCGATCCGCGACCAGGCTGCCCGGGGTGGCGCCCCGCCCGACCGTGAGCACCGGCGGATGATCCGGAAACAGCAGCCAGTCGCCGGTGCGCCCATCGGCGCGCGCGCGGACCAGCGCCTCCTGAACTCGCAGGCCCTCGCGATAGGGCGTCGGACCGAGATGGCAGGCGGTGAGTCGCGACATGGCATTCATTCCGGGCGGCGGCTCGTCAGGCGTAGAACCACAGCAGCTCGGGTCGTTCGAGCAGTTCGCACACCCGGCGCAGGAACTTGACCGCCAGCTCCCCGTCGATCACGCGATGGTCGAAGCCGATCGAGGCGTTCATCATCGGCCGGGCCACGATCTGTCCGTCGCGGACCACGGGCCGCTCGACGATCTTGTGGACGCCCAGAATGGCGACCTCCGGCACGTTGATCACGGGCGAAGAATTGATCGCCCCATAGACGCCGGCGTTGGTGATGCTGAACGTGCCGCCCGAGATATCGTCGGGCTTGAGCCGGTCGGCGCGGGCGCGCGCGGCGAGATCGTTCACCTCGGCCGCGATCTGCGCCAGATTCTTGCGGTCGCAGTCCTTGAGATTGGGCACGATGAGCCCCTTGTCGTCGCGGCCGACCGCCATCCCGATGTTGTAGTACCGCTTCACCACCATCGCGTCGCCGCGCACCTCGCCGTTCACCCACGGAAACTCGCGGAGCGCGATCACGCTCGCCTTGATGAAGAACGGCATGTAGGTGAGCTTGATCCCCTGAGCC
>CAZYQK010000195.1:0-3404 GCA_964650245.1 uncultured bacterium | reverse complement strand
CGCGCATGATCTGGTATTCCTTGTCGGTGAGCGTCTGCGCCGGCGCCACGGTGATCGAGTCGCCGGTGTGCACGCCCATCGGGTCGAAGTTTTCGATCGAGCAGATGACGACCACGTTGTCCTTGAGGTCACGCATCACTTCGAGCTCGTATTCCTTCCACCCCAGCAGCGACTCCTCGACCAGCACCTGGTGCACCGGGGACAGGTCGAGGCCGCGGCGCACGATGGTCTCGCACTCCTCGGCGTTGTAGGCGATGCCGCCACCGCTCCCGCCCAGCGTAAACGATGGCCTCAAGACCACCGGGTAGCCGTCGCGCGCGGCGAAATCGAGCGCGGCGTCCACGCTCGCCACCAGCTCGCTCACCGGCACCTCGAGGCCGATTTCCTGCATCGCGCGCTTGAACGCCTCGCGGTCCTCCGCGACGCGGATCGCTTCCACGCTGGCCCCGATCACCTCCACCCCGTGACGGGCGAGCGCCCCGCTCTGGGCGAGGGCGAGCGTGAGATTGAGCGCGGTCTGTCCGCCCACGGTGGGCAGCAGCGCGTCGGGCTTCTCGCGCGCGATCACCGCCTCCACGTACTCGGGCGTGAGCGGCTCGATGTAGGTGCGGTCGGCCAGCTCGGGGTCGGTCATGATGGTCGCGGGGTTCGAATTGACCAGCACGATTTCGAACCCCTCGGCCCGGAGCGCCTTGATCGCCTGGGTGCCGGAGTAGTCGAACTCGCAGGCCTGCCCGATGACGATCGGCCCCGAGCCCAGCACCAGGATGCGCTTCAAGTCGCTGCGGCGCGGCATCAGGCGGTGCTCATCGCCTGCGGTCCGCGGCGTGCTCGCGCATCAGGTCGGCGAAGCGTCCGAAGAGGTAGCGCGCGTCGTGCGGTCCGGGCGCGGCCTCGGGATGGTACTGGACGCTGAAAGCTGGCGCGTTCCGCAGCCGCAGGCCCTCGAGCGTCTGGTCGTTCAGATTGATGTGGGTGCGCTCCACGTCGCGCTCGGGGAGCGAGTCGGGATCCACCGCGAAGCCGTGATTGTGCGCGGTGATCTCGACCTTGCGCGTGGTGAGGTCCATGACCGGGTGGTTGCCGCCGCGGTGGCCGAACTTGAGCTTGTAGGTCTTCCCCCCGCAGGCGAGCCCCAGCAATTGGTGCCCGAGGCAGATGCCGAAGATGGGCACGCGCCCGATGAGCGCGCGCACGGTGCGCACCGCGTACTCGACCGGCTCCGGATCGCCGGGGCCGTTTGAGAGCACCACGCCGTCGGGCTCGAGGCGCAGCAGATCCTCGGCGCTGGTCGTCGCGGGAACCACCGTGACGCTACAGCCCGCGTCGATCAGGCGGCGGAGGATGTTCCACTTGACGCCGTAGTCGAAGGTCACGACGCGGAACCGGCCCTGCGCCTGCGTCACGCCGCGAGCGGCCGCCGCGGCCGGCGCGCCACCGTTGCCGGGCAGCACCCAGCTCGGGCGCACCCAGGGATAGCTCTTCGTTTCGGACACCACGCTGGCGAGATCGCAGCCCGCCATGGCGGGCACCGCGCGGGCGCGGGCCGCCAGCGCTTCCACGCCGTGGCTCGCGTCCGCGATCACGCCGCGCTTCGCCCCGTGGGTGCGCAGGTGGCGCACCAGGGCACGGGTGTCGAAGTCGCAGAACCCCGGAACCTCGTGGGCGGACAGGTATTCGTCGAGCGTGCGCTCGTGACGCCAGTTGCTCGCGATCCGGCTCGGCTCCTTCACCACCAGCGCCGCGAGGAAGGGCGCGCGTGACTCGAAGTCCTCCGGGGCGATTCCGTAGTTCCCGATCAGCGGGTAGGTCATGGTCACGATCTGACCCGCATAGGACGGATCGCCCAGGATCTCCTGGTAGCCGGTCATCGAGGTGTTGAACACCACCTCGCCGGCGCCGTCGCGCCGGGCGCCGAAACGGCGGCCGCGAAAGGCGCGGCCATCTTCGAGGACGAGCAGGGCGTCGGTCATGGGGGGCTCAGACATTGAGTTTACGGTGTGGGCCGCGCGCGTTCAACGCCGGGCGCGGCGCGCCGCCGGCGCCGCGGGGAGTCGCGAGGGCGAATCCTCCACGCTCAATCGAACTCGTTCTTCGGGTCCGGAGGCGGCTGCTCGGAGCCGACGCGGCCGATCTCGATGCCGGCCTGGAAGTAGTTCTCCCCGCGCACCGGTGAGCCCGCGATCCGCCGCAGCAGCGTGAGCTGCCCGACGTGCGTGTGCGCGTCCGCGATCGGCCCCTGAAAGAGCCGCTCCGCCGGGTGGCCGAGCGGGGCGTCGGAGGCGAGGTAGGCATCCAGCGCGGCCAGCTCGGCGTGAAAGCGCGCCACCTCCTGATCCCACGGCAGCGGCTCCGAGCTCTTGCCGCCGCGCTCGCCCCTCGCGAGCCAACGGGCCCAGTCGAGGAGATCGCCGATATGGGCCAGGATCTCGGCCGGCGTGCGCGTGGTGGGCGAGGCCTTGAAGGTCGCGAAGCTCGCGGGCGCGCCGCGCAGCGCCTTGCCGCCGCGATACGCGAGCGTCGCGAGCGTGTGTCGGAGAAGGCTCCGGGAATCGTTCATGGGGAGCGCATGATGCACCGCGGGTTCGCCCCGGCGCAACGCGCGCCCGGCGGTCGACACCGCGCCACCGCCACCACGCGCAACCGGAACGAGCCCTCAGGTTCCCGGGTAGGGTTTGTTCGAGCGCGCGATCCGGACGCTCTGCGACCCGGCCGCATCGCTTGATTGAATCTGCGTGACCAACCCATCCGTGCCCCCGCTCTTCGCCCGGCGCCTGAGACCCCAAAGCAAGAGCGCCAGCGGAAACAGGATGGGCAGCAGATCGATCCATTTCATGTCGTCTCCAACTGCGCGCCGTGACGCGTCCGGGCGCGCCTCCTACTTGTTTTTCCTCGCGCGCTTCGGCCGGGCGCGCACGCCACCACGCCTCTTGGTCTTTCGAGCGACGCCGGTACCGGCTGCCGACTTCGAGCGGCGCACCGGCGCCGCGGCGGCCTGAGCCGGGGCGGCGGCCGCGTCCAGCGGCAGGCGCGGCGATACGTCCCGGAAGAAGCGGCACGCGGCCTGGACCTGGCCGGCTTCGTCGCCATTCGAGCTGACCGCGAGCACTACCAGCAGCGAACGATTGCGAAGGGTGGGTGGGATCCCGAAGTCGCCCGCCTGCGTGTTGATCTCGTCTTCGTAGCTGTTGAAGAGCACACGATCGAAATCGATCAGATCCTGCTCGGACGGGTGGAGGTCGTCCCTGTTGGTGGCGTGGAACGCGAGGGCGACAGCGTAGCGATCGTAGTTGAATTCTGCCATGGGCTGGATCCTCAGCGGTCGAGGTGCAGGCCGGCGCCCCACAGGAAGGGGCTCCTCTCACAATTCCGTAATCACAGGACGATTCTCGCCCACGGATTGT
>CAZYQK010000194.1:0-3422 GCA_964650245.1 uncultured bacterium | reverse complement strand
TCGAACGTGGGGAATCCGGCCGCGCAGTTTCCCCGCTCGGAGTGCGACTGTCAAGCTGGCCGGCCACGATGAGACGTGCACGCACGACCCGTGCGGGATCACACGAAACCGAGGATGGAACGCAGATCGCACCCGGTGCCGGCCGCGGTCGTTTGAGCGTTGAAGGCGAGGCTCCGGCGGTCGGACGCGTGCGCTCGAAGCAACGCTCTCCCCGCCGGCCTATCCCCCGAAGTGGCGATCAGGTCAGTCGATCGCACGAATTTGTGGATTCCGGCAGCACATACGCATTGACGGTTCGACAATCCGTGTGTCAGGCTTTTTGAGGTTTGGTGCTGCACGACCTGCGCGACTTCATCCCCTCGAAATTTTCAGGGTTGCGTTTCGGTGCAGCCGCCGAGTGCGGGAACGAGCCGCGGCGCCGTCCATGCGCGGGCTCGGCTCGCAGCAGGGAGGTCAAAGTGAGCAGCATGACCGCCATCGTCGAGATCGCGGAGCTCGGCCGCCGCATCCGCAAGCTCCGGCTCGACTGCCGCATGACCTTGAAGCAGGTCGAACACGCCTCGGGGCTGTCCGCCACGCACCTCTCCGAGATCGAGCGCGGTCGCACTTCGCCCACGATCGGCGCCCTGGTGCGCATCGCCCGCGCGCTCAACCGCGACGCCTCGTACTTCATCGAGCGCGAGGAGCGTACCGAGGTCGCGCACCAGACGTACGACCGCGTGCAGCGCATGAGCCCGAGCCCGGGCGTGACCGCCGAATTGCTGACGCCCGGGATTCCCGGGAGCCGTATCTTCACCTACCGGCTGCTGCTGAGCCCCACCGCCGGGGCGGAGCTGCAGCTTCCGCCCCACGAGATTTCCGGTGACGCGATCTACTACGTGCGGCAGGGAAGTCTCGACGCCGAGTTCGGCGAGCATCGCGTCACGCTTTCGCCCGGCGACGCCGCGCACGCCACTTTCGCGGTGCCGCACCGCCTCCGGGCCGCGATGAGCGAGAGCGCGGAAGTGATCGCAGTATTGACCCGCTCCCTCGACGATCAGCCGTGATGCGCCGCTCGTTCCCCCGCGCTCGAGAGCCCCGCCCGTGACCCCCGACACGCCGGTGCAGGCCGAATTCGCCCCGGGCACGGCCCCGCGGCTCCGCCCGCGGGATCCCTCTCCCACCGAGCTTGGACGCCGCATCAAGCTGCTGCGGGTCTCGCGCGGCCTCACGCTCAAGGATCTCGAGGTGCGCGGCGGAATCTCCGCCACCCACGTCTCCGAGATCGAGCGCGGCAAGGCCTCGCCCACGGTCGGCGCGCTCGGACGCATCGCGCGCGGGCTCGGGATGCGGCCCGCGACGCTGGTGGAGCCTTACGTGCTGCCCGAAGTGACTGTGTTGCGCGCACGGGAGCGCGAGGGGCGCTTCGTGCAGTGGGGCTCGGCCCGACTCGCGCCGCTCACCGAGCCGGTCCAGAGCGCGGAATTGAACGCCCAGATCCTCACCCTGCCGATCGGCCGCGAGCCGGCGCTGACCCACTGCCACGAGGGCGAGGAATGGGCGGCGGTGCTCTCGGGCGTCGCCGAGATTCGCGTCGACGGCGAGCAGTACGTGCTGCGCGAGGGCGAGTCGCTCCACTTCCGCTCGCACCGCACCCACGCCTATTCGAACCTGGCCTCGAGCCCCGCGACGCTGCTGATCGCGAGCCGGCCGCGGCTCACGCTCTAGCCGCCGCGGTCTTCGCCGGCCGCGCGGCGCCCGCCGCGCCGGGCGCGTTTCTCACCACTCGAGCGGATCGTCGGTGCGCCGCGCCAGCAGCTGCTCCGGCGTCTCGCCCGCCCGCGCGCGCCGCAGGCGCCCGTTCTCGACCACCAGCTCCGCGAGCCGGCCGCGGCCGTTGTAGTTGGAGGCCATCACGGCCCCGTACGCGCCCACGTCCAGGATCGCCACCAGGTCGCCCGGTGAAAGCGGCGGGAGCTCGATCGCCGCGGCGAAGACGTCGGCGCTCTCGCACACCGGGCCCACCACCGTCGCCGGCGCGCGCGGCCCTTCGCGCTCACGCACCGGGACGATGCGGTGCGAAGCGCGGTAGAGCGCGGGACGGAGGAGATCGTTCATGCCCGCCCCGAGAACCACGAACCGCCGCGACCCGGCCTCGTCCGGCGCCGGGCGGCGCTTGACGGCCAGCACCTCGCACAGCAGCACACCGACCGGGGCCGTGATCCAGCGGCCCGGCTCGAGCACCCAGTCGAGCGCGAGCGTCCGCGCGCGCCCGGCGAGGCGCGCGGCGTAGCCTTCCAGCGGCAGCTCGGCGCCGCCCCCCGAGTAGTCGATCCCGAACCCGCCGCCCAGGTTGACGAGCGAGAGCGGCGCCCCGCGCCGCGCCGATTCCGCGGCGAGCGCGAGCGCCACCCCGGCCGCCTGCTCGAGCGGCGCGGGATCCAGCACCTGCGAGCCCACGTGGAGGTGCACTCCGTCGAGTGCGAGATGCGGCCAGCGCGCGCGGGCCTCCCACGCCGCGAGCGCTTCCGCCGGGGCGACGCCGAACTTGGCCTCATCGCTCCCGGTCGCGACGTACCGGTGCCCGGGCGTGTCGATCCCGGGATTCACGCGCAGCGCGACGCGCACCCGGCCCGCCGATTCCGAGGCGGCGCGCTCGAGCAGGTCGAGCTCCTCGATCGAGTCCGCGTTGACCGAGTGCGCCCCCTCGCGTGCCACCCAGGCCGCTTCCTCGGGCGTGCGCCCGTTCCCGTTGAGCACCCGGAGCCCCGGCGCGAACCCCGCGTGGCGGGCCAGCTCCAGCTCGCCGATCGAGCCCGCGTCGGCGCCGAGCCCGGCCAGGCGCGCGCGCTCGAGCAGCGCCGGCAGCCCGTTGGCCTTGATCGCGAGCGCGACCAGCGGCGCGAGCGGCGCGAACGCCGCGCGGAAACGTTGCGCCCGCGCTTCGAGCGCGTCCAGATCGTAGACCCAGCAGGCGTGGGCGTGCGGCTCCAGCGATCGGAGCGCCGCGAACGCGCGATCGAGCGGAACGCCGCCCAGCGTGAGCACCCCGCCCGCGCGGTCGATGGCGCTCACGCGGAGCGCTCCGGGCGCGCCGCGAGAACGGAGCGCTCCGCCAGGGCGAGGTCGGCCGGCGTGTTGAGGTTGAAGAAGTTCTCATCGCCGCCCGGGAGCCGCGCGATCTCCGCGTCGGAGAGGAGCAGGGGCCCCAGTGCGAGGACCGCCGCCGTCACGGCGCGCTCGCCGGCGGCGAGGGAGCGGGCCAGCGTGGTCAGGGCGGCGGGCGCGTAGGCGGCGGCAAGCGGCTGCGGCACCCCGCCCGGAATAGGGACCACCGCGCAATACCCGCCGAGCCGGTCGAGCAGGATCTGGAGCGCCTCCGCTCGCGCGAGCGGAAAGTCCACGCCGAGCGCCAGCGCGCGCGTGAAGGGCCGCGCCGCGAG
>CAZYQK010000193.1:0-3558 GCA_964650245.1 uncultured bacterium | reverse complement strand
GTTCTTCTTCTGCGGCATCATCGACGAGCCCGTGGCGAAGGCGTCCGAGAACTCCACGAAGCCGAACTCCGCGGTGGCCCACAACGTGAGGTCCGCGGCCAGCCGTGACAGGTGCATGCCGGCGATGGCGCCCGCGGACAGGAACTCGAGCAGATGATCGCGGTCGCTCACGGCGTCCAGGCTGTTGGCGCTGGGCGCCGCGAATCCGAGGTCACGCGCGAGCGCGTCCCGATCGATCGGAAAGGCGGTGCCGGCGAGCGCGCCGCTGCCCAGCGGCAGCACGTCGTTGCGCGCGCCGCAGCCGGCGAACCGCTCGCGGTCTCGCTGGAACATGAACACGTACGCGAGCAGATGGTGGGCGAGCACGATTGGCTGCGCGCGCTGCAGATGCGTGTACCCGGGGAGCGGGAGCTCGACGGTCTCCGCGGCCCGCTCGATGAGCGCCGCCTGTACGGCGGCGAGGCCGGCGTCGACGTCGGCGAGGGTATCGCGAAGGTAGAGGCGCTCGTCGAGGGCGATCTGGTCGTTGCGCGAGCGACCGGTGTGGAGCTTTCCGCCCACGGCGCCGAGGATCTCGATCAGCCGACGCTCCACGTTCGTGTGGATGTCCTCGAGCTCCGGGCGGAACGGGAACGTGCCGTCTTCCAGCTCCTTGCGCACCGCGGCCAGGCCGCGCCCGAGCTCATCGCGCTCGGCCGACGTGATCAAGCCGGCGCGCGCGAGGGCGCCCGCCCAGGCGACGCTGCCGGCGACGTCGTGGAAGGCGAGCCGGCGATCGAAGCCGAGCGACGCGGTGAACCGCTCCGCCGTCGGATCGGTCTTCTCGGTGAAGCGGCCGCCCCAGGTCTTCTCGGGCGCCGTCAAGAGAGCAGCGCGGCGATGTCCGCCATGACCCGCTCGGTCACCCGGGCGCGCGCATCGCGGTCGTTCGCGCGGCCGGGGCCCGAGAAGCGACGGGGCGCGCCGAAGCGAACGCCCAGCGGATAGCGGCGCGGTACGTAGAACCGCCGGCCACTCAGCGCTTCGTACGTGCCGCGGATCGCGGCCGGCACCACGGGAACCCCGGAATGCAGCGCGAGCAAGGCCACGCCGGGCAGGCCCCGCTCGAGCTTTCCCCGGACGCTGAACGGCCCCTCCGGGAAAATCCCGACGACACGGCCTTCGTCGAGTGCCCCCAGGGCGCGCCGAAGGGCGCCCACGTCGGGCCGCTCGAGGCTGACCGGAATCGACCCGATGTGGCGGTGGAATGCCGGATGAAGCGGCGTGGCCCGATAGACACGGGGCATCACGAGGAACGCGATCGGGGCCGGCACCGTGACGCCCAGCACGATCCCGTCGAGGTAGTTGTGGTGATTGGCGGCGACGATGTACGGGGGCGCCGGCAGGTGTTCGAGGCCGTCCATCCGGAGGTCGAAGAGCCGGCGCAGCGCCGCGCGCAGGGGCGGCCGCAGTGCGTGGTAGAGGAAGGGAGCCCTCGTCGCCGCCGGCAAGACGCGCGGCTTCGCGGGAAGGGCCGTCGTGCGCGCCATGTCGCCCGGGTTATACCACGCTCACCGATGGCGCGCGAGCCGGTAGCGGGATACCGCGGCGTTGTGCTCTTCGACGGTCATGGAGAAGTGATGCCGCTGATCGTCCATGGCGACGAAGTACAGATACTTCACGCGCGCCGGATTCAACGCCGCCTCCACCGCGCGCAGCGACGGGCTGGCGATCGGCCCCGGGGGGAGGCCGGGGTACTTGTACGTGTTGTACGGATGGTCGAGCTGCAGGTCGGCGCGGGTCAGGGTCCGGCGTTCCTTGCCGGCGGCGTACTGCGCCGTGGGATCCGCCTGCAGCAGCATCCCGAGCCGCAGCCGGTTCCAGAACACCGCGGAGATGAGCGGCATCTCGTCGCGCACGACCGCTTCGCGCTCGATGATCGACGCCAGCGTGAGCAGCTGGTGCAGGCTGAGACCGCGCCCGCGCGCTTGCGCCTTGATGTCCGGCCCGAGCTTGGCGTTCAGCCGCTGGACCATGCGCGTGAGGATCTGCTCCGGCGTCATGCCCCGCACGAAGTTGTAGCTGTCCGGGAAGAGATAGCCCTCGAGGCTGGGCGCCTCGACGCCGAGCGCCGTCATGAGCCGGGGATCGCTGGACGCCCGCGCGAGGTCGCCCGGGCTCGCCAGCCGCTCCGTCTCGAGCGCCCGCGCCAGCTCGGCGAGCGTCGCGCCCTCCGGGTGCAGCACGAGGTGTTGTCGCACGCGGCCGTTCTCGATCTGAACGAGCGCGGCCAGCGCCGTGGTGCCGCGCGGGAATTCATACTCGCCCGCCTTGAGCGAGCGCACGCTCCCCCGCACCACGCCGACGGCGAGGAACTCCGGCGCGCTCCGGACCACGCCCACTTCTTCCAGCCGCCGCGCGATGCCGAGGGCGCCATCCTGGGACGGGATATCGACGATCGTCGTGCCGCCTGCCGTCGTCGCCGTCGGGGTCAGCACCCGCCAGGCGACGATACCGCACGCGATCCCCACGAGCGCGAGCGCGCCGAGGACGACGCGCCAGCGTCGCATGCCCGCCAACCCCATGGTTTTCAATCTAGCACCCGACTCGCGTGGAGCCCGCCATCGCCGGCCGACCAAGGTCCCGGGCATGTCCGCGGAAGACGGGGCTCGCTACCGGAAACGGTCTGGTATACTCGGCGTTCGGGGTTTCGCCCCGAATCTCCGAAGGGGGTCTGCATGCAGGAGCTCGAGCTCCCCGCCACTCACGATTGGAAGGTCGCGGAAAACACCTACGGCAAGCTCGTGGTCGAGCCGTTCGAACCGGGCCTCGCCCTCACCGTTGGCAACGCGTATCGCCGCGTGCTCATGTCCGCGATCCACGGCGCGGCGCCGGGCTGGGTGAAGATCGCCACCGTGCTGCACGAGTTCTCCCACCTGCCCGGGGTGACCGAGGACACGCTCGACATCATCTTCAACATTCGCAAGGTGGTGTTCCGGGTCCACGTCAACCGCCCGAAGACCCTGCGCCGGAAGGCCCAGGGCGTCGGCGCGGTGAAGGCCAGCGCCTTCGAGCCCGACGCCGACGTCGAGATCCTCACGCCGGACCAGGTGCTGGCGACCCTCGACAAGGACGGCATGCTGGAGATGGAAGTGTGCGTCGAGCGCGGCCGCGGCTACGTACCCGCCGAGCGCCGCGAGCCGGAAGCCTTGCCCATCAACGCCATCCTGCTCGACGCCGACTTCTCGCCCGTCCAGCGCGTGAGCCTCAACGTCGAACCCATCCCCGGCCAGGCGCGCGAGCGGCTCACCCTCGAGCTGTGGACCGATGGCAGCGTGGTGCCGGTGGCGGCGGTGGGCGAGGCGTCACGGATCCTCGAGGATCATTTCGAGCTCCTGACCAACTTCCCCGAGACGGCTCCCGAAACGGTGGAGATCGAGCGCACCGAGGTGCGCTCCGACGCCGACCTCAACGAGAATCTCTTCCGCACCGTCGACGAGCTCGAGCTGTCCGTCCGCGCCTCGAACTGCCTGAAGACGGCCAACATCCGCACCATCGCCGACCTCGTGCAGAAGACCG
>CAZYQK010000192.1:0-3608 GCA_964650245.1 uncultured bacterium | reverse complement strand
GGCCCGGCCCGCGCCGCGCCGGTGCGGACCGGGCCGCGCGTCGGGCGCAACGATCCGTGTCCGTGCGGCAGCGGCAAGAAGTACAAGAAGTGCCACATGGATCAGGACCAGGGCGTGGGGAGCCACACGTGAGCGCCGGCGACGAGCGCGACATGGTGAACCGCCTGCTCCGGCTGGTCGCGGAGCGGCTCGAGGGTTTCCTCGAGGGCGACGAGCTCGCGTTCGAAACGCTGGGCGAGCGCATCGAGGAGGGCGGCTTCGGCGCGGAGGACATCCAGGCCGCCTGCCTCGTGCTGCGCAACCTGGCCCGGGATTCCGGGCCCTCGCTCGAAGCCGCGCTCGAGAGCGCGCCCGGGCCGGACGCGCTGCGGGTTCTGTCCGCCGAAGAGCGTGAATCGCTGAGCCCCGAGGCCTGGGGCTACCTGATCGCGCTGCGGCGCCGCGGTTCGCTCACCCCGCAGCAGTTCGAGCGCGTGCTCGAGATGCTGGGAGAGTGCGGCGTGCGGCCAGTGGACGTCGAGCTGGCGCGCGAGGTCGCGAGCCGCGTCGCGCTGCAGGGCGACGACGGCGGGGCCGAGGAGACGATGGGGCATGGCGACTTCGACCAGACGCACTGAGGCAGCGAGGTCCCGGCCCGCGGCGCGCGGTGCGCGAGCCGCGCCTGCCCGGTCCTCGGCGGGTGCCAGGCGGACGACCGCGGGCGCCGCGCGGGCGACCACCCGGGCCGCGAAGTCTAAGGCCGTGAAGCCGGGTCGAAGCGGAGCGAAGGCGGCGACGCGACGCGCAAGGCCGCCCGCGACCACGCCCGCGCGCGGGGCGAAAGCGGCGGTCCGTCCCGCCCGCGGGGTGAAGGCGGCGCCCCGTCCCGCGCGCGCGGTGGCCGCCACGGCCGGGGGCCGATCGCTCGTGATCGTGGAGTCGCCGACCAAGTCCCGAACCCTGACCAAGTTTCTGGGGCGGGGCTTCACGGTGCTGGCCTCGAACGGCCACATCATGGATCTGCCCAAGAGCAAGCTCGGCGTCGACCTCGAGAACGATTTCGAGCCCGAGTACGTTCCGATTCGGGGCAAGGCCGGCGCCCTTGCCCGGATCAGGGCCGCCGCGCTCACCGCCGCCCGCATCTACCTGGCACCCGATCCCGACCGCGAGGGCGAGGCCATCGCGTGGCACCTGGCGGGCGCGCTCAAGAGCGCGAAGCGCCCGCTGCTGCGGCTCACGTTCAACGAGATCACAGAGCGTGCCGTGAAACAGGCGCTCGAACATCCGCGCGAGCTCGACATGAACCTGGTGAACGCCCAGCAGGCGCGACGCGTGCTCGACCGCCTGGTGGGATACAAGGTGAGCCCGTTCGTGTGGCGCACGGTGCGTTACGGACTGTCGGCCGGGCGCGTGCAGAGCGTGGCGCTGCGCCTGATCTGCGAGCGCGAAGAGGAGATCCTGGCCTTCGTGCCCGAGGAATACTGGACGCTGGAGGCCGACTACGAGACCGGCGCAGCCGAGCGCTTTACGGCGCGGCTGGTCCGGGTCGGGGACGAAGAGCTGGAACAGGCGCAGATGCGCGGCGCCGACGCCCCCGAGCGCGCCCGCGCGCTGGCGGCGGAGCTGGCACGCGCCACCGCGACGGTGCGAGGCGTCGAGACCGCGCCGCGCCAGGTGCACGCTCCAGCAGACCGCGTTCAACCGCCTCGGCTACTCGAGCCAGCGCACCATGGCGCTGGCCCAGCAGCTCTACGAGGGCGTGTCGGTCGGCCCCGAGGGCAGCGTGGGACTCATCACATACATGCGCACCGATTCGCCGCGGCTGGCGGGCGAGGCGATCGGCGAGATGCGCGACTGGCTCTCGGCTCAGCTCGGCGCCGACTACGTGCCGGAAACGCCGCGCCAGTTCAAGAGCAGGAAGAGCGCGCAGGACGCGCACGAGGCGATCCGCCCGACCTCGGTCGCGCGCACCCCGGAGTCGCTCCGCGGCCACATGAGCGACGAGCAGTTCCGGCTCTACGACCTGATCTGGAAGCGCGCGGTGGCCTCGCAGGCGGCGTCGGCCGAGTACCTCGCCACCACGGTCGAGATCGAGGCCGGGCGCCTCGGACTCCGCGCGTCGGGGCGGGTGCTCAAGTTCCCCGGGTTCCAGAAGCTCTACGGCGTGGACGAGGACGATGAGGCCGCCGAGTCGAAGCTGCCGGCGCTCCTGGCCGGCGAAGCGCTGCGCATCGCGCGCGAGCCGCTGGCGGAGGCGGCGGAGGCGGTGCGGCCAGAGCAGCACTTCACGCAGCCGCCCCCGCGCTACAGCGAGGCCTCGCTGGTCAAGGTGCTCGAGGAGCTCAACATCGGCCGACCCAGCACCTACGCCACCATCGTCGGCACCATCACATCGCGCGAATACGTCGAGCGCGAGAAGGGGCGACTCCAGCCGACCGACCTGGGGATGGCGGTCAAGCGCCTGCTCACCGACACCTTCCCCGACGTGTTCAACGTGAACTTCACGGCGGCGATGGAGGAGGAGCTCGACCAGATCGAGGAGGGCAAGCAGGAGTGGCACCGGGTGGTGCGCGACTTCTGGGGACCTTTCAAGAAGGACCTCGACAGCGCCGAGAAGGCGAGCCACCACCATAAAAAGAAGGTGGAGGAGGCGACCGAGGTCCAGTGTCCCAACTGCGGCCGCATGCTGGTGAAGAAGTTCGGCCGCCGCGGCCCGTTCCTGGCCTGTCCCGGTTACCCGGAGTGCAAGTTCACCCGCCCGGTGGACGATGCAGAGTTGCCGACCCCGGTCGAGGGTCAGTGCGAGCTGTGCGGCGCGCCGCTGGTGGCGCGCAACGGCCCCTTCGGGCGCTTCATCTCGTGCTCGCGGCGGCCCGACTGCAAGTACACGAAGCCCTTCACGCTCGGCGTCAAGTGCCCGGAGTGCGGGCAGGGCGAGATCGCCGAACGCCGCACCCGGCGCGGCAAGACGTTCTTCGGCTGCACGCGCTATCCGGAGTGCACCTTCGCGGTGTGGGACCGGCCGAAGCTGACCCCGTGCCCGAGCTGCGGCGCGCCGTTCCTGGTCGAGAAGGAGACCCGCAAGGGCCAGACCCTGCGCTGCGTCCGGAAGGGCTGCGGCTACAAGGCCGTGCCGGAGCCCGCCGCCGGCTGAGGATGGTGCCGAGACCGATGGGAGGGATCCCGTGCGCGAAGCTCTCTCGCAATTCCTGACCGAGCTGGGGGCACTGCGGCGCGCCTCGCCGCATACCCTGGCGGCCTACCGCCGCGACATCGCGCGCGTGCTCGACCGCGCCGCGGCCGCTGGCGCACCGGTGCCGCCCGCGGCATGGACCCGAGAGCTGCTCGAGCGGTCGCTGCACGAGCTCTACCGCAGCGGGCACGCCGCCGCGAGTGCTGCGCGCGCGCTCGCGACCTGGCGCAGCTTCTCGCGCTTCTGCGTGCGCCGCGGCATCCTCGCCGCGGACCCGTCGCGCGCCCTGCGCTATCCGCGGCTGCCGCGCCGGCTGCCGCGCACCCTGCCGTCGCTCGACCTGGCGCGCGCGCTCGACCGGCTGAGCGCGGGGGACGCAGCGACGGTGCGCGACCGGGCCCTGCTCGAACTCGCATACTCCTCAGGCTTGAGGCTC
>CAZYQK010000191.1:0-3636 GCA_964650245.1 uncultured bacterium | reverse complement strand
GGCGGCCGTCAGCCCCGGGAGCTTCCCCGAGATGGCGCGCCAGGGCCTCCACATTCTCACGGCGCCGTCGATCACGCCCTCCGCGCTCATGAAGCAGAGCTACGATGCCTACCGGCGGGTGTGGCAGGAGAGCGGGCATCCGCCGGAGCGGATCGAGGTCCCCGCGCTGCACTTCGTGTACGTCGGCGCCTCGGAGTCCCGGGCGCGACGCGAGCCCGAGCCAAACCTGATGTGGTACTTCGACACGGTCCGTGGCCTGATCGCGCCGGACCATCCGGACGAAGTCGCCGCGGGATACGGATTCTACGCGAAGGCCCGGCGCCACCTCGAACGCGTCGACTACGATCACCTCTACGGCGACGTCGTGCTCTTCGGCGACGCCGAGCGTGTGACCGAGCGGATCCGCGTCCTGCGCGACGACCTCGGCGTCACGTACCTCATGTGCTGGATGAACTTCGGCGGGCTGGCCTCGGACCTCGCGCGCGACTCGATCCGGCGCTTCGCGGAGCACGTGATGCCGAAGTTCCGGTGAGCGGCCTGGACCACCGGACTCGCCGCGTCCCGATCCAGGAGGAACGGAGTGATAGCGCCACGCCGTGTCCGCTGGGTCACCGTCGAACGAGGAGCGGCAGCACCCCCTCCGCGAAGCGCTGCTGCTGATCGAGCTGCTCCTCCGGCCGGCACGTGAACTTGAGGACGAGGTTCGAGACGCCCGCGTCGACGAACGCCGCGATCGTCTCGGCGCACTGGGCCGGGGCGCCGAACGCGCAGTAGCGGTCGACGAGCTTCTCGAACGGCTGGTGGTAGCGCGCGCCGAGATCGGCGACCACGCGCGCGCGCGAGGTCTCGCGCGCCTCGCTCACGTGGACGAACAGCAGCGCGCCGCCGGCGACGGCGCCGGGATCGCGCCCGCCGGCGGCGGCGAAGGCGCGGATCTGCGCGAGGCTCTCGCGCAGCCGGACCGGCGTGACCATGTAGGCGAGCCATCCGTCGGCGAAGCGCGCCGTGCGCCGGAGGGCCGCGGTCGACCGGCCGCCGATCCAGATCGGCGGATGGGGCCGCTGGACGGGTGGCGGCTCCAGCGTCACGCCGTCGAACTGCCAGTGCCGCCCTCGGAAGCTGACGTTCCGCTCGGTCCAGAGCCGGCGCACGATCTCGAGCCCCTCGTCCGTCCGCGATCCCCGCTCGGCGACCGGAACGCTAGAGGCCTCGAACTCCTTCGCGTACTCACCGCCGACGCCGACGCCGAACACGAGGCGCCCGTCCGAGACGTAGTCGAGCCCGGCGAACGTTTTCGCGACGATGACGGGATGCCGGAGGGGCAGGAGGTAGACGGCGGTGCCGAGCCGGACGCGGGTGGTGACGGCGGCCATCGCCGCGAGAAGGGTTACGCACTCGACGATCGGGCTGTACATCATGACGTGGTCGCCGCTCCAGACCGCGTCGAAGCCCGAGGCTTCCGCGTGTCGAGCGGCGTCGAGCAGGGCGCCGGGCGCGGGCACGCCCTGCGGGAACGACCCGCCGAGGCTGACGCCGACCATCATCCGGGCGGTGGTGTCGGGAGCGCGGCCGGCGTCTTGACTCGGCATGACGGCTCACTTATCGTCCGCGATCAAACGGTTGGTCAAGAACAAAGTCCGCATGGCGGCGCGCTACCGTTTCCGCGGAGAGGGGACAGGGCATGAAGCTCAGGAGCGACAGTTTCAAGGACGGTGATTACCTGGGACCCGATCACGTGCTGTCCGCCGACTACGGGTTCGGCTGCCGTGGCGGCAACCGGTCCCCGCACCTCGCGTGGGAGGGCGCGCCGGCGGGGACGAAGAGCTTCGCGGTGACGTGCTTCGATCCCGATGCGCCGACGGGCAGCGGGTTCTGGCACTGGGTCGTCGTCAACATTCCGCCGTCGGTGACCGCGTTACCGCTCGATGCCGGGAATCCGGACTCCGGCAAGCTCCCGGCCGGCGCCCTCCCGGTGCGCACGGATTTCGGCAAGCCGGGTTATGGCGGCCCGTGCCCGCCGGAGGGGGACCACCCGCACCGCTACCTCTTCACGGTGCACGCGGTTTCGATGGACACGCTTCCCGTCACGGCCGACACGTCGGCCGCCGTCGTCGGCTTCTACCTGAACTTCAACACGCTGGCGAAGGCCTCGCTGATGGGCCTCTTCAAGCGCTGACCTCAGCGTCCCTCGAACGTCGGCTCGCGCTTCTCGCGGAAGGCCGCGAGCCCTGCCTCGTGGTCGCGCGACGCGCGACCGCCGCGAGGTGCTCCGTGACCGCCGCGGCTATCGTGGCGGCTCGCCCGCGGCTGGTATACTGCCGCGAAGACGCGGCCACCGACCGCGCCGGTCCCGCTGGCGGAACTGCCCTCTCACGGAGGATGCTCGATGAAGCGTCGCGCCCTCGCCGGTCTCGTCGTCGTCTGCACGCTCGCCGCTGGCGCCTTCGCCGGCCGCGCCCTCGTCTCCCGCGCCGACGCGCAGGCCAAGAGCGGGCCGGGCTCCGTCCCGCCCGCGCAGAAGGAGGTCGTCTTCTACGGCTTCGGCGGCACGCACGAGAAGAACATGCGCGCGCGGATCATCCCGGCCTTCGAGCAGAAGTACGGCGTCAAGGTCGTCTACGTCACCGGCACGGCCAACTCGAGCTTCGCCAAGGTCCGCGCGCAGAAGGACCGGCCCGAGGGCGACGTGTTGTGGACGAACGACGTGCTGCACGTGGTCGGCAAGCGCCTCGGGCTCTTCGAGAAGCTCGACCCGCAGCGCCTGACGAACCTCAACGACGTCCTCGACATCGCGAAGGACTCCGAGGGGATCGGCGCGATGCAGGGCTTCCAGGCGGAGGGCCTCCAGTACAACACGAAGGTCTTCAGGGATAAGGGCTGGCCCGCGCCCACCTCTTGGTATGACCTCTGGAAGCCCGAGTTCAAGGGACGGGTCGGGCTCTACGGCGCGTCGGGCGCCTACATGCAGTACTTCATCCCGTTCCTCGCCCGGCTCGAGGGCGGGAACGAGCGGAACGTGGAGGCGGCCTTCAAGAAGCTGAAGGACCTCGCGCCCTCGGCGCCGACGTTCGTCAACGCGCCGGCCGAGCTCGACAACCTGATCAAGCAGGGTGAGGTCTGGATCACGTTCAACGGCAGCTCGCGGGTCTACGAGCTGGCCGGGACGGGCTTCCCGGTCGATTTCGTGTACCCCAAGGAGGGGACCATTCTCTTCGGCAACTGGTTCGAGGTGCTGAAAGGCGCGCCGCATCCGGAGCTCGCACAGGAGTTCGTGAACTACCTCGTCAGCGCCGAGGCGCAGGCGGCGTTCGCCAAGTACGTCTTCTTCGGCCCGATCAACAGGCTGACGAAGCTCGACCCCGAGACCGCGAAGCGCGTGCCGCATACCCGGGAACAGCTCGCCAAGCTCGTGAAGCTCGACTACGTCGCGATGAACGAGCAGCTCCCGGCCTGGACCGACCGTTTCAACAAGGAGATCGAGCGCCGGTAGCGCCGGCGACACCGGTCGCCTGGACACGGCGTGGCGACGGTCGAGCTCGCAGGCGTCAGCAAGTCCTACGGCGCGCACCGGGCGGTGAGGGGGCTCACGCTCGCCGTCGAGTCGGGGGAGTGCCTGGCGCTGCTTGGCCCCTCGGG
>CAZYQK010000190.1:0-3652 GCA_964650245.1 uncultured bacterium | reverse complement strand
TCTTCATCGACGCCTCCTGCGGTTCTTCCGCCCGGCCCCCATGGCTCGGGACGCGCGGGAGGCTAGGGGCGGGGCGCGGTGGTGTCAACGGAAGTGGCGCCCTCAGCCCGGAGCTCGGCCAGGGCCACACGGTGAAGTTCGGGTTTGACGGCGGTGCAGGCACGACGCTACCTTCTGCACCACGATTGGCACGTCGCGAGCGCCCCCCCACGCGCCGCGTGGAATCGCTCTCGCGGGAAGACCGAGTGACCCCTGCGCCGCTGGCCGCCGTCAGGTTTCTCCACATTCTGCTGCTGAGCCAGGCCGCAATCAGTGCGAGCGCCTGGGGCGGGCCCAACACCCTCGAAAAGTCAGCCGACTTCGCGTCCCAGGGAAGTCTTCCAGCCCGCGCCGCCAGCACGCTGACCAACGGCACCCTGACCCTGACTCTCAACAGCAACGGCGCGTTCACGCTCCAGCGCAGCTCGGACGGGGCGTGGCTGCTCTATCCAGCCGCCGCCACGGGCAATTTGTCGGTCCGGGTCGACGCCGCGACCTTCACCCAGCGCGACGGAAATCTTGCCGTCTCCTCGCCGCTCAGCTTCCCGAACTCGACCACCGCGCGCATCGTCTACACCGTGGCGGGCGGGATCGACATCGAGCAGCGCTTCGTGCTGGAGGGTCCGTCGCTCGGGATCTACACGAGCGCGTCCAACCGGACGTCGAGCGCGCACGACGTTCGAGTCCGATACCTGCTCGACACGCAGATCGGAGTCAACGACGGCTCGCCCCTCTACGCGCCTCCGCTCGGAACCCGCACCTACGAGACCGACGTTCCGACGGTCAACTTCTCTCGCTGGGAGGCATGGTTGACGCCCGAAAACCCGGCGATGGTGGGCGTGGGCGAGGTTGCCGGCACCGTGCCGGCGCGAATGGTCTTCGCCTGGTGGCCGAATGCGGTGAACTACGCATGGGACTACACCCCGAACCCGGCGCAGCCCTTCTACACGCCCGGTTACACCACCTCACCCAACAGTGACAGCTGCGTGCTCCTCTATTACTCGTTCGGGCTCGTGGCGGCCCAGTTCCAGACCACCCCGATCGATCTCCACTACGGCCTGGGCCTGCCGGCCGTGGGCACCGATGCGGACCGCCTTCGGCAGGCGCTGCGCAACCTGGATCAGGCGTTCGCGGACTACGCGCGCGGCACGGTCGAGCTCTACGCCGGTGCGTCCGCCGACGTCTACCACCGGCTGGCCGAGGACCTGAGCCTCAAGAGCATCGCGAAGAGCGCGACCTTGAAGCTCCTGTCTTCCGATCCGACCGGGGTAGTCTCGGATTTCCTGGTGCACGGGGCGGTGCGGGCGGGGGAGGAGGCGCTGCGCGAGTGGGCCAAGAAGATGGCGGAGACGGGATTGGTCCACGCTTTCCCGGCCGCGACCGCGGGAGTGATGGATCTGGTCGACCCTGCGTGGACGCTGGGTCAGACCGCGGACGCGATCGCGACCGCGGTGAGCGGAACCTCCGGCTGGCGCTACGGAAGCGACGCCGGCGTCGACGCGGTCATCGCGGCCGTGCATTCACGGATCGAGAGCATCGTCGCCGGGATTCCCGATCCGCTCCCCACGTCGTATCCGCTCTCGGTAACGCTCTCCTCGCTGCGGCGCACGACCACCGCGCTTCGCTCCGTCACCCCGGCGCGCGACGTGCCGCGCCAGGAGGAGATGGCGTACTGGGCGATGCCGGGCAGGTGCAGGATCGATCTCGCGCCCATCAACCCGACGTTTCTCGGCGCCGCGAGCGATGCCGCGCAGTTCCTGGGCCGCGTCATCGAGAGCTACGACCGATCGCGGCGAGTCTCGACCTGGCGGAACTGGACCTGCGTGGGCGTCAACACGCTCGGGCTGGGCGCGAAGGGCGTGGCCCTGATCACCGCCGTGGGCGAGCTCCCGGTCGAGGGCATCTACTGGGGCGCCGTAGGCGTCTGCAGCGCCACCGGCCACGTGGCCACGGCCCTCGAGCTGGGCACCGGGCTCGCGCTCGTGTTCGAGATGTGGGACGTGACCGCCAAGAGCGTCTCCGACATCGGCATCGCCCGCGACCTGGTGACCACCGCGGCCGGGGACGTCGGCGCGGCGGTCGCGGCCAGCGCCAGGGGCGAGGACGCGTTCGCCTGCTCATCGCGAATGCGGATCGGGTCCTACGACGTGCCCGACGTGAGAGTCTCCCTGCTCGACGATGTCGGCCGAGCCACCGCGCAGGCCACCGTGGTGAACGACGACGCGGGGCGCGCGGGACGAGCCAAGGCCTACCTTCACGTCATCGCCGGCGAGAGCAACCGGACCATCGGCGTGTTCGAGGCGGATGCTGCTGACATCGGACCGGGACAGAGCCGGAGGTTCGACATCCCCTTCGTCGTGCCGAGCAGCGGCATCTTCGTCTCCGGGTACTACCTCGGCCGCATCGTGGTGATCGGCAGCGCCGGAGTGACCGAGATCGGCAAGACCTTCAGCGTGTGCTCGGGATTCGCGTGCTGGACCGACGCCAGCGCGCCGTCATCCGGCGGGATCCTGACCGAAGGGCAAACTGCCGAAACCTCGATCCCCAATCCTCCGGGAGCTGCTGCGCTGGACGTCGTGCTCAGCGGAACCGCCGAGGACTTCGACCTGCACGTCTACGACCTGCTGGGACGACACGTCGGGGTGAACTACACGACCGGCGGCATCGATCTGCAGATTCCGGGGTCGGAATACAGCGGCCGCGCCGGCAGTCTGGAGAGCGTTCGCATCGCGCAGCCGGGGAGCGCCAGCTATCGGGTGAAGACCGTGGCCGTGAACGCGAGCGCGCCTTCGAGCTACAACGTGGCCGCGCGGCTCGAGGTCGAGCATCCGGCGACGCTCTTCGTGCGACCCGAGCGCCTCGAGTTCCAGCCGACGCGGCCGGACACGGTGCATGCCACGGTGGTGCTCGCCGAGATCGGCGGCCAGAGCGCCCTCACGCTCGGGGGCGTGTTCCGGACCGCGATGGAGGGTCCGCGCGGCCAGATTCCGGCCGACTCGATCCTCGTTCAATTGCCGGGCGGAGCGATTCCGGCCGGAGGCGCGGCCGATGCCGCGCTCTCAATCCTGGTCCCGCGCGACCTCCCGCCCGGAAGCTACGCTGGCCGCGTCGGAATCCGCACGGCGGCGGGTGACACTGCGTGGATTCCCCTTCGACTCGTCGGCCGGTGGGCGCCGAGCCGGATCGAGGCGCTGCGTATCCATCCGGTGCCGGCAAATGGCCCCGCGGTGCTCAGCTTCGGGCTGCCTTCGCGCGCGGACGTGACGCTCGAGATCTTCGACGTCACTGGCCGCCGGGTTCACACACTGACCCGCGGGACCCTGGATCCGGGAGCGTACGACTTCGAATGGAGGGGAGAACGCGACGGCGGCGGAACCTCGGCGCCCGGGGTCTACTTCGCGCGACTGCGCATTTCGGGGAGCGAGTTCCGGCAACGCTTCGTGTGGCTGAAGTGATCGGCCCTCACCGGCCGTGCCCGGAACGTCCGAAAGGGGATTTCTCTTTCTCGAAACGCCGCTTGCATTGGCGATGACCCGCCCGTAGACTGCCGCCCGCAGTACCAAGCAGAAGCCCCGCGCTTCTCACCTTTTGCGGGCCCGTGAGGCCTCGCCCA
>CAZYQK010000189.1:0-3694 GCA_964650245.1 uncultured bacterium | reverse complement strand
GTAGGAGTAGGCGAAATGGTAGTAGGTCTTGCCGCGCCCGATGTAGGCCTCTTCGCTTGGCTGCAGCTTGGCGCGCGCGGCCTCCGCCATCACCGGGTTGTCGAAGAGCCCGATCGAGATCAGCAGGAAGTCGGCGTTGGTCTTGTAGATCTGGTACTTAAGCCGGGCGTCGGTCGAGTTGGACAGCCGGCGGAAGACGTCGGTGTCGTACTTGGAGAGAAACTTCTTCGACTGCTCGACATACTCGGGGTTGATGAACGAGTGCAGCAGGTGGGCGAGGTAGACGTTCACGTCCTCGTCGTAGAAGTCCTGGTTCGACACCAGCCCGGTCTCCATGCGGCTGTAGAGCAGGCAGTTGACCATGAAGAAGTAGGTCGGCTGCAGGTCGCGGCTGGTGTCTTTGAGATCGACGTACTGACGCGGATTCATGGCTCGCCTCCTGGCCGTCGCCTCGCCTTCAGGACCTTGAGGGGGCGAGGCTCGATCTCGCTTCTGTGATCTCCGGTTTGCATCGTCTGTGCCACGGAGGGACCGGCCAGCCGCGCGCGCGGCCAGTGCGGTCGAAACAGCCATTTGAGCCAGGGAGAGGAGCTTCCGGAACCGACGCGATGGTGCCGCTTTCGCGCCGCCTCGCGCATGGCATGGGGGATCTGCCCCGAATCGGGCAGCGGGGTGAGGGCCGCTCGCGGCACCCAATCCGGTCTCCAAGCGACTGCTCGCGCGCCGTCGGATTTCGCAATGCCTTTGTCTCCGGGTAAAGTTGTTTAATAGGTCGTCAGGCCCGACGCCGTTGAGTCGCAGCGCGCTAGCCGCTCCGTTGCGGAACCGCCCCGTCCGCGCCTTCTGCACGAAACGAACCGCCGACCGGACCGGATCCGCGATCGTCGAGGGTCCGGCGGAAGCCCGGCGCGAGGGCCGCTGCCGGGCATGTCTCTTGCGCAAGCTCATGATGTGACGATCGCTCACCCTGCTGAACCCACATGGCGCTGGCCATTCCCCGGATGACCGAGTTCCCCACATCCCGCTCCGAGGGCCGGCCCGCCGGGCCCGAATCCGCCGCCGGGCTCAGGCTGCGTCTCTGGCTCGCCTGTCTGGGCGGCGCGCTGGTCGCGGCGGCCGGGATCTGGTGGGTGATCGGGACCCGAATCGGTCCCGCCGTGACGCCCGATCCCGCGACGCTGGTGCTGTGGCTGGCCGGCTCGGGCGCGCTCGGGATCGTGACCGGCGCTCTGCTCGCCCTGTGGCTCGACGCCCGCATTCTCGGTGCCCTGCGCGGGCTGACGCGCGCCCTCGCGTCTCAGCAGGTGCACGAGCTTCGCGGGCTGCCCGCCGCTTCGGGCTGGGGCGAGATCTCCGACCTCACGCAACAGGTGCAGCACCTCATCGCCGCGCACCGCCAGGCGGGCCGCGCCGGCGAGGAGCTGCGCCACCTCCAGCACCAGGTCGCCGCGCTCTCGGTCGCGGTCGAGCGCTGGATCGCGAGCGAGCGGTGGGAGCCGCTCCGGCTCGAGGCCGGGCCGCTCGCGACGCTCGCGGCCTCGCTCGATCGCGGCTTCGCGCGTGAGGTCGAGGTCGGCGAGCAGAACCAGGAGGCGGTCCGGCTGGTGCGGGTCGAGCTCGAGGCCTCGCTGGGCGATGCCCGCGAGTCGGTCGAGCAGGCCGAGCGCGGCTTCGTCGAGGCCACGGCGCTCATCACCACGGTGCGCGAGCTGCAGCGTCTGGGCGGCGAGCTGCGCGACGCGATCCAGGCTTCGGGTCTCGAGACCGGCGCCTCGCCGCCGGTGGCCGAGGCGATCGAGCGCTACCGCGCCGCCGCCGCCGCCGCGATCGGGGAGCTGGTCGCGGCCGCGGGCGAGAGCGTCGAGCGGCTGGCGGCGGGCCTCGCGCGCGTGAGCGAGATCGCCGAAATCGTGCACACGCTCGCCAACCGCGCGACCCTGATCGCGCTCAACGCGGTCATCGCGAGCGGCCGCGGCGGCGCGGCCGCCAGGCACCCGGAAGAGCTGACGGCCGAGTTGAAGGCGCTGGCCGGCGAGGTGCGGGCGGCGACCGAGCGGACCGACGCGCTCTCGCGCGAGGTCGAGCGTGAGGTCGCGGCCGCCTCGGCGCGCATGCGCGAAGTGCGTGAGCGCATCGCGGGGAGGCTCGACGAGGCGCCGCCGCCGGCGGGTGCCATCGCCGGCGTGCCCGAGAACGTGCTCCGGCTGCACGAGCGGGTGAGCGAGATGATCCAGGACGCGGCGCAGAAGGGCGAGCGGCTCTCCGCCGCGGGCGAGCGCGCCTCGCGCGCGGCCGAGCGGCTGCTGCGGCGCCTCGAAGAGGAGGCGCGCGAGATGGAAGGCCTGGTGTTGCGCCTCGGGTCCGCAGCTGCGCTGCCCGAGGAGCCGCGCGTGCCCGCGGGCGCCGCCGGTCCGCCCGCGCGCCCGGCGGGGCTCCGGCTGCTCGAGCCCGGTGAAGGCCAGACGGGCGAGGAGCCCGAGACCCGCGGCCGGGAAGAGCGCCCGTGATTCCCGCCGGCGATCGCGACACCGGGCGCCAGCTCGCGCGCGGACTGGCCGAAGCGCTCGAGTGCGCGCTCGGCCCGGGCAGCGCGACGCACGAGCTCAGGGCCGCGCGCGACGCGGCGCAGATCCTCTCGCTCCCCGGGCTCGATCGGCTGCTGGCGGCGTTCGAGCCGCACGTCGGCCGGCCGTGGCCCGCGGAGCTTCATCCCGCGATCGAGCGCGTGCTCCGCACCGCGGCCCGCTGCGCGGGGGCGGGCGACGTCGCGGGATTCCGCGACGCCGATCGCGAGCTGGGATCGCTGGCCGGGGAGCTGGGCGCGCTCGAATGGAGCCCGCCTCCGGCACCATCGGCCGGGGAGTCGCCTTCGGTTCCGACCCTGAGCGTTCACGACGTGCTCGGCGACCTGCCGCTCGCGGGCGATGAAGCTGCGCTCGCAGCGCGGCTCTCGAGCCCGGTCGCGGCCGCGCTGCGCGCGGCGCTCGACTGGATCTGCGGCGAGGGCGGGCCGCGGCGTCCGCTCGAGCTCCACGCCGAGGATGCGCTGCTCGAGGTCAGCTGCGAGCCACTCGACGCGGCGGGCTTGAGGCCCGCGCATGAGGTGATGGCCGCGGTGGACGGCAACCTCGGCCCGGCGCTCGGGCCGGACTTGGGGCCGGGCGGCGCGCCCCGCTGGGTGCTGCGCGTTCCCGCGTGGGCCGAGCGCGCGAGCTTCATCATGCTCGAGCAGGGCAGCCTCAGGCTCGCGGTGCCGTGGCACGCGGTGCTCAGGCTCGCGCTCGTGCCGCGCGATGAGTTCCGCGCTCGTGCCGCGCGCGGCGACGCTCCCGCGCTGGAGCCGCTCGAGCCGCTCTCGCGCTCGGCGGCGGATTATCCGGTGTTGCTGGTGGGGCATGGGCTCAGGCGCGCATGGCTCACCGCCGACCGCCTGGTGTGGCGGCTTCCGGCGGTGCCGTGCGAGCCCGAGCCCGCGGCGCTCGCGCTGGGATTCAGCCGCGCGGTGATGACCGAGGACGGCGAGGTTTACGCGGTGGCCGATCCGGGCCGGTTGCTCGAGCGCGTCCCGCTGCCACCGGTGCCGGAGCCCGGGCACCGCGCGCGCCGGGCGGCGAGGCCCGCGGAGGAAGCGAAGCCGGCGCCCGCCCCCGCTCCGCCATCCGCGTCGCGCCCGCCCGCCGCGACCTCCCTGGGC
>CAZYQK010000188.1:0-3717 GCA_964650245.1 uncultured bacterium | reverse complement strand
TGAGCACCGCGCTGCGCGAAGGCCGGCTCGAAAACCCCCAGGCGCTCCCGGCGTTTGTGTTCCAGACCGCGCGCCACCTCTGCCTCCAGCGCGACCGCTCGGCCGCACGCGAGTCCCGCGCGCTTTCCCGCTGGCGCGCCGAGCAGAGCGAAGCGGCGGAGGGAGATGCCTTGCTCGCTCTGCTGAGCGAGGAGCGCCGCGCCGCGGTGCGCCGCGCGCTCGGAAGTCTCGAGCCGGGAGACCGCCAATTGCTCAAGCTACTCTATTACCAGGAGGCCGCCACTCCGGACATCGCGCGGCAGCTCGGTATCAGCGCGGAAGCGCTGCGCGTCCGCAAACATCGCGCGCTGCGCCGGCTCGCCGTGTTGTTGGGCGACGCAGCGGCGGATGTAACGTCATGACCCGGCCGGGAACCCTATGACGATGGCCAGCGCCGGTTTGACCTGCAGCGAGGTGGAGCGCGACGAGCTCGACCTCAAGTACCTCCGCGGCCAGTTGAGTCCGGAGCAGGCGGAAGCGTTCGAGGCCCACTACTTCGGGTGCGACCGCTGCTGGGAGCTGGTGCACGGAGGCGCCCAGGTGCGCGCCACCCGACCGGCGCGGCCCCGCCGGCTCCCGCTCCCCTGGCCCGTGCTGGCGGCGGCGGTGCTGCTGGGCGCGGTGGGGATCGGGCTCTGGCGTCTGCAGCGGCCTAACCCGCCGCCCGACACCGAGCGCGCCGGATCATCCGGAGCGTTGCTCGTGCGGGTGAGCACCGGTGCCGCGACCCTGGCCGTGAGCTGGAGCCCGCTGCCCGGCGCCGCCAGCTACCGCGTCAGGCTGTTCGCGCCGGACGGCGCCGTGCTCAGCGAGCGCGAAGTCGCCGATACCACCCTGAGCCTGACCCGCGACTCAGTCACCGCCACCGGCCCGCTCTTCTGGCAGGTCCAGGCGCTCGATCGCCTGGGCGGCGAGCTGGCGCGTTCCGCCTTGACCGACGCGCTCCCCAAGCCCCCCCCCACGGCGCCCACGCCGTGATCGCGCGCCGCGAAGCCCTCGCCGCGGCTTTCCTTCTGGCCGCCGCGTGTCAGGGGCCGGCCTCCTCCAGTCACGCTGTCGCCGACACCGCCGCCTACCGGAGCGCCAGGTTGCTGGTCAGTTCCGGCCGCTTCGCGCCGGCCGCAGTCGCCTACGCTCGGCTGCGCGATTCCTTCACCCAATTGGGCGATAGCGCTAACCAGTGGTTCGGCCAGATCTGGTGGACCGAGACCATGCTGCGCGCGGGCCGGCTCGACAGCGCCGCCGCCGGACTCATCATCACCCGCGGCCTCGCGGCGGGAGACCCCCGCCGCGACGGCTGGACCACCGTCACCGAGAGCAAGCTCTTCGAGCGCCGGGGCCTGCTCGACTCCGCCATCGCGCTCGCCAACCGTGCGGTCGAGTCCGCCGACCGGACCGGCGATCGCGAGCTCGGCGTCTTTGCTTACGACGCGCTCGGCACCCCGCTCTCGCGCCGCGGTCGCTACCGCGAAGCCTTGGCCGCCGACAGCACCTCGCTCTTCCTGCGACGCGCCATCCCGCTCTCGCCGCGGATCATCTCCGGTGGATTCAACGAAGTGGCCATCGGCTACCGGCACCTGGGCCGCTACGACGACGCGGAAACCGCGCTGCGGAATTCCTACGCGCTGGCCAACCAGGCGCACGACACCCTCGCGATGACCCTCGCGCTCGGTAACCTCGCCAACGTCTACCGCGATACCGGCAATCGCGACGGAGCCCTCGACGCCATGTCCCGGGCGATGCCCTATGTCGAGGCGATCCAGCACAAACGCTTCATGGCGGAATTCAGCAACGAGATGGCCGGCATGTACGTGGAGGGCGGCCGGCCCGAGCCCGCGGAGACCTACGCCGCGCGTGCGCTCGAGATCGCGCGGCAGACCGGCAATCACGCCGCCGAGCTCCTCGCCTACGAGCAGCTCGGCCGCGTGCGGCTGTTGCGCCGCGCCGCGCGAGAGGCCGCCGACACCCTCGAGAAGGCACGCGCGCTCGCCGACTCGCTGGGCTTCGGCGCCGAGCGCGTCTCCAGCCGGATCGCACTGGTGGATGCCGCCATCGCCCTCGCCGATCCCGCTGCCGCGCTGCGCTTCGCCGAGCAGGCGATTGTCATCGCCGATTCCCTTGGCGATCCCGCCATCGAGTTCGACGCGCTCGAGGCGCGCGCTAAGGCCCTCGAGGCGGCCAAGCGCCCCGAAGCGTCGGCTGCTTTCGGCACCGCGCTCGATTTGCTTGAGTCCCTGCGCGGCCGCCTCGCCCTCGGCGATCTCCGCATGGGGGTCGCCGCCCCCCGGCTTGCCGCCTACGAAGGCGCTATCCGCACCCTGCTCGCCGCCGGCCGCCCCGCTGAGGCGTTTCGCGTGGCCGAGCGGGCGCGCGCGCGGCTCCTGCTGGATGTGATGGCCGCCCGCGGTGTCACTCCCGCGCCCGGCGCGGGCGCCTTGCGCCAGCGGATCTGGGAAACCCACGAGGCACGTTCCGCGGCGTCCGATTCGGCGGCAGGCGATCGGCTCGACGCCGAGCTCAAGTCGCTGGCCGATTCGCTCGAGCGCCTCGAGGCGGCTAACCCGCTCGGCGGCCCGCGACCCGTCGGCGCGGAGGAAATCCGCGCCTTCCTGCCCGACGGAGGCGCGCTGCTCGGCTTCTTCTGGGGCGAGCGCGAGGTGGTGGGATGGTGGCTGACCCGCGATACCCTGCGCGCCGCGGTGCTCGGCTCGGTGGATACGCTCGCCCGTACCGTGGACTTTCTCTTCGGCAGCCTGACCCGTCCCGCCGGCGACACGCTCTGGCGCGCGGCCGCCCGGCGCGCCTGGCGTGAGTTCATCGCGCCGCTTGCGCCGGATACCGCCACCGAGCTGCTGATCGTGCCCGACGGCCCGCTGCATCGGGTTCCGTTCGAGACGCTGCTGGACCACAGCAACCGGCCCTGGGGGGCAACGCGGCTGATTCGTTACGGCCCTTCCGCGTCGGTGCTCACCGCCCTCGCGCGTGCGGCCCCCCCGCGCTGGAGCCGTGTGCTGCTCGCCGTGGGCAATCCCTCGTTCGGCGGTAGCGGCGCGGACAGCACGCGCGATGCCGGGTTAGGCCCGCTGCCCTGGGCCGAGCGCGAAGCCCGCGCCGTGCATCGGCTCTTCAAGGCCGAGGGCGGCGAGCTGCTGCTGGGCGGCCGGGCCACCGTGCGCCGCTGGCTCGCGCTCGAGCCCGGGCGCTATCGGTACCTGCATTTCGCGCTGCATGCCCGCGCCAGCGACCGGCAGAACGAGCAGAGCGCACTGCTCTTTGCCGGCCGGTCACTAAAAGTGCCCGAGATCCGCCTCCTGCGCCTCAACGCGGAGCTGGTCACGCTGTCCGCCTGCGAGACGGCGGTCGGTCGCTGGGTGCGGGGCGAAGGCGTGGTCGGGATGCAGTACGCCTTTCTCTCCGCGGGCGCGCGGGGAGCGCTGGTGACCCTGTGGCGGGTGCCCGATCGCGCCGCATCCGAGTTTGCCCAGGCGTTCTACGCGGAGCTCAAGCGTGGGAAGTCCGCGGCGCTCGCCTTGCGCACCATCCGCGCCCAGTGGATCGCCGCGGGTGACGACCGCGCGCACCCCTCACGCTGGGCGGGCTTCGTGCTGGTGGGAGGGGGGAGATAGGGCGGTCGCCCGGGACGCACCGGGCGAGAGTCGAGGTTCCCCGCAGGGCGCG
>CAZYQK010000187.1:0-3882 GCA_964650245.1 uncultured bacterium | reverse complement strand
CTGACCGCCGCGCCGCGTCGCGCGCCGCGCCGCCGAGCCTGCGCCGCGTCGCACGCACCCGCGGAGCCTGCGTCCTCGCGCCCGCGCCCCGCTTGCGCTAAAGTGCGCATCGCTCGAACGCACGCGCTTCCGCTGCCCGGTCTCGGACGCCCGACCGCAACCGACGGAGTCTCCCTTTGCTCGATCTGCTCCTCAAGGAAGAACACCTCCAGGTACGCGAGATGGCGCGCAAGTTCGCGGACGAAGTGGTGGCGCCCCGCGCCCGCGAGCTGGACGAGGCGGAGGAGTTCCCCCACGACATCGTGAAGCAGATGGCCGATCTCGGGTTCCTGGGGCTGCCTTTCCCCGAGGAATATGGCGGCGCCGGGCTCGACACCCTGGCCTACATCATCGCGGTCGAGGAGATCGCCCGCGCCTGCGGCTCGACGGCGATCACGCTCGCGGCCCACGTCTCGCTCGCCTGCGGGCCGGTCTACCTGATCGGGAGCGAGGAGCAAAAGCGGAAGTTTCTGGTGCCGATGGCGCGCGGCGAGGCGATCGGCGCTTTCGGGCTCACCGAGCCGGGCGCGGGGTCGGATTCGGCCGGCACGCAGACCCGCGCCGAGCGCGTGGAGGGCGGCTGGCGCGTGAACGGCTCGAAGATCTACATCACCAACGGCAGCGTTGCGAAGTACATCACGTTCACGGCGCGCACCGACGCCAGCAAGGGCACGAAAGGCATCTCGGCGTTCATCCTCGATACCGCCACCGCGGGGTTCAAGGTCGGCAAGCGCGAGAAGAAGATGGGGCTGCGCGGCTCGGACACGGTCGAGGTGGTGTTCGAGGATTGCTTCGTGCCCGAGTTCAATCTGCTGGGCGAGCTGGCCGGCGGTTTCAAGGCCTTCATGCGCACGCTCACCGGCGGGCGCATCTCGATCGGGGCGCTGGCGCTCGGCCTCGCGCAGGGCGCATACGAGCACGCGCTGCGCTACTCGAAGCAGCGGAAACAGTTCGGCAAGACCATCTCCGAATTCCAGGCCGTCCAGTTCATGCTGGCCGACATGGCGATGAAGATCGAGGCCTCGCGCCTGCTCGTATATCACGCCGCCCTGCTCAAGGACGCGGGCCGCGACTACGAAAAGGAGGCGTCGATGGCCAAGCTGTTCGCCAGCGAGGCCGGGAACTGGGTGACCGACAAGGCCATCCAGATCCACGGCGGCATCGGCTACTGCCGCGACATCCCGGTGGAGCGCATGCACCGCGACGTCAAGCTCATGGAGATCGGCGAGGGCACGAGCGAGATCCAGCGTCTCGTTATCGCGCGAGAGATCCTGCGCTGCGTCTGAGCGGGCGATGACCACGCCCTCCGGCGTCACCTCGGCGATGCGCTGGGCCTCGGCCTGCTCGACGGCGCCCGATACCGGGCTCGCCGCCCGCCAGGTCGCGGAGGCGCTGCGCGCCGAGCTCGGCGGGGGCGCCATCGACCTCGCGCTCGCGTTCTTCACTGCGCCGCACGTTCAATCCGCGCCGGCGCTCGCCGAGGCGCTGCGCCGGGGGTTGAGCCCCGGCTGCCTGATGGGCGCGAGCGCCCGCGGCGTGATCTCGAGCGAGCACGAGATCGAATCAGGCGCGGCGCTCACGGTGATCGCCGCGCGCCTGCCGGGGGTCGAAGTCCATCCCTTCGTCCTCATGAACGAGGCGTGGGGCGATGCCGCATCGGATCCGCTCGAGTTCGCGCGCGCGGCGCCCGGGGCCCCGGGCGCGGAGCTGGTCGTGCTGCTGGGCGATCCGTTCTCGCTCGACGTCGAGCGCGTGCTCGCCGCCTTCAACCGCCAGGCCGCTGGCGTGCGCGTGGTGGGCGGCATGGCGAGCGCCGCGGCGCGGCCGCGCTCGAACGCCCTCGTCCTCAACGACTGGGTGGCGCAGGAGGGCGGTGTGGCGGTGGCGTTCAAGGGCGCGATCCGCGCGGACGTGGTGGTGTCGCAGGGCTGCCGGCCGATCGGCCCGCCGCTCGAGGTCACGCGCGCCGACGGCAACGTCGTGATCGAGCTCGACGGCCAGCCCGCGCTCGAGCGCACCGAGCAGGTGCTGCTCGAGCTGCCCGAGCGCGAGCGCGACCGACTGCGGCTCGGGCTCTACGTCGGGCGGCCGGCGCGGCGCGGCGCCGAGGGGCGCGGCGACTACCTGATCCGCAACCTGCTGGGCGCCGATCGCGAGCGCGGCGTTATCGCGATCGGCGATCGCGTGAGTGCCCGGGAGAAGCTCCGGCTCCACGTGCGCGACGCCGAGACTGCCCGGGAAGACCTCGAGCTGTTGCTATCGCCGCAGGTGTTCGACCGCCCGCCGCTCGGGGCGCTGGTGTTCGCGTGCAACGGGCGCGGAACCGGTCTCCACGGACGTCCCGACGGCGACATCGCGATCCTGCGCGACGCGCTCGGCGGCCCGCTCCCGGCGGCCGGGATGTTCTGCGCCGGCGAGATCGGCCCGGTGGGCGAGCGCAACTTCCTGCACGGCCAGACTGCGAGCATCGCGCTGGTGCGGGCGCGTGAGGCTTCCGCCGGGAGCGCGGGATGAGCGCCTTCGAATCGCGCGCCCTGGCGCGCCGCTTCGCCGCGCTGCTCGACGCCGACGATCTCGAGCGGCTCCGCGCCATGCTCGCGGCGGCGTGCGAGTACGACACCGGCCGCGAGGTGCTGGTGGGCCCGGCGGCGATCCTCGCGTCCTACCGCGAGGCGAGTGATCGGGCGCGCGAGCGCTTCGACGCCCTGCGCTTCGAGAGCGAGATCCTCTCGGCGGACGAGAGCTCGGCCATCGTGCTGTTCCGGGACCACCTCACTCTGCGCGGCCGGACGCATGTGCACGCCTGTCACCAGCGCCTCACGTTCGCTCCCGACGAAACCGTGACCCGCATCGAGCACCGTGAGCTGCCCGGTGAGCGCGACGGGCTCGAGGGCTTCCTCGCGAGCTGCGATTCGCAGGGGTGAAGCGGATGGCACGGTGGCACGAGCGGTCGGGGCCATGATCGGTTCGCAGCTCGCGCACTACCGCATCCTGGGCGCGATCGGCGCCGGCGGCATGGGCGAAGTCTACGAGGCGCGCGACGAGCGCCTCGAGCGCGTGGTGGCGCTCAAGGTGCTGCCCACCGTGCGGCTTGCCGACCCGGACGCCCGCGCGCGGCTTCTCAACGAGGCGCGCGCCGCCTCGGCGCTGAACCACCCCCACATCTGCACCATCCACGAGGTCGGCGAGGCCGGGGGGCACATGTACATCGCCATGGAGCGCGTGCAGGGCCGGCCGCTCAGCGCGGTCGCGGCGGCGGGGGCGCTGCCGCCGGAGCAGGTGGTGCGGCTCGGGCGCGAGATCGCGGACGCGCTCGGGCACGCCCACGATCGGGGCGTCATCCACCGCGATCTCAAGAGCGCGAACGTCATGGTCACGCCCGAGGGCCGCGCCAAGGTGCTCGACTTCGGCATCGCGAAGCGGCTGGCGGGCGCGGCGACCGGTGCTGCTCCCCCGGGGGACACGCTCACGCAGAGCGGCACGCTGATCGGCACGCCGGCCGCGATCGCCCCCGAGGTGTTGCGCGGCGAGGTTGCGGACGCGAGGAGCGACCTGTGGTCGCTGGGCGTTCTGCTCTACGAGCTGGCGACGGGGGCCTTGCCGTTCCGCGGGCGGACGGTGATCGAGCTGTCCTCCGCGGTCCTGAACGATCCGCCGGCGCCGCTTCCGGCGCGGGTGCCGGAGGCTCTGGCGGCGGTGATCCTGCGCCTGCTCGCCAAGGATCCCGCGCGCCGTTTCCAGCGGGCGGGGGAGGTTCGCGCCGTGCTCGAGGCGCTGGCGCCGGACGCCGCGGCGGGCGCGGGGCGGGCGCGGGCGCGGGGCCGCGTCCTCGGCGTCCTCGCC
>CAZYQK010000186.1:0-3961 GCA_964650245.1 uncultured bacterium | reverse complement strand
CACGCGCTGCGACATTCGTTCGCGACCCACCTGCTGGAGGGGGGCGCCGACCTGCGCGTGGTCCAGGAGCTGCTCGGCCACGCGTCGGTCAAGACCACCGCGATCTACACCCATCTCGACCGGGGCTACCTCCGGGAGGTGCACCGCACCTTCCACCCTCGACCCTGAGGGGCACGTCACCACCAAGGAGAGCCGAATGACGGATTGCCGTCGGATATCGATCGCGGCTGCGCTGGCCGCGGTCCTGCTGCTCGCGGGAAGCGCACGGGCCGCGACCGTGGTGCTGCCGCGTCCCGGACAGCTGGGTTTCGGAGTGCTGGCCCAGTTCGGCTCCCTGACCAAGTCGGGCGAGCTGGGCGAGGACTTCGGCGCGGGCGGCGGCTTCGCGGTGCGGCTGCGCTACCGCATGCGCTACGAGCGGGGTTTCGGCCTGACCTTCGAGCGCCAGGGCTTCGACGTGCGCCGCAGCCAGCCGCCCGACAGCCTGTTCGCGCCCCGGACCGCGACCCTGCTCGCCTCGGGGGCCGAGATCTACCAGATGTTCGGGACGCGCACCCGCGCGGTGAAGATGCTGAGCGCGGGGCTGGGACTGGCGCAGATCACGCAGAAGCTCAACGGCAACGAGACCAGGCTCTCGGGCAAGGGTGTGGGCGACGGCGTGTTCGTGAGCGCGGGCGCAGAGCTCGAGTACTTCGTGTGGCAGAGCTGGGCGGCGGATCTCAGCATGCGTTACCACGCCGTGTTCTTGAACGGCAGCACCAACCACGACGTCCAGCTGTCGGCGGGCGTCATCTTCTACGCGAGCTACTGATGCCCGGGCCTCTCACCATCTCGTTCGAGGGGGCGGCGCGGACCGTGACCGGGTCGCGCCATCGGCTGAAGCTGGGGACGCAATCGTGGCTGTTCGATTGCGGCCTCTACCAGGGCCACCGGGACGAGGCGGAGCGGGTCAACCGGACGTTCCGGTTCGACCCGACGGGGCTCGACGCGGTGGTGGTGTCGCACGCCCATCTCGACCACATCGGAAATCTCCCGAGCCTGGTCGCGCAGGGCTTCCGCGGAGCCATCCACGCCACGCACGCGACCGTGGCACTCGCGCGCGTCATGCTGCCGGACAGCGCTTTCCTGATGCAGCGCGACGTCGAACACGTAAACCGCCAGGCGCGCGGGGGCCCGCCGCGCCGTCCGCTCTATACGCCGGCCGAAGCGGACGAGACCCTGGCGCGCTTCACCGGGCACGACTACCACCGGCCGTGGCCGCTGTTCGAAGGCGTCGAGGTGACGTACTACGACGCGGGCCACATGCTGGGGTCGGCGCTCACCACGTTCGAGTTCTCGGACGGCTCGCGCCGCTTCCGGCTCTGCATGGGCGGCGATCTCGGCCGGCCGCGCCGCCCGATACTGCGCGACCCCGAGGTGCATCCGGGCGTGGACGCGCTCGTGATGGAGAGCACATACGGCGACCGTCTCCACTCGGACGGGGAGGAGACCGAGCGGCTGCTGGCCGAGGTGGTCACGCGCACCGCGGCGCGCAGCGGCCGGCTGCTGGTGCCGGCCTTCGCGGTCGGGCGTGCCCAGGAGCTGGTCGCCACACTCCATCGGCTGTGCGAGAGCGGCCGGGTGCCCGAGCTGCCGATCTTCGTGGACAGCCCGATGGCGCGCGCGGCGACGGGGGTGTTCAAGCAGCATCCCGAGTGCTTCGACTCCGAGACCCGCCGCGAATTCGAGACGCAGGACGGGGCCCCGTTCGGCTTCCGCCGCCTGCGATACGTCACCTCCGCCGACGAATCGCGCGCGCTGAACGACCGCCAGGGCGCGTGCGTCATCGTCTCGGCCTCCGGCATGTGCGAGGGCGGGCGCATCCTGCACCACCTCCGCCACGGCCTCGGCAACGAGCGCAACACCGTGCTCTTCGTCGGTTTCCAGGCCGAGGGGACGCTGGGGCGCCGGCTCCAGGACGGCGTCGAGACCGTCAACATCCTGGGCGAGCCGGTCCGGCGGCGCGCCGAGATCGTCTCGCTCGACGGGTTCAGCGCGCACGCCGACCAGGCCGAGCTGGTGGACTGGGCCTCGCGCCTCGAGCCGCGCCCGCGGCAGGTGTTCCTGGTGCACGGCGAGCTCGCGGCCGCCGAGATCCTGAGCGGCGTGCTGCGCGAGCGGCTCGGCGTCGCGGTGCACGTGCCCCGGCCCGGGGAGGAGTTCGAGCTGTGGAACTGACGCAGAGCCGTTACCAGATCGGCCAGCGGCTGCGCCATCCCCAGTTCGGGGAGGGCCTGGTGGTCGAGGTGCACACCGACCGCGGACGCGAGGTGCTCGAGGTGGTGTTCGGGGGCCAGCTGCGCCGGCTCTCCGCGCAGCGCGAGTGGGAGCTGGTGGACGGCAGCGTTCCGTCCTCTCCGGAAAGCCCGCGACCCCCCGGTCGCGCCCGCGTGCTCCATCCTCAGGGCGACGCGCTGCTCGAGCGCTGGGAGTCGGCAGCCTGCGATTCACCCGCCCACTTCGGCCTGCACTCCGCGGCCGAGCGCTGGGCGGGCTGGGCCGGCACCGACCGGCTGATCTCGCTGGACTCGCTGCGCGGCGTGGAGCGCTTCCAGCACCAGATCCGCGCCTGCCTCAAGGTCATGCGCGACCTGAACGGGCGCGCCATCCTGGCAGACGAGGTGGGGCTGGGGAAGACCATCGAAGCGGGCATCGTGGTCAAGGAGTACCTGCTGCGCGGCGCGGTGCGGACCGTGCTGGTGCTGGTGCCGGCCTCGCTGTGCGAGCAGTGGCGGGCCGAGTTGTGGGAGAAGTTCGAGCTCGATTTCGTGGTCTCGCGCGGGGCGGCCGGCCAGTGGGGCCGGCATCCGCTCGTCATCTCCTCGCTCGAGACCGCGCGGCACGAGCGGCATCGGCGCCGGGTGCGCGGCGCCAACTACGACATGGTGGTGGTGGACGAGGCTCACCGCCTGCGCAATCACCTGACCCTGGGATGGAAATTCCTGAACGACCTGAATCCCCGCTACCTGCTGCTCGCGACCGCGACGCCGGTGCAGAACGACATGCGCGAGCTTTACAACCTCACCACCCTGGTGCGCCCCGGCACGGTCGGCACGTTCTCCCAGTTCCGGCGCGACTTCCTGAGCGGGCACGACAAGCGCACCCCGCGCAACACGCCGCGGCTGCGCACGCTCCTCGAATCGGTGATGATCCGCACCCGGCGGGCGGACACCGACCTCAAATTCGCCCCGCGCAAGGTGGAGACCCTGTGGGTGTCGCAGACCGCGGCGGAGCGCCAGCTCTACCGTCAGGTGAGCGATTTCGTGGCCGAGGCGGTGCACGGCGACGCCGGGCCCGGCCGCCCCCACTACTTCACGCTCATGGTGCTCCAGAAGGAGATGGGCTCGTCGTGGGCGGCGGCGGCCTCCACGCTCGAGAAGCTGAGCCACTCACCCGACGGTCTCGACGCCCGGCGCCTCAAGCTGCTCACCGCGCGCGCCGCCGAGGCCAGCCGCGCGCCGAGCAAGGTGCGCTCGCTGCTGCGCTGCCTCTCCACGATCGGCGACGAGAAGTGCATCATCTTCACCCAGTTCCGCTCGACCCAAGAGGTCATTCTGCAGGCCCTGCGCGCGGAGGGCATCGAGCCCGCGGTGTTCCACGGCGAGCTGGGCTGGCGCGAGAAGGAGGAGGCGCTCGACCGCTTCCGTACGGCCGCGCCGGTGCTGGTCAGCACCGAGGCCGGCGGCGAGGGGCGCAATCTCCAGTTCTGCCGCATCGTCATCAACTACGACCTGCCGTGGAACCCGATGCGCGTCGAGCAGCGGATCGGACGCGTGCACCGTCTCGGCCAGAAGCACCCGGTGCGGGTCATCAACATGGCCGCCCGCGGAACCATCGAGGCCTACGTGCTCGAGATCCTCGACCGCAAGATCCGCATGTTCGAGCTGGTGGTGGGGGAGATGGAAGAAATTCTCGGCACCTG
>CAZYQK010000185.1:2567-3969 GCA_964650245.1 uncultured bacterium | reverse complement strand
GTGTGGGTCCCTCACCGCAGTCAGCTCGGGCGAGCGATGCGGAAGAAATCGAGAGCAGTGCTAGAAGTACGAGGGGGGGGGGCGTATCGGGGCTTGAGGAGCGGCATGGCGACCTCCTGTTCGGTGGGTCTACCCTCAGGGGCACCTGTGAGGCTACGCCTCAGCCGGACTGGGTCAAAGAGATTCCTGACGTATATGGGAGTGGAGCGCCGGTTTGGGACACGAGCGGGCCGAGAACCGATTCCGGCGCAGCGGGTTGAAGTGCCGCTACCCCGCCTTGCTCGCCTCGCCCGCCCGCACCGTGCCCGCCAGCTCGTCGGCGTGGAACGATGAGCGCACCAGCGGGCCGCTCGCCACGCTCTCGAACCCGAGAGATTGCGCCTGCTCGCCCCACCACCGGAACTTGTCCGAGTGGACGTACTCGATGACCGGCAAGTGCATGGGCGTGGGCCGCAGATACTGCGCGATGGTGAGCAGGTCGCAGCCGTGGCCGACGAGGCCCGCTATCGACCGCAGCAATCTTTGCTGTCGCCGCGCCACGACGTCAGCCCCTCCGCCCCACACACGGGCGCCCCGCCGGGCGGCGATGCCCGCCGAGGTCGCCTTCGCGACCACCACGGGCGCCTTCGGCTATGCCGAACCCTGCTCGCTCACCGCGTCCGCCAGCACCGTCGCGCGGTTGTCGCTCACCTCGAAGAACCCGCCGCTCACCCGCAGCTGCTGCTCGCGGCCGCCCGCGTGGCGCACCGTGAGTGTCCCCGGCATCAGCGCCGTCACCAGCGCCGCGTGGTGCGCGAGCACCCCGAGGTAGCCCTCCGAGCCCGGCACCTGCACGTACTCCACCGCGCCCTCGAACACGCCGCGCTCGGGGGTCAGGATCGCCAGCTGGAATTCGCTCGCCATGCTCAGACCGCCGCCGCCATCTTCTCGGCGTTGGCGAGCGCCTCCTCGATCGGCCCGCACATGTAGAACGCCTGCTCGGGCAGCTCGTCGAGCTCGCCCTCCACCAGCATCCTGAATCCCTTGATCGTGTCCTCGAGCTTCACGTACTTGCCGGGCCGCCCGGTGAACACCTCGGCCACGAAGAAGGGCTGCGACAGGAAGCACTCGATCTTGCGCGCCCGCGCCACGATCAGCTTGTCATCCTCTGAGAGCTCGTCCATTCCGAGGATCGCGATTATGTCCTGGAGATCTTTGTAGCGCTGGAGCACCTTCTGGACCGCGCGCGCCACCGCGTAGTGCTCGTCGCCCACGATGCGCGGATCGAGGATGCGCGAGGTCGAGCCCAGCGGGTCCACCGCGGGGTAGATGCCGCGCTCCGAGATGGCGCGGTCCAGCACCGTGGTCGCGTCGAGATGGCCGAACGCGGTCGCGGGCGCGGGATCGGTCAGGTCGTCGGCCG
>CAZYQK010000185.1:0-2557 GCA_964650245.1 uncultured bacterium | reverse complement strand
GGCACGTAGATCGCCTGCACCGAGGTGATCGAGCCCTTCTTGGTAGATGTGATGCGCTCCTGCAGCGCGCCCATCTCGGTCGCGAGCGTGGGCTGGTAGCCCACCGCGCTCGGCATGCGGCCGAGCAGCGCCGACACCTCGCTCCCCGCCTGGGTGAAGCGGAAGATGTTGTCGATGAAGAGCAGCACATCCTGCCCGCGCTCGTCGCGGAAGAACTCGGCCATCGTCACGCCGGTGAGGCCGACGCGCAGCCTGGCGCCCGGCGGCTCGTTCATCTGGCCGAACACCATCACGGTCTTCGAGATCACGCCCGAGTGCGTCATCTCGAGGTAGAGGTCGTTGCCCTCGCGGGTGCGCTCGCCCACGCCGGCGAACACCGAGAAGCCGCCGTGCTCGGTCGCGATGTTGCGGATCAGCTCCTGCAGCACGACCGTCTTGCCCACCCCCGCGCCGCCGAACAGGCCGACCTTCCCGCCCTTGAGGTACGGGGCGAGCAGGTCCACGACCTTGATCCCGGTCTCGAAGATCTGGATCGTGGTTTCCTGGTCCGCGAACGAGGGCGGGGGGCGGTGGATGGGATAGGACTTCTCGGCCTGGACCGGACCCTTGCCGTCGATGGGCTCGCCCAGCAGGTTGAAGATGCGGCCCAGGTTCTGCTCGCCCACCGGCACCGTGATCGGCGCGCCGGTGTCCAGCGCCGGCATGCCGCGCACCAGGCCGTCGGTCGAGCTCATCGCCACGCATCGCACCACGTTGTCGCCGATGTGGAGCGCCGCCTCGACGGTGAGATTGATCCCGCGAGCCTTGTCCTCGATCTTGATCGCGTTGAGGAGCCGCGGCAGCTGCTCGGGCTCGAAGGCCACGTCCACCGTCGGCCCGATCACCTGCACGACCTTTCCTGCGTTCATCCTGTTCTCCTGTCGTTCACGCCGGGCGCATTGCGGGCCGGCAGGTACCTACCTCAGGGCCTCGGCGCCGCCCACGATCTCGAGCAGCTCCTTGGTGATCACGGTCTGTCGAATGCGGTTCCTGCGCAGTACCAGCAGGTCGAGCAGCTCGCCCGCGTTCTTGCGCGCGGAGCCCATCGCGATCATGCGCGCAGAGTGCTCGGAGGCGAGCGCGTCCGCGAGCGCGGCGAAGAGCTTGGCGGTGGCGTAGCGCGGCAGCAGCTCGGCGAAGATGCTCTCGGGATCGGGCTCGAACAGCGCGGCGCCCCCGGACCCGGCGGACGCCGCGACGCCCGCCGCACCGGGCGCCACGCTGCCCTCGGCGCGGGCGCCGGCCGGCAGGAAGGTCTCGGACACCACGCGGCGGGTGAGCGCCGAGACGAACTGCGTGAACATCAGCTCGACACGGTCCACCTCGCCGGCGACGAAGCGCGCGATCAGGTCCCCGGTCAGCTCGCGCGCGAACGCGAGGCTGGCCTCGGCCGGCACCGGGGTGTGGGTCGCGAGCACCGGATACTTGCGGCGGCGGAAGTAGTCGCGCGCCTTCTTGCCGATCAGCACCAGCTGCAGCGTGCCCGGCGCCGCGTTGCGCAGCTTCTGCTCTGCGGCGCGGATCAGGTTGGCGTTGTACGCGCCGCACAGCCCGCGGTCCGCCGTCACCACCACCAGCGCCGTGGACCTGACCTCGCGCAGCTTGAACAGCGGATGGTCCAGCTCGCTCGCGGCGCCCGCCAGGTTGGTCAGCATCTGCGTGATCCGGGCGGCATACGGGCGCGCGGCCAGCGCGCGGGTCTGGGCGCGGCGCAGCTTGGCCGCGGCCACCATCTCCATGGCCTTGGTGATCTGCTGGGTGTTCTGGACCGAGCGGATGCGCCGCCGGAGCGCTCTCAGCGAGCTCATCTGGGTCAGGTTCTAAACGTGGCCTTGAACTGCTTCAGCGCTTCGTGCAGGCGCTTGCCGTCCCCGTCGGACAGCTCCTTCGTGGTGCGCACGTTGTGCTCGACCTCGGCGTAGCTCTTCGAGACGAATGCCAGGAACTCCTGCTCGAACTTGCGCACCGCCTCGACCGGCACGTCGTCGAGGTAACCGTTGACGCCGGCGAAGATCGCGATCACCTGCCGCTCGACCGGCATGGGCTCGAACTGGCCCTGCTTGAGCAGCTCCACCATGCGCTCACCGCGGGTGAGCTGGGCCTGCGTGGCCTTGTCGAGATCGGAGCCGAACTGGGCGAACGCCGCCAGCTCGCGGTATTGCGCGAGGTCGAGGCGCAGCCGGCCCGCCACCGAGCGCATCGCCTTGATCTGGGCGTTCCCGCCCACGCGCGACACCGAGATGCCGACGTTGATCGCGGGGCGCACGCCGGCGTAGAACAGGTCGCCTTCGAGGAAGATCTGCCCGTCGGTGATCGAGATCACGTTGGTCGGGATGTAGGCCGCGACGTCGCCGGCCTGGGTCTCGATGAAGGGCAGCGCGGTGAGCGAGCCGCCGCCCTTCTCTTCAGAGAGCTTGCAGGCGCGCTCCAGCAGGCGCGAGTGGAGGTAGAACACGTCGCCCGGGTACGCCTCGCGTCCCGGCGGGCGGCGCAATAGCAGCGACAGCTGGCGGTAGGC
>CAZYQK010000184.1:2884-4157 GCA_964650245.1 uncultured bacterium | reverse complement strand
TCGACCCTACGACCGCGAGCCCGTCGTTCCATAAGGTCTCGAGGCGGGTGCGCGCAGGGCACCGGTGCCCGGTGTCGCTGACGAAGGTGCACTGGCCCCGATCGCGCTCCCAGACGGTGCGTTTGACGTGCGCCGGGATGTGCCGGGGGCCCGCGGGCGTGCGCCGCGGGCGGGGGCGCGGCCTTCGGGTGGCCGCGAACTTGCGCCTCTCGAGCTGGCCGATGAGCGCATCGAGGGCGCGGTCGAGCACCTCCGCGACCTCCCCCGAGGGGAGCTGGTGGCCGAGCAGCGCCTGGGCGTACCGCAGCTTGTCGTGGGTGCGCTGGCCGATGGTGAGCTGGAGCGCGTAGCGCTGGGGTGCCAGCGGCGTCACCTTCGGTCGTGGAGCGGGTGCCGCAACTCGCTCCGGGGCGAGTTGGGTTTCGGGCTGCTCAACTCGCTCCGGAGCGAGTTGATCCACCGGCCCCAGCGTCGGCGGCAGGCCAAGGGCCTGCACCCGTTCTGGCAGATCCGGCCGCGGGAACCGCCGGGCGAGCAGCCCCTCGATCTCGGTCTTGGTCTGGTGCGTGGCGGCGGCCAGCAGCTCGTCGGCGTTCTCCGGCGTCAGGTGGGGTGCCAGCATCAGCACGCCCGTGAGATGCAACCGGCCCTCGGCAAGCGCCGCGAACATCGCGGGGAACCGCCATGCGGTGCGCGCCGCGTTGATCCGCTTGAAGGCCGCGTCTTCTGAGAAGCGCAGCTCGTGGACGCAGTAGGCGTACATCGAGGGGTAAGCCGCCGGCAGGTAGAGGCGCCGGGCGTCGACTTCGGCGATGTGGGCCAGCAGTGCGGCGGTGGTGGCGCGATCCCGGGCGACCAGCGCCGCCAGTTCGCGCAGCAGCGCGCCATCGCTGAGGTGGGAAAGCGAGCAGGTGTTCATGACCCGAGTCTCCGGTGGCCGGGGGCGGTGGTTCGGGGGCCAACGGTCGCGGGGGTGCACCCTTTATAGCACGCTCTCCTGCGGCGCTCGGAGCGCCACGCAGGGCGCGCCGATCGGAGCGCGACGAGTTTTCTCCGCGCCGCGCGGGACCCGGCCGTCGGTGGGCACCCTGCGCACGCGAGCGCGCGGTCGCAGGAGCCGCGGCGAGGCGGGGGCGAAAGGCGCGCGCCAGGCTGTCAAGCGGAATCTTCTCGACCCGCGTCAATCTAGCGGGACGCGGCTCGCCCCGGGGCGTGCGGGGTGGCCGCGGAAGCGGGCACGAGTGACCGGAGGGCCGGCGGCGCGGGGCTTGAG
>CAZYQK010000184.1:0-2874 GCA_964650245.1 uncultured bacterium | reverse complement strand
GACGGCGACGGCCCGACCGTGACGGTGGACGCGGCCTACAGCAAGCATCGGCGGGCGGACACCCTCCCGTTGCGGTTGGAGTTGGCGGCGGCGCTGCGGTCCCACTTGGCGGCGTTTACGCCCGCAACCCCGGCCTTCCGAATGCCCAAGGGCGGCAAGGAAGCGGCGAAGATGTTCCGCCCATTCCGTGATCTCGCGGCTCGAGGACGCCGACTACGCCGGACACTCGCTCAAGATGCTCCAGCGGATCAGGGCGGCCCTCAACCGGAGGCTCGAAGTCCGCTTCGTGCCGCTGCGCCCGCGGCGCGAGATTCCGGCGCAGTTCCCGCCGCCCGCCTGCGGTTTGACCGGCTCCGGGCGCCCTCCTAGGATGCCGCATCTATGCGCGGCTCCTGTCGTGGCCCCCTCGGCTCACCCCGCTCCGAACCCCGGCCCGCCTGCGAGACCCGGCGTTGGAGATGAGCACGATCTCCGTCCGCGGCCGGGTCGAGGCGCGGCCCGAGCCGCGTTTCGAGCGGCTGTTCGATCCGCTGCTCGACGAGCTGACGCGCGGCGGCCCGCTCGCCCGCGCGCGCTTCCCGACGCTGTGGGGGGATGGTGACGGGCTGAAGCGCCTGGCCGAGGCCAAGCGCGCGCCGTTCCCGGCAGCGCTCGCGCGCGAGCTTGCGGACTACCACCGCCGGCTCGGCGCGTCCCCGCACTCGCTCGCGTCGCTCGATCGCCTGGCGCGTGGCGAGGCGGTGTGCGCGGTCGCCGGGCAGCAACCCGCGCCGCTCGGGGGGCCGCTCTACTCGCTCCACAAGATCGCAAGTGCTTCCGGCCTCGCGGAGGCGGTGGCGCGTCGCACCGGGGTGGCGTGCGTGCCGCTCTTCTGGATGCACGGCGAGGACTCGGACTTCGCCGAGATCCGCGCGGCCTCGATCGCGAACCCGGGCCTCGAGCTTCACGACCTCTCGCTCCCCGACGACGCGCACCGCGACGGCGGACTGGTGGGCGCGATCGCGACGGCGCCGCTCGCGGCGCTGCACGAGACGGCGCTGCGCGCGTGGGCGGGGCTCCCGGCGTGCGATCAGGCCGCGGCGCTGCTCGGGCGCTCGCTCGCAGCCGCGCGCGATCTGGGCGAGGCGACCAGCGCGCTGATGCTCGCGTTGTTCGCCGATCAGGGCCTGGTCGTCCTGGACCCGCGCTTGCCTGCGTTCCGCGACGCCGCGCGCGCCGTGATCGACCGCTATCTCGCGCGCGCCGACGCGCTCGCGTCCGCGGCCGGTGCGGCGGGGGAGAGCCTGGAGCGCGCGATCGGGCGGCGTCCGCTCGCGGGTCAGGCGCTCGAGTCGTTCGTGTTCGCGATCGAGGACGGCGCGCGGCGGAAGGTGAGCGTGGCCGAGGCTCGCGCCACCGCACTGCCCCTGAGCCCGAGCGTGGCGCTCCGTCCGGTGGTACAGGACGGCGTGCTGCCGACGGTGGCGATGGCATGCGGTCCCGGGGAGGCGGCCTACCTCGCCCAGCTTCGCGAAGTGTTCGAGGGACTTTCGGTCACGCCCGCGTGTCCGGTGCCGCGGCTCGGCGCGACCTGGCTGCCGCCCGCGGCGGTCGAGCTGCTCGAAGCCGCTGGCGCTGAACCCTGGGAGCTGGTGAGCGGCGCGGACGCTGTGCTCAAGCATCACGCCGAGCGACAGGTGCCGGCCGAGGCGCGCTCGGCGCTCGAGCGCGCGCACGCGGACGCGCTGGCCGGGCTCGAGCGCTTCGCCGCCGCGTCGCGCGCGGTGGACGCGAGCCTGCCGCAGATGGTGGAGTCGGCGCGCTCGAAGGTGGACTACCAGTTCGCGCGCCTCCACGAGGGGCTCGCGGGCAAGGTGCGCCACCAGCTCGAGCGGCGGCATCCCGAGTGGCTGCGCGTGCGCTACTACCTGATGCCCGGCGACCGGCTTCAGGAACGACGGCTCGCGTCGCTCGAGCCGGTCGCCTACCGCGGGGCGGGCGTCGCGGCGGAGCTTTCCGCGCTGGCCGCCGAGCACGCGGACCGTCTCGCGCACGGCTCGAACGACCACTACATCGTGGAGCTGTGATGGCGCTCGACGCTCTGTTCTTAGGCGCGCATCCCGACGACGTCGAGCTCGTGAGCGGCGGGCTGGCGGCGCTGCTCGCCTCCCACGGCCACGCGGTCGGGATCGCCGACCTGACGCGCGGCGAGAAGGCGAGCCGCGGCACGCCGCAGCAGCGGGCCGGCGAGGCCGCTGCGGCGGCGCAGCGGCTGGGGGTCGCGACCCGCGTCAACCTGGGGCTTCCAGACCTGGGTCTCGACCGCTCGGATCGCGCCCAGCTCCGCACGGTGGCAGCGCTGTTGCGCGCGCACCGCCCGCGGCTGGTGGTGGCGCCGCATCACGACGACCTCCATCCCGACCACATCGAGGCCGCGCACCTGGTGGCGCGCGCCTGTTACGTGGCGGGGCTCGCGCGCTTCGACGCGCCGGGCGAGCGCCACCGCCCGGAGCGCGTGCTGTTCGCGCTCTACCGCGGCACGCGGGCGCCGCAGTTGGTGGTGGACGTGACCGCTACGTGGGAGCGGCGCATGGCGGCGCTCGCCGAGCACCGGAGCCAGTTCGATCCCGCGGCCGGCCCCGCGACCTACCTCACCCACCCGGACTTCGTCGCCGAGGTCGAAGCCCGGGCGCGCGGCTTCGGCGCGCTGATCGGCGCACGCTACGGCGAGGGCTACCGGCTGCGCGGTCCGCTCGCGATCCACGACGCGCGGGTACTGCTCGATGGCCCGCGCGTGGAGGCGCGACCGTGAGTGCGACGCGCAGGCGGAAACCGCGCGCCGGCGCGAGCGCTGCCGCGCCGCGCGCCGGCGCGAAGGGTGCCGCCTCGCGCCCG
>CAZYQK010000183.1:0-4251 GCA_964650245.1 uncultured bacterium | reverse complement strand
GCGCATGCGACGCGGGATGGCGCCGGCGCTCCGGGCCGCGAACAGATCGTGGCGCGCATGAAGCAGCGCGGCATGACGGACGAGCAGATCGCGCAGGCGATGGCGCAGTGGCGCGAGTCGCGTGGTGGCGGAGCGGCGGGCGCGCGGGGGATGCGCGGCGGGCCGGGCGCGGGCGGGATGAGCCGCGGCGTGGGTCCCGGGTGGGGCGCGCGGGCGGACGACGCGAACGCGACCGGTGGGAATACGGGCGAAGCGCCGAGCCTCAAGCCGGGCGCGGTCTACGTCCTGCGCGGCGGCAGGCCGGTGCGGGTCGCGGTGCTGACCGGGCTCAGCGATGGCGCATCCGTCGAGGTCGCGAGCTCTGAGTTCCAACCGGGCGACCAGGTGATCGTGGGGCTCGAGGTCTCGGCGCAGAACCGCGGCCTCCAGCCGCCGCCCGGCATGGGCGGTCCCCAGTTCGGTTCACCACGGGGCAGCCGCGGAGGCGGGCGGTGAGCTGGGCGGCGCTGATTCTCGTGGGACTCCAGGCGCTCTCGCGCAACCGCATGCGCTCGGCGCTCACCGTGCTGGGCATCGTGATCGGTGTCGCAGCTGTGATCGCGACCCTCGCGATCGGGCAGGGGGCGCGCGCAGCTGTGCAGGCGCAGATCCGCGCGCTCGGCGCCAACACGCTCACCGTGCTGCCCGGCACCATCACCGCGGGTGGCGCTCGCAGCGGCATGGGCAGCATCACCAGCATGACGGTGGACGACGCGATCGCGATCAAGCGCGAATGCCCGGCGGTGGACGCGGTGGCGCCTACGGTGCGCACGGTGGCCCAGGTCGTCTCCGGGAGCCAGAACTGGAGCACGCAGGTCCAGGGCACGACCGCCGATTTCGCCATCATCCGGCTATGGCCGGTCCAGAGCGGCGTGTTCATCACCGATTCCGACGTGCGCGGCGCGGCCAAGGTGTGCGTGCTGGGCCAGAACGTGGCGCGCCAGCTGTTCGGCGAGAGCGACCCGGCCGGCCAGCTGGTGCGGATCAAGGACATTCCCTTCCGCGTGGTCGGTGTGCTGACCATGAAGGGCGGCCAGGGCTTCGGCGGCAACCAGGACGACATCGTGATCGTGCCGCTCACCACCGCCCAGCGGAAGCTCATCGGCATTACCCACGTCAACTCGATCTCGGTGTCGGCGGTGAGCGAGGCCCAAGTTCCCGGCGCGACCGAGCAGATCACCGACCTGTTGCGCCAGCGCCATCGCATTCGGCCCGGCGCGGACGCGGACTTCTTCATCTTCACCCAGCAGGAGATCGCGAACTCGGCCGAGGCCACCTCGAAAGTCATGACACTGCTGCTCGCCAGCATCGCCGCCGTTTCCCTGGTGGTGGGCGGCATCGGGATCATGAATATCATGCTGGTCTCGGTGACCGAGCGCACCCGCGAGATCGGCATCCGCCGCGCGATCGGTGCCAAGCGGCGCGACATCCTGCTGCAGTTCCTCGTGGAGTCGGCGTTCCTGGCGCTCGCGGGCGGAGCGCTGGGCGTGGCGCTCGGGATCGGGGCGGCCATGCTCATCACCCAGCTCGCGCGCTGGCCCACCCTGATCCAGCCGAGCGCGGTGGCACTCGCGTTCGGCTTCGCGAGCGCGGTGGGCGTGTTCTTCGGGTTCTATCCCGCGCGCCGCGCCTCGCGGCTCGATCCGGTCGACGCGCTCAGGTACGAGTAGCGCCGCTCAGCGCAGCACGGCGAGGCGGTCGGTCCGCTCCGCGCGTCCGTCGAGCGTGAGCCGCGCGAAGTAGAGGCCGCTCCGGAGCGAGGCCGGAAGCGTGGCCGCGAGTTCGCCGCCGCCCGCCGCGAGCGTTCCGCGCCACAGCGTCGCCACCCGCCGCCCGGCGAGATCGTAGAGCGCCCACTCGCCCGCGGCCGCGCGCGGGAGCGTGACCGAGAGCCGCAGCGCTCCGCGCGCGGGATTGGGCCACGGAGTTCCGATCTCGAACCGCGGCGCCGCGTCCGCCACTGCGGCCGACGCGCCCGGATAGATGACGCGCACGCGGTCCAACAACCAGCCGGGGCCGCCGATGAACTCGTCGGCCAGCATGCGGAACCGGATGCGCGCCGGGCCCGGCGCGTAGGGCGTAAGGTCCACGGCCTCGGTGCGCCAGACGTTCGAGGCTCCGCTCCAGCACGGAGAGCCCCGCACGAACGGATTCGAATTGAGGTAGAACACGTGGCTGTAGCCCGCGACCGGCGTCAAGTACTGCCATGGGCCGTTGTTGACCGAGATCTCGAGCCGCGCGCCGTCCCAGGCGTAAGACTCGTCGGCCTCCTCGAGGCCGTAGCGATGATCGAAGCGAAGCACCGTGCCGGGCACCAGATCCGTGAGGAGCGGCAGGTAAAGGGTGGCGTCCAGGTGGACCGGGTAGTCGGTCGCGTCGCCGCCGCCGCACTTCCACGCCGTCCCGCCCGGGGGCGATGACGACTCCTGCGTGAGGTGCCACGCGTCGCGGTAGGAATACCAGTAGGGCAGGTGGAAGAGTCCGTCGGCACCGTTCTCGAAATCGAGCCGCCAGTCGCGGTCGACGGCGAGCGTGTCGAACGCGGGATTCGAGTAGGCGGTGTTGTGCGCCGCGGCGTCGTCGCGGGCGACAAAACGGTAGGCGAGGCGCTGCCCCTGCGCGAGCCCCGCGCCGAGCGCGGCCTTGAAGGAATCGCGCCCGGCCGGAGTGGTGGGGATCGAGACCAACGGGCCGCCGTCCACCGCGTAGGCAACCCAGACCGAGTCCACGCCCAGGTTGTCCGTGACCTTCGCGATCAGGGTCTGCGGCAGTCGCGCCGCGCCCTGGGCGTGCACCGCGACGTGCGCGATCGATGGCGGCGTGAGATCGGGTCCCACCATGAACGTGTGCGGCGCGGCCGGCCCGGCGGGTGGATCGTAGGCGTTGATGCCGCTCGAATCGCTCGCGGCGTAGAGGTAGTACTCGACGCTCCCGGTCGCCCCGAGCGCCGGAAAAGTGGCCGCGAACGAGTCCGCTCCAGCCGGCGCCAGCGCGACCTCGTTGTACGCGCCACCTCCCGCGGGGCGCCAGAACAGGCGCGGTGAGCCCAAGTCGAGCGCGATCGGGATGCCGGCCTGGGAGATCCTGATGCGCGCGCCCACCGGCCGCGCCTGGGAGACGCTCTCGAGGTCCGGAAGCGGCGAGTGCGTGAAGCACACCCGGCCCGCGCGCGAATCGAGCGAGAGGTCCATCGTTCCGCGGTAGCGGGTCGCCCGGGCGAAGTAGGGCTCGAACTGCGAGCGGATGGCTTCGAGCTTGGCGAGATCGGCGGCGCTCGCCGCGCTGTCGCGCGCCGTCACCAGCACCAGCGCCATGCGGAACGCGTGCGGCGCGCTCGCGGCGTCCGGCACCCGCACGCCCTCGACCGCTTCGACGTCGCCCACCTGCCACCAGGTCGCGCGGCCGCGGCAGCCAACGCCGACCGCCGGGACCGAGTACGGCACGTAGACGCCCGGCGGGTTCATCGCGATCGGGGCGTTCACGACGAAGAACGAATCGGTCTCGGCCTTCGAGGCCAACCCCATGAGATAGAGGTCGAGCGCGCCGTAGCCCACGGTCACGCTGTCGGTGCGGAACGAGTCGGCAGGCAGGCGCACCCAGTCGCAGCCCTCCATCACCGAGGCGTCGCAGTCGAAGAAGAAGTTCCAGTGTGAGTAGCCGCGTCCGAGCAGCGCGGGAACGGGCGCGCCCGCCGAGTCCACCCGGACGTAGGCGAGCCAGCGGTGGCCCAGCTCGTGCGCGAGGAAGTCGAGCGGGGTGAACTGATCGGGCCCGAGTGCCGAGTCCGGATTGTCCACGTAGCGGTGGAGGCCGTTCATGCTAAGCAGCGACTGGAGCCGCGAAACACTCCCGAACGGGCCGCCCAGATCGAAGGCGTCGAGCCCGATGCCCTGGATCTGGTTGCGCACCACGAACGCCGACGCCAGCGCCGTGGGCGAGCCGAGCCAGGTCGAGAGTCCGCTCGCCATATAGAACGCGAGCACGTCGTAGTCGTCGCCGTGCGTGCGGTAGAAGGCGCGCGCCGCCTGCGCCAGATCGAGCACGGTGTCCCCGCCCTTGTTCTGGTAGAAGAGTGTGCCGTCGTCCTCGAGCACCGCGATCTCGCCGGCGTCGGTCGAGTGCGGCGCGGGCAGCGGCTCGCCGAACGCGCGGGCGTTGTGCTCGATGAGGAGGTCGGCGGCCGACTCGAGGCGGGCGCCGCACGGGAGGCTC
>CAZYQK010000182.1:0-4262 GCA_964650245.1 uncultured bacterium | reverse complement strand
CGGAGGCGCGCGACGCGCTCGGCGCGCGGCAGCAGGCGGCGGGCGACAGCGCGCGCGCCGCGGCGGATCGCATGCGGCAGGCGCTGGCGGACAGCCTGCGCCGGAAGGCGCGCGACGTCTTCAAGGGATTCTTCGGCGGTACCAGGGACACCATCGCGCAGTGAGCGTGCGGTTTCCCCCGCACGCGGGCCTCAGTCCCACCCGGGAGCAAGCCGATGACCACGAGCCACGAGCCGCATCACGACGAGAAGGAGACCGCGCGGATCGAGGCGTTCAGCGACGGCCTGTTCGCGATCGCGATCACGCTGCTCGTGCTCGAGCTCAAGGTCCCGCGCGTTGCCGGCGCCCGCGAGCTGCGCGTGGCACTGCTCGACGCGTGGCCCTCGTACGCGGCTTACCTGGTGAGCTTCGCCACCATCGGCATCATGTGGCTCAACCACCACCGGCTGTTCGGGCTCATCCGCCGCGTGAACCACCCGATGCTGATCCTCAACGGGCTGCTGCTGCTCACGGTGTCGGTGGTCCCGTTTCCGACCGCGTTGGTCGCCGCCCACCTCGGACACGACGGCGGCCGGCTTGCCGCCGAGGTGTACACCGGCTGGTCCATCCTGATCGCGATCGCCTTCAACGCCCTGTGGCGCTACGTCGCCTCGCCGCGGCGGCGGCCGCCGCTGCTGCGCGTGCCGGCCGAGCACCCGGAGGTGCGGGCGATCCACGCCCAGTACCGCAACGGCCCGCTCTGGTACGTCGCCGCGTTCGCGGTCTCGTTCTGGAGCCCGGCGCTCGCCATGGCGCTGTGCGGCGCGTTCGCGCTCTTCTTCGCGTTCCCGCCGAAGGCCGTTGCGGGCGCCGATCGCTGAGCGGGCCCTACTTCTTCCAGATCCGCTGGTACCATTTCACCGTGTCCTCTTCCGACGACCAGTCGGCGTTGAGCTGCATGCGCGCGCGGATGTCGGTGAGGTCCCAGCCGGTGAGGGTGGCGAGCGTCTCGGCTTCCTTCGCGCGCCGGGTGCGCAGCGCCTTGCGGTACTCGCGCGCCGCCGCGCAGTCTTCGGTCCCGGTCCACGGGTGCCGCAGGATGTAGCGGCCCTGGAAGTTGGTACGGTCCGAGGTCTGCTGGAACACGAGATCCTCCGGGAAGTGCGCGGCGTCGTAGCGCACGTGGAGCCGGGTCACGAACGTGCCCCGCGGTGCGCGCCCCGGCGAGGCCGGCTCGTCGAGCCAGAACACGCCCAGCTCGCGCAGCTCGTCGTTCGAGAGCGGCTCGCTGGCGCACGGGTCGCACCAGCTCATGTCCCACGCGTACTCGACGAACACCGCGGAGAGTGCTTCCTTCCGCGCCGCGGTGGTGAACATGGAGCGGTAGAACTCGCCGAACACCTCCTTCACGTAGAGCGGGATCTCGGCGTCGGAGGGGATCTTCACCGTGCGGTAGTTGGTGGTCTCGACCCGCCCCTCGCGGGTGAGGGCGTAGATCAGCAGCTCCTGAGGTCCGTCGGCGTTCACCATGCCGAGCCGGATCGGCAGCATGAATTTGGGCGACTCGTACGCCATCTGGAGCGGCCGGAGCTGCTTGAAGCCCGAGCGCGCCTGCTCCTTGAGATTGACCCTGGCCACGAAGAACTTCATCCCCTGCTTCAGGTAGCTCCCCAGCACCCGCGAGGCGCCGGGCGGGATGCGATAGTGGTTCTGCGTGAGCCAGGTCTCGAGCCCCGAGCTCTGCGTGGCGGAGAGGATCAGGATGTCGTACTCGCCCACGGTGTAGCGGGCTTCGATCGTCACGCCCAGCGCCTTCGCGGTGCGCACCGCGTCCTCCGCGACGCTCATCGGGGCCGCCGACATCAGGCCCTGCCGGCGCGCGTAGGCCATCTGGCAGGGGTTCTCGTCGAAGTACTCGACCAGCCGCGGCGCCGAGTATGCGTCGAGATGCTGGACGTACTTCATGTCGCCGACGTGGATCTGGTCGCGCTTGAGCACGGTCGGGACCGGCACCACCAGCGCGAACGCGCTGGGCTCGCCCTTGAAGTCGCTGCCCATGGTGAGCACGGTGCGGTCGCCGTCGCGCACCAGCACCACTTGCGAGGCCTTGTTGAAGAGCTTCGCGTCCCCGGCTGCGACGTAGAAGCCGCAGAAGCTATGGGCGAGGGAGGGCGAGAGCGCCGCGATCAGGAACGAGGCGAGGATCGGGAGGCGTTTCATGGACTGCTCCTTTCCGGAAGTGGCGGGTGACGGCGGCGGGGGCGTTCCACTCGTAGCGCGGGCCCGGCAGCAGCCGGTCGAGAAACGGGACCGCGAGCGAGAACAGGGCGAGTGAATAGAGGAGCCCGTTGGTGCGGAACAGCACGAATTGCACCGTGGCGGCGCCGAGTGCCACCAGCGCCGCGAAGAGAATGCGGCCGGCGCGTGAGGCGGGCGTGGTCTTCGGATCCGAGATCATGAAGAACGCGAACAGCAGCAGTGCCCCGTTCTCGAGCTGGTGAAGCGGGATGGTCATGCGCTGGCCCAGCCACAGCGCGCGGCCGAACAGGATCGCCGCGTGGAAGCCGAGGAAGGCGAGCGCCACGTCGCTGCGCGCGGCGCGGTGGATCACGAGCCCGCCCAGGCAGCTCATCAGGAACGCGAAGAAGGCGGCGTTGCCCCATTGGCCGGGCGACACCCAGACCCGCGCCCCGAGCGCCATCAGCACCACGATCCCGAAGTTGGTGGGGTTGAAGACGTGCTTGCCGTTCAGGCGCAACGCGAACTTGCTCGCGATCGTGATGGCGGCGGCGAGCGCCGCGAGTGCAAGATGATTGGTGCGCAGCAGCAGGCAGAGCGAGAGCCCGGAGATGAGCGCACTCCTGGGATCGAAGGCCGGCAGCCGGGCGAGTCGGGTGCAGACGGCCTGCGTGAGCAGTGCCGCGGCCAGCGTCACCGCCGCCTGCGCCGGGCGGACCTCGAAGTGGAGGCGGGTGAGGCCGAAGGCGAGCAGGCTCGAGAGCACCGCGATCTGGTAGTAGCGCGGATCGCGCGGCACGCGCCATCGAGGGAGAGCGAGCGTCATGGTAAGAGCCCATACGCTCGGGGCGATGGAAGTATTCCGGCGGGCTCACCCCGGCCGCCGCTCATACGGGCGCCGCGACCGCGCTCCCCGCGTGATCCAGCTCCTCGACCCACAGCTGGAGCAATTCGGCCGCGGCCAGCACCGACACCGGATCGCCGCCGCGCCCGCACGCCGCCACGTCGAAGGAGGCCCCGCCCCGCGGCACTTCGAACCATTCGGGCGGCACGCCGTGGACACCGCGCTCGAGCGCGGGGCGCAGCGCGTCGAGCCGCGCCCCCACGCCGGCCTGGGCTTCGGGCGTGCGCTGGTGGACGCGCAGGGTCGCCGCGTAGAACGCCCCGAGCCACGCGGTGTGCGCGCGCGTCCCGCCGGGCGCCTCGCGCAGCCCGAGCGGGGTCCAGAGCTCGCGCTCGATGCTCGTGACCAGCGCGAGCGCCCGCTCCGGCGCCAGCAGCGGCGGCGGCAGCCGCACCGCGAGCAGCTGCGAGGGCGAGAGCCCGGGCACCGGCCGCTCGCCGTCGAGCGCCTCGTAGAGCGCGCCATGCGCCTCGTCCCAGAACGCGGCGTTGAAGCGCGCCTGGTGCTCGCGGGCCCACGCCAGGTAGAAGGCCGCGCTCTCCTTGCGCCCTGCGGACCGCCCGAGCTGCGCCATCGCCACCAGAGCGTGGTACCAGAGCGCGTTGAGATCGGCGCGCTTCGTTGCCGGCTCGCCGGCCGCGAGCAATCCGTCGGAATCCACCCGGATGCCGTGGCGCGTGCCGGCGCGGTAGAACTGCATCACCCCCTCGAGCGCCGGGACCAGCGTCTGCTTCGCCAGCTCGAGGTCCTCGCTGCGCCGCACGTAGAGCTCGGCGGCGTGCACCAGCCACAGGGCGGCGGCGGGATCGCCGTAGCGCGGGGTGCCGTCCAGGGGATCGAAGCTCGCGGGCGCCAGCCCCTCGTCGAGGTACTCGACGCAGTCGCGTAGGACCGCTCGTGCCAGCTCGAAGGCGCGCAGCGAAACCAGCGCGGGGACCATGCGCAGCGCGTCGGCGCCGCGCTCTGGTGCTACGGGCAGCGTGCCGACCAGCGTGAGGCGGAGCCCGCGGCGCGTGAGGCCCGACAGCAGGGTGGCGGCCAACGGCCCGGTCCAGGAAACGCCTGCCTCGAGCCCCGCCTCGCGCGCCGCCGCGGCGCCGGCGTCCACGCTGCGGGCCGCCCCGGCCTCGCGCGCGGGTTG
>CAZYQK010000181.1:0-4279 GCA_964650245.1 uncultured bacterium | reverse complement strand
GACGCCCGGTCGCCGGCAGCGCCAGGTGCAGCGTGGCGCGCCCGAAGTCCTCGCGGGTAAGCGCGGCCGCGCCCACCGCTTCGGCGAGCGCGGGGGCGGCCAGCGCGAGCAGCCGGTCGAGCCCGCCCGCCGCCGGGTCCACCGCGCGCGCCGGTGCCACCAGGGCGGGCTCCAACTCGCCGCCGGTATCGTCGAGCGGCATGCACGAGAAGGTGTCGGTCTCCGCGAAGCGCGAGAGCCGGGCGCGCAGCGCGCCGCAGAGCTGCCGCGTGCTGCCGCCCAGCGAGGTCGTGCTGCCCACGCCCGTGATCGCGAGCCGTCCGGCGACCGCCATGGTCAGCGCGCCTCCTGAACGCGCACGCCGCGCAGCGCGCGCACCTTTGCGTGAATGCGAAGCCGCGCGCGCCACGTGAGGCACACCCGCGGAAAATCGGGCTCGAACACGACGGTGTCGAGCAGCGGCTCGAGCGCCACCCACTTGCCCTCGAAGTAGGCGTCCATCGCGGGACGCCAGGTCGGCAGGTCGAAGCGCAGTGGCTTGCCGGGCGTCACGCCCACCGCGCGCACCGGCTCGCCGCCCGCGAGATGGGGCACGGCCTGGAGTACTGAGGGCGCCCCGTTGAAGGCGCGCTCGTCGAAGTCCTCGGGCAGGAGCGGCAGGCGGCTGGCCTTCCACGCCTCGTCGTAGGTGCCGAGGTACTCGCGGCGCGGCAGCCAGTACCGCCCCACGAATCCGAAGCCCACCGGCGGCGGCTTCTGCCCGACGCGCCTCAACGTCCGCTTCGGGTCCTCGATGTTGGGAACGGCGAGGCCGCTGATGAACTTGCGCCGGCCCTTGCGCACGTAGCCGGTTCCCACCGGGTTCCGGCCGTCCATGAACTCGATGGTCTTGCCGTCCTTCGCGGGCTGCGCTCCGCCGAAGGCGCGCTCGAAGGTGAGCGGGATCTTCTCGAACGGTTTCGGCCCCGACATGCGCGGAAGGGTGATGAAGTAGCCCCAGCGCCGGTCGCCGGAAACGCGGGCCTTGAGGCCCACGGGACCCACCCGCAGCGAGACCTCCATCTGGCGCGTGCCCTTCTTCGGCGCGTACGCGTGGCCCAGCATGACGACGTCGGTCGCGGGCTTGTAGAGCGCGAGGTCCGACTCGTAGCGCGTGCTCGACTTGCCCGGCTCGCCCGCGTACTGGTCGGCGGCGACGATCTCGGCCTGCTGCTCCGCGGGCACGCAGCCCTCGGCACCGACGGCGTACGTGCCCTTGAGCACGACCACCAGCGTCTCGTAGCCATCGCGGTCGGGAACCACCACGAGCTGCCCCGGGAACGGCGTGCGGTTGGCGAGCTCCACCGCTCAGCGCTCCGGCCGTGAGGCGCGCGGGGGCGCGCCGGGTTTCCTGAACGAAACGCTCATCAGTTGATCCGCACCGCCGCGCCGCGAATGCGATTGAGCTGCTTCGCGTGCGCGAGCAGGTTCTTGCCCTTGAGCAGCACCCTGCCGTCCGCCGTCAGCGTGAGACTCGCCTCGCCGCAGCGCAGCTCGATCACGCGGGCGGCCTCCACCACGAAACGCTCGCCGTCCACGCGCAGGTTGCGGGGGGCGCCCACCGCCTGCGCGCCGGCCTCCTCGACCCACGCCACGATCAGCGGCCGCGCCGGATCACCATCCTCGAACAGCAGTACGACGTGATGCCCGACCGCGGTCTCGAGCGGCCCCCACGGGCAGCGTGCCGCGAGCAGCGCCGCACGCGGGCCCTCGAGCGTGCCCGGATAGTCCACCAGCGGGGCGCCGTTCCCATCGAGCGCCACGAGCCGCCCGACCTGGGCGCCCGCGATGCGTTGCGGGGCTTCTGAAGCCGGCGTTTCCGCCGCGCGCGATGTCCGCGCCTTCCTTCCACGTTCATCCAGCAGCATGTTCGACCTCCCGGGTTGAGTCATCGCCGGCCCGCGTGGGCCAACGCCGTCGTCCACGATCCCGGCGCCGCGCCACGAGCGGCGTCCGCCACCGATCCGGCCAGGCTCTCGACCGCCTCGCGCTGGCGGGATGCCCAGTCGCGTCGCTCGACGAACGAAGCGGCCGGCAGCCGGAGCGCGATTTCCTGAAGCGCCTGATCGCGGTCCGGCAGGACCCCGTCGCGCGCCTCCGCGACCACCACCTCCCATGTGAAGGGCTGGCCGCGGCGCAGGCGCGGCTCGCGGTCGAGCTTCTTCGACTGCTCGCTCCACCACGCCCGCACCTTTTCGGGGTCGGGCTTCGGCAGATCCTCGTCCGGATCGAGCGCGAACGCTTCCTCTGCTCCCGCCGGAGCGGGCTTCGCGGGGGCGACCAGTCCTTCGGCGGCGAGATCCACGCCCAGCAGCGTCGAGAGCGCGTGCCCCGCCACCGACCCCAGCTTCTCGTCGGCCGTGGCCGCGACCAGCGTGTCGGCGGCCGCGAACGCGCCGAGGCGGCCGAGCGCCAGGAGTGCCGCGCGGCCCCGCGCTGCGGAGCGCGCCGCCCCCAGCAGCGGCTTCACGTCCTCCCGCTCTCCCGCGAGGCCCAGCAGCCGGATCGCCGCGGCCCCCGCTCCGTCGTCGGCCGCCGCGCGCGCGCGAAGCGTGGGCAGCGCCTCCGGCAGCTCGAGCCGCAGCCCGGCGCGCAGCGCCCCGAGCGCCACCCACGGGTGCGGGTGGAGGAACGCGCGAGCGACCGCGGGCCCGAGCGACGTCATGCTCGCGCGGCCCGCGATCGCGAGCCCCGCGAGCACGACCGCCGACTTGCCCGAGTCGAGCAGCGCCTGCACGGCGCGGGGCTCGACCTTGCGGCCGCGCGCCGCGAGCGCTTCGAGCGCCAGCGCCCTGGGCCCCAGCGGATCGCCCGCGGCGAGCTTCTCCAGCGCCGGGATGACGCCGGCGCCATCCGCGAGCCGGAGCGCGGCACTCAGGCCCTCGATCGCCTTCGGGTCGGCCATGGCCTTCGCCAGCGTCTCGATGCGCGCAGCCTCCCCGGAGGCCAGCGCGACGTAGCCCGCCACGAATGCCGGACCGTCGTTCTTCGATTCGAGCCCGGCGATGCTCGCCTTCCAGCCCTCGTCGCCGGCCAGCATCAGCCCGTCGAGGTTCGCGAGCAGGCGCTCGTCGTGCTCGGCCAGCCGCTCCAGATCGTAGAGCCGCGAGGCGAAGGCGCCGCGGCGCTGCTCGAAGAGGAAGGCGGCCTCGTCGACGTGCTCTTCGATGATGTCGGTCCAGTACATGCGCGGGGTCCGGAGAGGGTGGGTGGGTCGCTCGAGGGGCTCCATCGGCGGCGGCTCAGTTCGTCGGGATCATCGATCCTTTATCTTTCATCGACCCGCTGGACTCGCAGCTGATGCTATCGGACTCGATGCTCACGTTGCCGCCCGCGAGCGTGATGGTCGATCCCCCCACCATGAAAATGATCGTGTCGGCCTTGATCTCGATATCGGGGGCTTTCGTCTTGAAGCTGCCGCCGGCCATGATCGCGAAGGCGGCCTCGCTCTCGAATTCCGCGTCTCCCCCGACCTTGCGGTTCATTGCGGCGCAGCTGATGGTGGTGCGGTCTTCGACTTCGAGCTCCGCGTTGCCCTTGGTCTTCACGAGCCGGAGCCCACCTATCGTGTCGCTCCGGGTGGCGTCTCCCTTCTCTTCCACGTCTCCCTTGACCAGCGCGACCAGGGCGGCCGTGATCCGCTCGGCCCTCGCACCCTCCACGGTCTCCTTCGACTCACCCTTGATGAGCGCGATCTGCATTCCACCGATGGTGATCGCCTGGCTCCCATGGATCGTCCAGGTTTCATTGCCCTTGACGGTCCTGATGTCGTTGCCACCGATCCTCACTCTGAGGTTCCGGTCCACGAAGGCGTCCTGATTCGAGCCAATGGTGAGCCCGCTGTCGTTGCCGATCGTCCGGCTTTCGTTCGACTTGACCTGCTTGGTCTTGTTGTCGAGGACCATCACACTCATGTCCTTCGAAGCGTTGAAGAACATCTCTTCACTGCCCTTGGTGTCGTCGAATCGGTATTCGTTCGAGCTTCCCCCGCCCGGCGTGGTCGCGGACTGGATCGTGGTCTTGGTCTTCGAGCCGGGCAGCCCGTAGGGGTGGAGGTTCTCGCCGTTGTAGATCCGATTCGTGATGATCGGCCGGTCGGGGTCTCCTTCCAGGAACTCCACGACGACCTCCTGCCCGACTCGCGGCAGGAAAACCGAGCCTACGGCGTAGCCCTGGCTGACGCGTACCCAGCACGAGCTCTTGTCGTCCTCCGGCCCCTCCAGATCCCACGGGAACTTGA
>CAZYQK010000180.1:313-4423 GCA_964650245.1 uncultured bacterium | reverse complement strand
CTCGCCTCCGGGGCTCCGTCGCGTCCGGGCGCGGGATCAGTCGCCGGTCCAGCGCTGCTTCCATTCCGCGATCTTCTGCAGCGCCTCGAGCGGCGTGAGCCGTTCGGGATCCAGGCCGCGCAACGCGTCGAGCAGCGGATGCTCCGGCGTTCCGAAGAGCGGCAGCTCGGGCTCGGCCGTCCGCGCCCCGCGGCCCGCCCGTGCAGCGGACTTCAGGTGCTCCACGGTGCGCTCGCTCTCGAGTTCACGCAGCACCTCGCGTGCCCGCTCCAGAACCGACGCCGGCAGCCCCGCCAGCTGCGCCACGTGGATGCCGTAGGAGCGGTCCGCCGGTCCCTCCGCGATGCGGTGGAGGAACAGCACCCGATCGCCCCATTCCTTGACCGTGACGTGCACGTTCTTGAGGCGCGGCAACGTTTCGGCCAGTTGCGTCAGCTCGTGATAGTGGGTCGCGAACAGCGTGCGCGGGCGCGGGCCGTCGCTTCCGTGCAGGTATTCGGTTACGGCCCACGCCAGCGCCAGGCCGTCGTAGGTCGAGGTCCCCCGCCCCAGCTCGTCGAGCAGCACCAGCGAGCGCGGCGTGGCCTGGCGCAGGATGTCAGCGGTCTCGGTCATCTCGACCATGAAGGTGCTCTGACCCGCGCCGAGCCGGTCGGCCGCGCCGACTCGAGTGAAGAGCCGGTCCACCAGCCCGATCTCGGCCCGCGCGGCCGGGACGAACGAGCCGGCCTGCGCGAGCAGCACGATGAGCGCCACCTGCCGCAGGTAGGTGCTCTTGCCTCCCATGTTGGGTCCGGTGATGAGCAGGATCTGGCGTCGCGCCCCGTCGAGTGCGATCCGATTGGGCACGAACTCGCCGCGCTTGAGGAGCCGCTCGACCACCGGGTGGCGGGCAGCCTCCAGCGCCAGCCGATCGCCTTCGTGCAACGCGGGACGGACCCACTGGAACCGCCCCGCGGCCTCTGCCAGCGCGCTCTCCGCGTCCAGCACGCCGAGCGTCCCGGCGGTCCGCTGGAGTCCTGGAACGAAGCTGCCAACCTGCGCGCGCAGCTCGACGAACAACTCGTGCTCGCGGGCCTTGAGCTTTTCCTCCGCGGCCAGCACCTCGCCCTCGCGCGCCTTCAGGGCGGGTGTCACGAAGCGCTCGGCGCCGGTCAGGGTCTGCCGACGCTCGTAGTCGGACGGAACCTTGTCGAGGTGCGCCCGCGTCACTTCGAGGTAGTAGCCGAAGACGCGATTGAAGCCCACCTTGAGGCTCGTGATACCGGTGCGCACGCGCTCCCCGGCCTCGAGCTCGGCGATCCAGCGCTTGCCGGAATGCGCGAGCTCGTCGAGCTGGTCGCGGTGCGCATCGTACCCCGGCCGGATCACGCCGCCCTCGCGCGTGAGCGGCGGCGGGTCGTCGGTGAGCGCACGGGCGAGCAGCCGCTCGAGCTCGGGGCTCGGCGTGAGCGCGGCGCGCGGATCCTCCGCCCTCCCCTCCGCAATCCCGGCGAGTGCCAGGGCCAGCTCCGGGAGCCGGCGCAGCGCGTCGCGCAGCGCGCCCAGGTCGCGCGGCGTGGCCTTCGCGCAGGCGACGCGCGCCGCGAGGCGCTCCAGGTCCGGGAAGCCGCGCAATCGCTCTCGGAACGCCGCGCGGGCCTCGCCTGCCGCGAGCCAGCCTTCGACGGCGTCGTGCCGGCGGGCGAGCGGCTCCAGCCCCAGGAGCGGGCGCTCGAGCCACGCGCGCAGGCGGCGGCTCCCCAGCGCGGTCACGGTGTGGTCGAGATGGTGCCACAGCGTGTGCGCGATCTCTCCCCCGGGCTGGTGCTGGAACAGCTCGAGGTGGCGCGCCGTCGCCGCGTCGTAGCGCAGCGTCAGCTCCTCGCTCCAGCGCTCGACCCGCGTGAGCTGGAGCGCTGCGCCTCCCTGCATGCGGTCGAGGTAGTCGAGCGCCGCCGAGCCTGCCGCGAGCGCCGCGGGCAGATCTTCGAAGCGCTCGATCTCCTCGCGCCAGCGCTCGCGCGGCCGCGCCGCATCGAGAAATCGCGCCGCCGGCAACGGGCTCCGGGCGCCGGGAAGCCCCCGCATCGCGGTCTCCATTCGCGCCGCCAGGGCGGGATCGAGCTCTGCGCCGATCGGTGTCACCCACTCCGCCACGCGCGCGCGCGAAAGCAACCCCGGTGCCTCATCCCACGCGGGCTCGGCCAGCCTCACTTCGCCGGTCGAGGCGTCGGCGAGACAGATGCCGAGCACGTCGGCCGCGGGCCAGAGCGCGGCCAGGAAGTTGTTGGCCTGCGGCTCCAAGAACTGGTCGGAGGTGACAGAGCCGGGCGTCAGGATCTCGGTCACGCCACGCTGGACCAGCCCCTTCGCCGAGGCGGCATCCTCGAGTTGGTCGCAGATCGCGACCTTGTGCCCCAGCTTGAGGAGCCGCGCTACGTACGCGTCGCGCTGATGCCACGGCACGCCGCACATCGGGATGGGGGTGGGATCATGCTTGTTCCGGGAGGTCAGCGTGAGCCCGAGCAGCGCGGCTCCGCGCACCGCATCCTCGAAGAACATCTCGTAGAAATCGCCGAGGCGGTAGAACAGGAACGCGTCCGGGTGCTCGCCCTTCACCCGCGCGTACTGCTCCATGACCGGAGTCTGGGCGGCGGCGGCGGGCGCGGCAGCCGCGCCGCGGGCGAGCGTCATACGCGACGGGGGTGGGGGGTGACTGCCGGGGCCGGGAGCATCGTCATGGGCCGCCGAAGATACGGCCTCGTGCGCCCGAAGCCAACCGCCGAAGCGCGGCGCGGCTACGGGGACCGCACCAGTTGATAGCTGACGCCGAGCGCAGAAGCGGCGCGCTCGCCCGCGCGCCGCGCCTCCGCGGTCGAACCCCAGGTTCCGAGACGCACCACGTGTGCGCGTTGCGGCCCCTCGCCGCGGGAGACGACCTGCACCGAGGTGAAGCCGGCACGGCGCGCGGCATCGGCGAGCAGGCGGGCACGCGCAGGGTCGGCGAAGGCCCCGATCTGGACCGCGACGGCACCGGCGGCGCCGGACGCCGGCACGCCTGCGGCAGGCAGCGTCAGGCGGGCGGCTTCGATGCTCTTCGGGTAGTCGCGCCGCAACCGCTCGCCGGCGCGCCGCCCGAGATCCGGGCGCTCGAGTCGCGCGGCCAGGGCGATGACCCGCTCGAGCGCGGCGGGCCCCGACTCGCCGGGGTCTTGCGCGAGCAGCCGCTCCAGCGTCTCAAGCGCGCGATCCGGGCGGTCGGCAAGCTCCCAGGCCTGCGCCAGCCCCAGCAGCGCGCGGGGGCGCAACCGGGCACTCGACTGCGCCACCTCTTCGAGCGCGGCCCGCGCCTGGGCCGCGTCCTTGATGGCGAGCCAGCAGAGTCCGGCCCAGTATCGCGCCTCGGGTTTGCGCGCCGGGTCGAGGCGGGCCGCCGCCCGGGTGTAGGCGTCACAGGCCTGGCGGTACTCGCCACGCGCGAAGTGCAGCTGGCCCAGAACGAGCGCCGCATCCGCACCCTCGCTCGCCCGGAGGTGCTCGAGCTCGAAGCGGCGGAGCGGGGCCACCAGGCTGTCTGCGGGATGGGACGCGAGCACGGCGGCGAGAGTGGCCGTGCCGGTGGGCGTGGACGTGGACGCGAACACCGCGAGCAGGAGCGGCCCGGCAGCCTGGCGCATGGCGACCGCAGGATACGGAGCGCGCGGGGAAAACGCGAACCGGGTGGAGCGGGGCTCCACCCGGTCGCACCGGTCGAGATCGCGGAACCGGCGCCGCGCTATTCGTCGTCTCCGGGTTCGCCCTTTGGGCGGCCGATCTTCACTTCCACCGGGACTTCCTCCGGCGGATTGGCGGCGATCCGCGCCCGCACCTGGTTGCGCTTCGAGGTCCACTCGGCCAGCGCGATGTCATCCTGCTCCGCCAGCCAGGCCTTGACGCTCAGGATGAGGCGGTGGTTCGGCACGTCGACCCGCGTCACCTTCATGGTCAGCGACTCGCCCACCTCGAAGGCATCGTTCGGCCGCTTGAGGTCGTCGATTCCGATCTGCGAAATCGGCACGAAGCCCTCGATGCCGCTTCCGAGGTCCACGATCGCCCCACGGTCGAAGAGCCGGTTGATCGCTCCGGACA
>CAZYQK010000180.1:0-303 GCA_964650245.1 uncultured bacterium | reverse complement strand
GAGCTGCGGCCACGGGTCCTCGCTCACCTGCTTGAGGCCGAGGCTGATGCGGCGGTGCTCCTTGTCGATCGAGAGGATCACGACTTCGACGGTGTCTCCCTTCTTGAGCACCTCGCTGGGATGCGCGACACGCTTGGTCCAGGACATGTCGCTCACGTGCACCAGGCCGTCGATGCCCTCCTCCAGCTCCACGAAGGCGCCGAAGTTGGTGAGGTTCCTGACCTTGCCCTTGACGCGCGTGCGCGGGGGGTACTTCTGGTCGAGCGTGAGCGTCAAGGGCGCATAGATCAGCTGGTCGACGCC
>CAZYQK010000179.1:0-4481 GCA_964650245.1 uncultured bacterium | reverse complement strand
CCGTTGGGACCGCCGCTCGCGCGAGCGTCGTGACGTTCGTGAATAAAGCAGGCTAAGTCCCTGCAACGTAGTGGTTTTCTTGGATGCTGACCGCGGCCGGTCACGAGTGGTGCGGCCCCCGACGAGAGCGGGGTGGGTTCCGAAGCCGCACGGTCCTCTGCCTCTCCGCTTCAAGGCCTCAAAATCGTAGCAGAGAGGTCCCGAAGCTCAAACAGATCTTGCCGTCCTTCGAATTCCTCGAACCCGTGGACCGTGCCGATGTAGGGGTGATCGAGCGCTGCGAGCGCACGCGCCTCGTGCCGAAAGCGCCGCCCCGGACACTCGCCAACCAATGGTCCCCGCGGTAGATTGCCCCGATGCCACTGACCCCCGGCACCCGCCTGGGCACCTACGAGATCGTCGCGTCGCTCGGCGCGGGCGGCATGGGCGAGGTGTATCGCGCGAAGGACACGCGGCTGGGGCGTGAGGTGGCACTCAAGGTGCTGCCCGAGGCGTTCGCGCGCGATGCCGATCGCCTGGCCCGGTTCGAGCGCGAGGCACGGACGGTCGCGGGGCTCAACCATCCGAACATCGTGGTGCTCCATTCGGTGGAAGAGGCCAACGGCATTCGCTTCCTGACGATGGAGCTGGTCGAAGGCCAGAGCCTCGACCGGCTGGTGAGCCCCGGCGGGCTGCCGTTTTCGCGCGTTCTGGACCTCGGGATCGCGCTCTCGGATGCTCTGGTGGCGGCGCACGAGCGCGGCGTGGTGCACCGCGACCTGAAGCCGGCGAACGTCATGGTCACGCGCGAGGGACGGTTGAAGGTGCTGGACTTCGGCCTCGCGAAGCTCGCGTCGTCGGAGCCGGGGCTGGACGCGACGCAGGCGGCGACGATGGCGACGCCGCTCTCGATGCCCGGGCAGGTGGTGGGCACGGTGCCTTACATGGCGCCGGAGCAGGTCCGCGGCGACGCGGTTGATGCGCGGACGGACCTGTTCGCCCTGGGGATCATGCTCTATGAGCTCACCGCCGGGAGAAGGCCCTTCACCGGGGTGACGCCGGCAGACGTGAGTTCCTCCATCCTTCGCGACACCCCCGAGACGCTCGCGAACCTCCGGGCCGATCTCCCGCCCGACCTCGACCGCATCGTCGGACGCTGCCTCGAGAAGGAGCCGCGCGCGCGCTTCCAGACGGCGCTCGACGTGTGCAACGAGCTTCGCCAACTGAAGCAGACCGGCGAGAGCGGCACGCCCACCCGGCCGGCCGAGTGGGCCGCCATCCGTTCGCTGGCGGTACTTCCGCTCGAGAATGTTTCGCACGACCCCGCGCAAGAGTACTTCGCCGACGGTATGACCGAGGCACTGATCTCGGAACTCGCGCGCCTGAAGGCGCTGCGGGTCATCTCGCGCACGTCGGCGATGAAGTACAAGGGCGTCGCGAGGGCCCTGCCGGAGATCGCGCGCGAGTTGAGCGTGGACGCGATTCTCGAGGGCTCGGCGCTACTCGTCGGCAAGCGCGTGCGCGTCACGGTGCAACTCGTCTCCGCGAGGACGGACGAGATGCTGTGGGCCGACCGCTACGACGGCGGGATCGAGGACGTGCTGGATCTCCAAAGCCGGATCGCAGAAACCGTGGCGAAGGCGATCGCGGTGCAGGTGACGCCGCGCGAGGTGACGCACCTCGCGAAGCGCCGACCCGTGAACCCCGAGGCGCACGTCGAGTACTTGAAGGGCCGGCATACCGTCACGGCCTCCTCACCCCAGGCCATCGAGCTGAGCCTTCGGCACTATCAGCGCGCGCTGGATCTCGACCCGAACTACGCGCCCGCGTGGGCGGGGATCGCGCACTGCCACGTCGTTCGCGCGGGCCGAGGCATGGCTCCGCCGGCGGAGGCCGGCGAGCAGGCACGGGCCGCGGCGACCCGAGCGCTCGAGCTGGACGAGTCCCTGGCCGAAGCCCACTCCGCGCTCGGCGAGGTCGCCGCGCAGCGCCGTGACCTGCCGGGGGCGATCCGCTACTACCAGCACGCGATCGAGCTGAATCCCGGATTGACCGGGACGTACACCGACCTCGGGCGGCTCTACAACTGCTGTGAGCGTCATCGCGAGGCGCAGGAGGCGATGCTGAAGGCGCTCAGCCTCGACCCCCTGTCCATGATCATCCACACCTGCGTCGGGGACTCGTACTACTACGCCCGCGAATACGAGCGCTCGCTGGTCTACTACCGAAAGGCAGCCGAGCTCGATCCACGATTCGACGGCGCGCACACCGACCTCGCCCGCTCGCTCGAAGCGCTCGGTCAGTTCGACGAGGCTCGCCGCGAGTACGAGGAGGGCCGGCGGCTGAGCGGGGGCGTCGCCGGGCCGTCGTTCGGCCTCGCCCATCTCGAGGCCAGCAGCGGGAACCAGGCCGCAGCGCGGAGCATCCTCCGGGAACTGATCGGGGCGCGCGCGAACCGCGTCGTCTCCGCGTGGGGGATCGGCGCGCTGCACGCGAGCCTCGGCGACGTGGACGAAGCGTTCCGCTGGCTCGATCTCGCGGTCGAGGAGGGAGCGACGGGGCTCATCCTGCTGCGCGCCCACCCACGCCTCGATCCGATTCGCCGGGATCCCCGCTATCCGACCTTGCTGCACAGGGTGGGACTCGATGCGGTGTGAAGTTGATGCTCGTGGCCGGTGGAGGGACCTCGACCTGGAGTTCGCGCGTGCGGATCGTCGAGTGACCCCGGGGATTGCTGGCCGGGAACGATCATGAAGGCCATCGTCTGTCACCGTTACGGCGCTCCCGAGGCTCTTCGGTTCGAGGACGTCGACAAGCCGACTCCAGGGGACGGCGAGATCCTGATCCAGATTCGTGCGGTTTCATTGAACGCTCTCGATTGGCATCTCATGAAGGGCCGGCCTCCGATCGCTCGAATGTTCCTTGGCCTGCGCAAGCCCAAGGTGACCCGACCCGGTCGCGACGTAGCCGGACGAGTCGGGTCAGTGGGCCGGAGCGTGACCCAGTTCAAACCCGGCGACGACGTCTTTGGGGTATGCCGCGGATCCCTGGCCGAGTTTGCGTGTGCCTCAGAATTGTCCCTGGCCGCGAAGCCCGCGAGCGTCTCGTTCGAGGAGGCGGCCGCCGTTCCCGTCGCAGGGCTCACCGCCCTGCAGGGCCTCCGCGACCACGGGCGGATCCAGCCGGGGCAGCGGGTCCTGATCAACGGTGCGGCCGGAGGCGTGGGATCATTCGCGGTGCAGATCGCCAAGTCGTTCGGCGCCGACGTGACCGGCGTCTGCAGCACCAGGAACCTGGAGATGGTCCGTTCCATCGGTGCTGACCGGGTGATCGATCACAGCCGCGCGGACTTCACGCGGAGCGGACTACGCTACGACCTGATCTTCGACATGGTGGCGAACCATTCGTTCTCCGCATGCCGCCGCGTGCTCAGTTCCCGGGGAATACTCGTCGTGGCGGGTATCGGAGGAAGCGACGGCCGCGAGGCCGGCCGCCGGTTGGGTCGTCTGTTGACCGGGGCACTGATCTCACGGTTCGTGAGTCAGAGGATGGTCTTCTTCGTGACGCGGCTGAAGCAAGGGGACTTAGTCACCATGGGCGGACTCCTCGAGTCGCGGAAGGTGACGCCGGTCATCGACAGCCGCCATCGTTTGAGCGAGGCATCCGAAGCGTTCCGCCGTCTCGCGGAGGGACATGCTCGTGGAAAGATCGTCGTAACGGTGGCCCCGTAGCTCAGATGGATAGAGCAGCGGTTTCCTAAGCGGGTCGGGGCAAAAAACAAGACAATTATCGACCGAGCGAACTAGCAGTCGTCGCGTGATGGAGTTAGCAAGAGCCCCAACGGGTTGCGACTCGTTGGGGCTCTTGCTGTCCATGGACGACGGTGGACCGCGTGAGACGTGAGAGGACGCTGAGGCCGTAGCCAATCCGTAGCCGAAGGGGACTAACCTTTTGATCTCGCACGCTCCAGATTGCGAAGGGTATTAGTCAGCGCTTCGCGCACGCCGTTGATGGCAAGTTCGTACTCAGGACCGAGCGCCTTCAATGTCGTATCGATATCGGTCAACGCAATGGCATCGGGCGCTAGAGACGGGGGCCCTGCCTCAATCAAACGAAGCGTTTCCTTCATGGCGTCGAGCGCAGCGGACACTTCGAACATTGCGTTGATAGATGATGCGACACGAATGACCTCTGTGAGGGCGCGAAGGGAGTTCAGGTGGACATTCTTCAGCTTCCACTGCTCGGCATCAGTCAAACACTGGGAAATAGTGAGACGGGATACACGATAATTCAGCGCAGCCAGGGCGGTGTGAGCCTCGTTCTTGAGGGTGGTCACGGCCGCGTCCGCATGCTGCGATGCTTTAGCAAGCACAGCAGCCTCGCGCTCATCTTGAAGAGTGGCGATTCGTGCCACGGCTGTTGAGAGTTCTCCGGTGACGTGGGACTTAAGGGGCTCCTCTCACAATTCCGTAATCACAGGACGATTCTCGCCCACGGATTGT
>CAZYQK010000178.1:0-4556 GCA_964650245.1 uncultured bacterium | reverse complement strand
GCGCCACCACCGCCCGCCCTTCGTCGTCGAGATGGCTGCCCGGCTCGTCGAGCAGCAGCAGCGCCGGCCGGTGGAGCAGCGCGAACGCGAGGCGCAGCCGCTGCTTCATGCCGGACGAAAGCTCCGTCACGCGGTCGCGGGCGCGGCTCGAGAGCCCGACCCGCTCGAGCGCTTCCGATACCGCGGCCCGAGGGCCCACGAGCCCGCGCGCCTCGGCCGCGAACGCGAGGTTTTCCTGAGCGCTCATCTCGTCGTAGAACTCGAGCTCGGGCGATGCGAAGCCCACGCAGCGCCGGCGCTCGGCGGGCGCCACCGCGCGGCCGCCGAGCATCAGCGTCGAATCCCCAGCGCTCGCTCGCAACAGCCCGGCCACGATGCGCAGCAGCGTGCTCTTGCCCGAGCCGTTCGCCCCGGTCACAGCCACCACGCCGGGAGCCTCCAGTGCGAAGCTCACCGGATCGAGCCCGCGCCGCCGGCCGTAACGGTGCGCGAGCGCGCGTGCCTCGAGCGCAAGCGCCGGGGCCACCGCGGTCGCCACGGACGCCGCGCTCACGCCGGCCTCGCGGGAGCGACCGGGTCGAGCGCCGCGATCAGCCGCGTGAGCTCGGGCAACACGCGGGCGCGCGCCTCGGCCCGCGTCCCGCGCAGCAGCACGCCGGCGGCGTGGGCGTGGCCTCCGCCCCCGAGCCGCGAGCACACCTGGTCGATCGACACCCGGCCGGTCGAGCGCAGCGAGACCTTGACCTTGCCCGGCTCCAGCTCCGAGAGCAGCGCCACCACCTCGAGCCCGGCGATCGAGCGCGGCATGTCCACCAGCCCTTCGGTGTCCGAGCCCACGAGGCCGTGGCGCTGGAACTGCTCGGGCGCGGCCTCGAGCACCGCCAGCTTTCCGTCCTCGATCAGCTCGAGCCCGGCCAGCACCTCGCCGAAGAAGCGCAGGCGCCCCGCAGAGGCGTGCGAGTGGACCTGGGAGTGGATGCGCTGCGGATCGAGCCCGTGCGCGAGCAGGTCGGCCGCCATGCGATGGGCGTGGCTGTCGGTGTTGGAGTAGCGGAACGAGCCGGTGTCGGTCATGAGCGCCACGTACAGCGCCTCTGCGATCTCGGGTGTGATCTCGCCGCCCGCCTCGCGGATCAGGTCGAACACGATCTCGCCGGTCGAGGAGGCCTCGGGCTCGATCACGTTCACCTGTCCGAAGCCGCGTGCATGCGAGACGTGGTGGTCCACGATCGCGATCGGGACCAGGTGGCGGTCGAGCAGCGGCGCGAGCCGTCCGATGCGCTGCCGGTTGCTGGTGTCGAGCACGATCAGCGCGTCGGCCTCGGTGAAGCGCTGCTCGGCGAGCTCGGGCTCGAACACCTCCAGGGTCTGGCTGCGCGCGAGGAACAGGTAGTGCGTGGGCACCACAGAGTCGTTGAGCACGCGGACTTCGCATCCGCGCTGCCGCAGCCACAGCGCCAGCGCGGCCTCGCTGCCCAGGCCGTCGCCGTCGGGATTGATGTGGGTGGTGAGCAGGAAGCGGCGGTGCTTCGCCACGAATTCGTGGAAGGCCTTGCGGTCAGGATTGCCCGCGGTCACGCGGCCCTGCCTTCCGGCTGCACGGCGGGCGCGTCCGCGCCCGCGTCCGCGCGCGCGTCCGGCACGGCGGGCAGCTCGAGCCCGGCGACGGTATTCAGGAACCAGCGGTGAAGCCGCAGGTCGGCGGTCAGCTCGGGATGAAAGCAGAGCCCGACCGCACGCCCGCTGCGCACGCCGACCGGCTCCCCCGGCTCGCCTGCGGGCCCGCGCCGCCGCGCGATTACTTCGACCTCGGAACCGATCCGCACGATGCGCGGCGCGCGGATGAACACGCCCGGGAACGCCCCGCCCACCGCCGGCACCTCGACCGTTTCGCTGAACGAGTCGATCTGGCGGCCGTACGCGTTGCGCTCGACACCCACGTCGAGCACGCCGAGCGGCGGCGCGGGCAAGTCTCCGGCCTCCACGCCGAGCAGGATGACGCCGGCGCAGGTGCCCATCACCGGCTTCGCGCGCGCGAACGCCTCGAGCGGCTCGCGCAGGCGGTTGACACCCATCAGCCGCAGCATGGTGGTGGACTCCCCGCCCGGCATCAGCAGCGCCGCGAGCCCGTCGAGGTCGCGCGGCAGCGTGACGCGCACCGCCTCGACGCCGAGCGCTTCGAGCGCCGCGCGATGGCAGGCGAAGTCGCCCTGCAGGCTCAAGACGCCGACGCGGGCGGGGCTCACGCGCTCACCAGCCGCGCCTCGCGAGCTGCTGGTCGGCGGGGAGCCCCTCGAGCGAGAGACCCTTCATCGCCTTCGGCAACCCCTCGCTGACCTCGGCCAGGATCGCGGGCTCGCGGAAATGCGTGACCGCCTTGACGATCGCCTCCGCCATCCGGAGCTGCTCCTTGCGCTGGTCGTCGGGCTTGGAATCCTGCCCCACCTCGAAGATGCCAGAGCCCACGAACACCGCCTCCGCGCCGAGCTGCATCAGGAGTGCGGCGTCCGCCGGGGTCGCCATCCCGCCCGCCGCGAAATTCGGCACCGGGAGCTTGCCGGTGCGCGCCACCTGCTTCACCAGCTCGTATGGGGCGCCCAGCTCCTTCGCCGCGTTCATCAGCTCCTCGTCCTTGAGCGTGGCGAGCCGCGCGATCTCACTCACCACCGCGCGCATGTGCCGCACCGCCTCGACCACGTTGCCAGTGCCGGCCTCGCCCTTGGTGCGGATCATCGCCGCCCCTTCGCCGATCCGCCGCAGCGCCTCGCCCAGGTCGCGGCAGCCGCACACGAACGGCACCTTGAACGGGTGCTTATCTATGTGGTGCGCCTCGTCGGCGGGGGTCAGCACCTCGCTCTCGTCGATGAAGTCCACCCCCAGCGACTCGAGGATCTGCGCCTCGACGAAGTGCCCGATGCGGCATTTCGCCATCACCGGGATCGAGACCGCCGCCTCGATCTCCTTGATGAGCCGCGGATCCGACATGCGCGCCACGCCACCCTCGCGGCGGATGCGCGCCGGGATGCGCTCGAGCGCCATCACCGCGGCCGCCCCCGACTCCTCCGCGATGCGCGCGTGGTCGGGGGTCATCACGTCCATGATCACGCCGCCTTTGAGCATCTCGGCCAGGCCCACCTTGAGGCGGAACTGTTCCTGAAGGTTCACCGCAGCTCTCCTCTCTTGGCCGCGCTCAAGGCGCGGGCTCGAATCGGGCGTCCCGGATTATCGCGCATGACCCGCGCCCGCGAGCGACCGCAGGCGCTCGATGATCGGCGGCGTCGCCGCCAGGATGCGTTCCACGTCCTCGTCGGTGTTGCCCTCGCCCAGCGAGAAACGCACGCTGGCGTGCGCGTCCTCGGGCCTGAGACCCAGCGCCATCAGCACGTGCGACGGGCCCGGGCTCGCGGCACTGCACGCCGAGCCGGTCGAGACCGTGATGCAGCTGCGATCCAGCTCGTGCAGCGCCGCCTCGCCGTCCACCCCCGCGAAGCGCAGGTTCACGATCGAGCGCAGCCGCCGCTCGGGATCGCCGTTGAGCACCGTGCCGGCGACCGCACGCTCGAGCCCCAGCCGCAGGCGCTCGCCGAGCGTCGCCACCCGTGCCGGATCGCCTGAAGCGAGCCACGCCTGCGCGCGCTCCGCCGCGGCGCCGAGCCCGACGATCGCCGCGAGATTCTCGGTGCCGGCGCGGCGCGAGCGCTCCTGATGGCCGCCGTGCACCAGCGGCACCAGCCGCGTGCGGCGCTTGACGTAGAGCGCCGCGGCGCCGGGCGGCCCGTGGAACTTGTGCCCCGCGAGGCTCATGAGATCCACGCCCGCTGCCCCCACGTCCACCGGGATCTTGCCCGCCGCCTGCACCGCGTCGCAATGGAACTTCGCCCCGGCCGCGTGCGCTCGCTTCGCCAGCTCGGCGATCGGCTGAATGGTGCCGATCTCGTTGTTGACCCACATCACCGAGACCAGCGCCACGTCGGGTCCGAGCGCCGACTGCAACCGCGCCGGATCGAGCACGCCGTCCGCGCCGACCGGCACCACGGTGAGCGACACGCCGCGCGTTTCGAGGTGGCGCGCGGTCTCGAGCACCGACGGGTGCTCGATCGCGGACACCACCAGCCGCTTCCGCGCCGCGCCCGCATTCGCCGCGTGCTCCGCCGCGAGCAGCGCGCCCTTCAACGCGAGGTTGTTCGCCTCCGAGCCGGTCGCGGTGAAGACGATCTCCTCGGGCAGCGCGCCGATCAACTCCGCGACCCGCTCGCGCGCCGCCTCGATCGCCTCGCGCGCCGCCTCGCCCCGCCGGTGCACCGACGACGCATTGCCGAAGCGCGCGTCCAGATACGGCCGCGTCGCCTCGATCACCTCGGGCGCTGGCGCCGTGGTGCCAGCGTGGTCAGCGTAGATCTCGCGCATGGCCGCCCTCACGCCGGGCTCACGGCCGAGGCCGCGTGAGTCTGGATCGAGACGCGCTGCGCCAGCCGTCCCGCGATCTGGCGCAGCGTGCGCGCGTAATCGCTGTCGGGCTGGGCCAGCACCACGGGACGTCCGGTGTCGCCGCCGAT
>CAZYQK010000177.1:0-4583 GCA_964650245.1 uncultured bacterium | reverse complement strand
GTCGTGGATCCCGGCCGCGCAGATCGCCTCGAGGCCGTAGAACAGCACCGGCTTGTTGGCCACCGGCACCAGCTGCTTGGCGTAGGTGTGCGTGATGGGCCTGAGCCGCGTCCCGCGGCCGCCGGCGAGGACGAGGGCTTTCATGCGAGCGCCTCCGAGAGCAGGCGCCGCGCTTCGTCGAGCGCCGCCTCGAGCTTGCTCGCATCCTTGCCGCCCGCGAGCGCCAGATGCGGCTTGCCGCCGCCCGAGCCGCCCGCGACCTTCGCCACCGCGCGCACCAGATCGTCGGCGCGCAGCTTCTTCTCCGCCACCAGGTCGTCGGTCACCGCGGCGAGAAACGTCAGCTTGCCGCCGCCCGCGAGCGCGAGCAGAGCGGCGCCGCGGCCGAGGACGCCGCGCAACTTGTCCGCGGCGTCGCGCACGGCGTTGGTGTCGGCCTCCGACCGCACTTCGGCCACCACCCAGCGCCCTGCTCTCGCCTTCACCGCCTCGTTCGCGAGCTTCTCCACCTCGGCCTCGAGCCCGCCGCGCTCGCGCTCGCTGCGAGCCTTCCGCAGGGCCGCGTTCTCACCCTTGAGCTTCTCGATCTGCTCGGGCACCGCCACCGGGCTCGATTGGAGCGCCTGCGCCGCCCGGGCCAGCGTGTCGCCCTGCTCGCGAAGGTAGCGCATCGCCTCGTGTCCGCAGAGCGCCTCGATGCGGCGCACGCCGCTCGCGATCGCGGCGTCCGAGACGATGACGAACGCGCCGATGTCCCCGGTGCGGGAGACGTGCGTGCCGCCGCACAGCTCGCGGCTGGTCGGGATGGCCTCGTCGTCGAACCCGGGCACCGTGACCAGGCGCACCTCCGCGCCGTACTTCTCGCCGAACAGCGCCATCGCCCCCATCTGCTTTGCGCGCTCGATCGGCATCAGCTCCGAGCTCACTTCCGCATTGCGCAGCACCCACTCGTTCACCGTGCGCTCGATCGCCAGCAACTGCTCGCGCGACGGGGCCTCGAAGTGGTGGTAGTCGAAGCGGAGCCGGTCAGGTGCGACCAGCGAGCCGGCCTGCCGCGCGTGCGAGCCCAGCACGCCGCGCAGGACGGCGTGAAGCAGGTGGGTCGCGGTGTGGTGGCGCATGGTGGGCGCGCGATGCGCGGACTCTACGCTCGCCCTGAGCCTCCCCGCGCGGCCCGCCGTGAGCAGCGCGTCGCGCGCGCCGCTCACGAGCTTCACGCGGTGGACGATCGCGTCGCCCTCGCGGTAGACGTGGCTGAGCGCGGCGCTAGCACCCCCGCCCTCGATCGTCCCGCGGTCGGCGACCTGCCCGCCCGATTCCGCGTAGCACGGCGTGCGGTCGAGCACCAGCTCGAGCTCGCCTTTCAGCTCGCGCCAGCGCCGTAGCCCGAGCGCCTCCCCGGCCAGCGCGCCATAGCCCAGGAACTCCGAGTCCGAACCGGCGCTTTCGATGATCCACGGCACGCTCGCGCCGGCCCCGCCCTGCGCGAACTGGCTCGCCGCGCGGGCGCGGGCGCGCTGCTCCTCCATCGCCCGCTCGAAGCCGGCGCGATCGACCGAGCCGCCGGCCGCGCGCGCGATCTCCTCGGTGAGCTCGATCGGGAAACCGTAGGTGTCGTGCAGCGCGAACGCCTCCTGGCCGCCGACCGCGGGCGAACCCTCGAGCAGCCTCTCGAGCCGCGCGAGCCCGGCCTCGAAGGTCTGCACGAACCCGGCCTCCTCCTGCTCGATCACGAACAGCACGGTGTCGCGGCGTTCGGCCAGCTCGCGGTAGTGGCCGCCGAACAGCTCGATGGCGCGCGCCGCAACGTCGGCCAGGAACGCCTGGTGGAGCGCGAGCCCGCGCTTCGAGCGCCCGCGTGTCACCGCGCGCCGCAGCAGCCGGCGCAGCACGTACCCCGCGCCCTCGTTGGCGGGGAGCGCCCCCTCGGCGATGGCAAAGGCCAGCGCGCGCACGTGGTCGGCGACGATGCGCGCGTCACGCAGCGCGGCCGCCTTCCGCGCCGCGGGCGGCCGCGCGCGGTCGAGCACGCAGTCCACCAGTGGCGCGAAGGCGTCGGTGTCGAAGATCGTGCTCCTGCCCTGCACGATGAGCGCGAGGCGCTCGATCCCCATCCCGGTGTCGATCCCGGGGCGCGCGAGCGGCTTCAGGCTCCCGTCGGGCTGGGCGTCGAACTGCGGGAACACCAGATTCCAGAACTCCATGTAACGGTTGCCGGGATCGCCGGGTCGCTCGCCCCACAACGCGCCCTCGGGCAGATAGTCGGGGCGCGTTTCGCCCAGGTCGAAGTAAATCTCGCTGCACGGGCCGCACGCGCCCTGTCCGCCCGCCGGGCCCCAGAAGTTGTCGGCGCGCCCCAGCGCCACGATGTGCTCAGCGGGGAGCCCCACCTTCTTCCACAGCGCCGCCGCCTCGTCGTCGCGCGGCAGCTTGTCCTCGCCCGCGAAGATCGAGGCGTAGAGCCGTTGCTTCGGCAGGCCCAGCACCCCGGTCACGAACTCCCACGCGAAGCGGATCGCCTCCTCCTTGAAGTAGGCGCCGCGCCCGCGCGGGCCGAACGAGAAGTTGCCGAGCATCTCGAAGAAGGTGACGTGGCGCGGCGTGAGGCCCACGTCGTCGAGGTCGGTGAGCCGCAGGCATTTCTGCACCGAGACCGCGCGTGTGTAGGGCACGTCGCCGGCCGCGGTGTAGTAGGGCTTGAACTGCACCATCCCCGCGGTGGTGAAGAGCAGCGTCGGGTCGTTGGGAACGAGCGGCGCCGACGGCACCTCGACGTGGTCGCGCTGCTTGAAGAAGTCGAGGAACGCGCGGCGCAGCTCGGCGGCGGTGCGGGTCGCTGAGGACGCGGGGGTCGGGCTCATGAGGAGGCGGAAGATAACGAATTCGGGCGCGACGTGCAGGCGGGTTCCCGACCGCGCGCCGACCGCCGGTTCGCTAGTCTTCCGCCGGGTCCTTCGCGAGCGCGGCCTCGATCACGTCGCCGTCGAAGCCGCGGCGCACGAGCAGCGCGTAGAGCCGCTGGCGGCGCACCCGCGGCTCGAGGCGCGCGTAGCGCCGCGCCGCCTGGGCGATGGCCTTGCGGGCGCCCGCCACCTCGTCCACCTCGCCCTCGCGCTCTTCCAGGCGTGCGCGCGCCGCCGCGATGTCCTCGAGGTTCACGCCCCGCTTGCGCAGCTCCTGCTCGAGGCGGCGCCAACCCGCGGCGCGCCGTCCCCAGCGCCCGGCCAGGAACGCCCGCGCGAACTCGACGTCGTCCACGAGGCCGACCGCGGCCAGCCGCTCGAGCACCTGGGCGACGGTCGCGGGCGCGTAGCCCTTGTCGCGCAGCCGGCGGGCGAGATCGGAGCGGGTGCGGCGCGTGCGCTCGAGCAGCCGGAGCGCCGCCTCGCGCGCGGCCTCGGGATCGGCCGCACGCGCTTCTGGAATGATCGAAGCCCGCCCCCGACCAAACGTCACTTCAGCCCACTCCGTCAGCTGGACGCGACACTCGCGTCCAGCTCCCCTACCGCTTGCGCTCGGGGCTGGCCACCATCGCGGGGGCGGGACGCGCGGGGGCCGCCCCCGGCGCACTCGGCTTCGGCGCCGCGGCCGACGCCGCGGGGCTCGACCCCGGCACCGTGCCCGCCACCGCGCCCGGCTTCAAGCCCAGCGCCGGCAGCACCTTCGCTTCGAGTGCCGCGCGCACGTCAGGGTGTTCCTTCAGCAGCTGGCGCGCGTTCTCGCGGCCCTGTCCGAGGCGCTCCTCGCCGAACGAGAGCCAGGTGCCGCTCTTCTGCACGATGTTCTTCTCGATCGCGATGTCGAGCAACTCGCCCTCGCGCGAGATGCCCTCGTTGTAGAGGATGTCGAACTCGGCCTCGCGGAAGGGCGCCGCGACCTTGTTCTTCACCACCTTGACCCGCGTCCGGTTGCCGACCGCGGTCTCGCCGTCCTTGAGGGTGGCGATGCGGCGGATGTCGAGCCGCACCGAGGCGTAGAACTTGAGCGCGCGCCCGCCGGCCGTCGTTTCCGGGTTCCCAAACATTATCCCTATCTGCATGCGGATCTGGTTGATGAAGATCACGGTGGTCTTGCTCTTCGAGATCGACCCGGTGAGCTTGCGCAGCGCCTGCGACATGAGCCGGGCCTGGAGCCCGACGTGGGAGTCGCCCATCTCGCCCTCGATCTCGGCGCGCGGCACCAGCGCCGCGACCGAGTCGATCACCACCACGTCCACCGCGCCCGAGCGCACCAGGTGGTCGGCGATCTCGAGCGCCTCCTCGCCGGTGCCGGGCTGCGCGACGTGCAGGTTCGCGATGTCCACGCCCAGCTTCTGCGCGTAGGCGGCGTCGAGCGCGTGCTCGGCGTCGATCATGACCGCGTTGCCGCCCGTCTTCTGCGCGTTGGCGATGATGGTGAGCGCGAGGGTGGTCTTGCCCGAGGATTCGGGGCCGTAGATCTCGACGATGCGCCCGCGCGGCACGCCGCCGATGCCGAGTGCCAGGTCGAGCCCGATCGAGCCCGTGGGAATCACGTCGACCGCGATTTTCGCGCTCTCCTCGCCCAGCTTCATGATGGCGCCCTTGCCGAACTGCTTCTCGATC
>CAZYQK010000176.1:0-4607 GCA_964650245.1 uncultured bacterium | reverse complement strand
TCCGGTGGTGTGGGAGGGGAGTAGCGGGACGAACCCGCTACCCCCTATCCCGATTCCACGAGTGGCTGATTACTCGAGCCGCCGATACTTGAGAGATCCGCCACCACGGCGAGGCCGGTGCTCGGAGGGCCGGTCCCGGGCGTGACCGTCACGGTGAGGAGCGACGGGCTCCCGGCCGGTACCGAGCCGGGGTTGGCCGCGCCCACGCCCGTGGGGTTGGTGCTGGTGCTGCCGCACGAATTGAAAGGCGACGCGGTATTGCGGGGCGTGGGGGCGCCGGCCGCGAAGTCGGCATTGTTGTTGTCGGTGTCAGTGCAGCCACCACTGGCCCGCAGGGTGGCATTCGTATTGGAAGGCGCCGGCGCCCGACCCGATCCCTCGAAGCAGGACGCGGTGGCGCCGAAGCCCACCCGATCGAGAACCGTAGCCAGGTCTATGGGTATCGCAAAGCAATCCCCGCTGAGCAGCGCCGTGGTGTTCACCAGCGCGACCTTGCCCGTGGTGGCGCCCATCGCGATCGTTCCGGTCGCATCGGGTGTCGGAAGGTTGACCGAGCCGCCCGCTCCCTGCGCTTCCTGCACCAGGTAGTACTGGCCGGCAGCGATGGTGCCGCTGAGCGCGGTGGACTGCCACGTGGACCCGGCTGCGGAGGCGTATTGCACGCTCATCCCGGCGAGACTGACGGGCGAGCCGCTCCGATTGAACAGCTCGATGAAGTCGTTGCGATAGGTCGAGCCGCTGTTGCCTCCACCGCCGTAGACCTGGCTGATGACCACATTCGAAGCGGCCCGCGACGGTGCGGGGCTGAAGGCGGTGGCGAGGAGGAGGAGCGGGAGAAGCGCGGGCGGAACGCGGCGCGATTGCGTCATGGCGGCCTCCGAGGGCGAGGCGGGATGCGGCCTCATGCAGCGTGGTCTCACGCGGCGGAGCGGTCTCCAGTGCGTGACCCGCCTCGGATGGGCTCGATTCTTCCACGGCGCACGGTCTGGAACAAGGCCGCAGTTTGCCCTCCCGCTGTTCGTGCCCTCCTGTAATCTGACGGCCATGGCCTCCGTCACCCCGACGCCCGGCGCCACGCCGAGCCCCGCCACCCGCCTCGCCGTGGTCGGCACTGCCGGCCACATCGACCACGGCAAGACTGCGCTGGTCCGCCGCCTGACCGGCGTGGACACCGACCGGCTGCCGGAAGAGAAGAAGCGCGGCATCTCGATCGACCTCGGCTTCGCGCCGCTCGTCACGCCCGCCGGCGTTCACGTCGGGATCGTGGACGTGCCCGGCCACGAGCGCTTCGTCAAGAACATGCTGGCCGGCGTGGGCGGAATCGACCTCGTGCTGCTGGTGATCGCGGCCGACGAGGGCGTGATGCCGCAGACCCGCGAGCACCTGGCGATCGTTAAGCTGCTCGGCATCCCGCGCGGGATCGTCGTGCTCACCAAGCGCGATCTGGTGGAGCCCGCGTGGGTCGAGATGGTGAGCCGCGACGTGCGGGCGCTGGTGGCGGGCACCGCGCTCGCGGACGCCCCGCGGGTCGAGTTCTCGGCGGTGACCGGCGCCGGCAGCGCCGAGCTGCTCGCGGCGCTCGACCGTCAACTCGCTGCGGTTGCGAGCCGACCGCTCGACGAGCCCGCGCGGCTGCCGGTGGATCGCGTCTTCACCGTCGAGGGCTTCGGCACCGTGGTGACCGGCACGTTGTGGCGCGGCCGGGTGCGGACCGGCGATGCGCTCGAGCTGCTGCCCGCCGCGAAGCCGGTGCGCGTGCGTCGCGTCCAGGTGCACGGCGTCACGGTCGAGGAGGCGCGCGCCGGACAGCGCACCGCGCTGGCGCTTCACGGCATCGAGCGCGGCGACGTCGAGCGCGGCGACTGGCTGACGGCGCCCGGCTCGCTCCGGCCTTCGCACATGCTCGACGTGCGCTTCGAGCTGCTGCCCGATTACCCGAAGGAGTGGGGGACGAACGTGCGCGTGCGGTTCCATCTGGGCGCGAGCGAGATCATCGGGCGGCTCGCGCTGCTGGAGGGTAGCGCGCTCGAGGCGGGTGCCAGCGCGCTCGCCCAGGTGCGGCTCGAGAAGCCGGCGGTCGCGGCACGCGGCGACCGTTTCGTGATCCGCAGCTACTCGCCCTCGCGCACCGTTGGCGGCGGGAGGGTGATCGAGCCGGTCGCGGCCAAGCGCCGCCGGCACGGCGCCGGGCTCGAGCAGCTCGCGGTGCGCGAGAGCGGATCGCTCGAGGCGCGGCTGGTGCAGCGGCTCGCCGCCGAGCCGAAGCCGGTCGCGACCGCCACGCTCGCGCAGGCGCTCGGTGAGAGCGAGGCGAATGCGAGCGCCGCGCTCGCGAAGCTATGCGAATCGGGTGAGGCGATCGCGCCGGTTGAGGGCCGGTGGCTCTCATCCGCGCGCTGGAGCGAGGCGCGAGAGGGAATCGCGCGCGAGGTGCGCGACTACGCCGCGAAGTATCCCGCGCGCTACGGCGTGATGAAGGGCGACCTGAAGAGCGGGCTCAAGGCGACGCTGGACACAACGCTGTTCGACGCGGCGTTCGACGCGCTGCTCCGCGACGGCGCGCTCGAGCAGCGCGGCGAGCGCGTGCGGCCCGCGGGCGCGCCGTGGTCGCCGCCGCCGGAGACGCTCGCCGCGCTGGAGCGCGTGGAGCAGGAGCTGGAAAGCGCCGGCCTCGCAGTTCCCGAGTCGGCCGCATGGCAGGCCAGGCTCGGCGCCGCCGCCGTCGAAGTCGTGGCGCTCGGTGCGTTCCTCGGCCGGCTAGTGCGCGTGAGCCAGGAGTTCACATACACCGCGCGCCAGCTCGAAGCGCTGCGCGCGAAGCTCGCCGCCCACTTCGCGAAGCGGCCGGCGATGAACGTCGCCGAGTTCAAGGACATCGCCGGCGTGTCGCGCAAGTTCGCGGTCCCGTTGCTCGAGCACTGCGACCGCGTCGGCTGGACGGTGCGCGCGGGGGACGAGCGCAAGGCGGGGGGGAGGCTGAATACGGGCGTGCCGCAAGGGTGAACGTCGGCGGGCGGCTCGGCCTCCCCCGGCGTGGCGCTCGCGTTGACCGCGCTGCGTTTTGCAGCAATACTGCTGCGACATGCGCAGACCTTCCACACTCGACGCGCTCTTCACTGCCCCCAGGCAGGGAATCCTGACCGCGACCCTCATGAAACCAGGGCACTGGTGGTATCTGAGCGATCTGGCGCGCCACCTCGGGCTTCACCACGCGACCCTCCAGCGCGAGCTGGCCCGGTTGACCAAGGCCGAGATCCTCCTCACCAGGCGCGACGGGAATCGCGCCTATTATCGGGCGAATTCAGACTCTCCGATCTTCCCCGAGCTTCGGAGTCTTCTCACCAAGACCGCGGGTCTCGTCGACGCGTTGCGCGAGGCCCTGACGCCCTTCCAGAACGTAGTCGAGGTGGCCTTCGTCTACGGCTCCGTGGCTCGTGCCACGGAGGCGTCGGAAAGCGACGTCGATCTGATGATCGTCGGCAACGCGACCGTCAAGCGACTCGCCTCGGCGATTCGCAAGGTGGAACGCCGCCTCGGCCGCCCGGTCAATCCCAGCGTCTACCGCGAGGTGGAATTCGCCAAGAAACTCGCCTCGGGGAATCATTTCCTTCGTAACGTGCTGGACAGAGAGAAGCTATTTGTCGTAGGAAACCAGAGTGACTTGGAACGATTGGCTCAAGGACGGGCACATCGAGGCCCACAGGCCGGCGCGCGAGGAAATCGCCGCGCAGCGCCGGGCGGCTGACCGCGCGCTCGCCGACGCGGCGATCCCGGGGCTCTCCTCCGAGGGGCAATTCCGGCTCGCCTATGACGCGGTCCTGGCTCTCGCGACCCTCGTCGTTCTGGCTTCGGGGCACCGGATCAGATCCCGCGTCGGACATCACCAGATCACGATCGAGGCCGCCGGGGTCGCGCTCGGCAAGGAGGCCGCGGAACTGACGCGCTACTTCGATCTCTGCCGACGCAGACGGAATGTCATCAGCTACGAGGGCGATGAGATCGGGGAGGACCAGGCCAAAGAGCTGTTGAAGGAAGCCACGCGCTTCTCATCTCTGGTCGTCGCCTGGCTTGCGAAGCATCATCCTGGAATTGCGTGAGGGGACGGCGACGTTCCGCGCGCGACGGGCGACGCGCCATGAGAGGAATCGACATGAAGCAGGAGCCTGGGGTGGTGCGAGACGGGTTGCGTCCCGGGTACGAGTTCGACTACTCCACGGCTGTCCGTGGCAAGCACTATCGGCGCTTGCTGAAAGAAGGCGCGAACGTGATTGTGCTGGATGCGGATGTTGCCAAGTCGTTCCGCGACTCAGAGGCCGTGAACGAAGCGCTGCGGTCCCTGCTGAGAATGTCGGCGGTGACGCAGCGTCTAACAGCGCGCCCGAGCGGACGGCCGCGCACCCGTGGTGCCGCTGGTTGAGCTACGCGTGGAGAGAGCGGCCGCCACCCACCGCGAGCGTTGAGCAGACGAGCGACAGCCAGCCCGGGGAATCCGGATGAAAGTGGGCGAACTGCGAAGTATCCCGCGCGCTACGGCGTGATGAAGGGAGATCTCAAGAGCGGGCTCAAGGCGACGCTCGACGCCGCGCTGTTCGACGCCGCGTTCGACG
>CAZYQK010000175.1:0-4627 GCA_964650245.1 uncultured bacterium | reverse complement strand
CGGGCTCGGTGGCCTCTCCCCACCGCGAGACCGAGGGCATGCGGGACGGCAGCGACGCCGTCGCCGACTGGCCGATCCTGAACGCGCTGCTCAACACCGCCTCGGGCGCGTCGTGGGTGAGCGTGCATCACGGCGGCGGCGTGGGAATCGGCAACTCCATCCACGCCGGAATGGTGATCGTGTGCGACGGCAGCCGCGAGGCCGACCGGCGGCTCGAGCGCGTGCTCACCAACGACCCCGGCACCGGCGTGATGCGACACGCGGACGCGGGCTACCCGCAGGCGATCGAGCACGCGCGGCGCACCGCCATGAAGCTACCCGGGATCACGGACTAGCCACGGAGCCTCCGATGACGCTGCTGCCCTCGCGCGACCCGTCCGCCAAGCCGGTGGCCGGCCGCACCGCATATCTCATCCTGCACAACACCTCCGAGGTGGTGACGCCGGATGCCGAGGGCCGGCGGATCCTCCGGTATCCCAAGGGCGCGCTGGTGTTCCAGGACGGCCGGGTGCTCGAGGTGGGCTCCGCCGCCGAGCTGACCGCCCGCCATCGGGACGCGCGGCCGCTCAACGCCAACGGGCGGCTGGTGACGCCGGGGCTGGTGGACTGCCACACCCACATGATTTTCGCAGGGCACCGCGCCGGCGAGTTCCACCGGCGCCTGCGGGGCGAGAGCTATGCCGAGATCGCCTCGAAGGGCGGCGGCATCCGCTCCACGGTCGCGGCGACCGCGGCCGAGCGCGACGACACGCTGGAGAAGTCGCTGGCCAACCGCCTCGAGCGCTGGCGGGCGAGCGGCTGCACCTCGGTCGAGGTCAAGAGCGGCTACGGGCTCACGCCCTCCGCCGAGTTCCGGCTGCTCGAGTTGATGCGCGGCGCCGCGCAGCGCGTGCCGGTGCGCGTCCATCGCACCGCGCTCCTGCTCCACGCGCTGCCGGAGCCGTACCGCGACCGGCGCGCGCAACTGATCGACGAGCTGTGCGAGCGCGCGCTGCCGGAGATCCGTCGCCGCGAGCTGGCGAGCGCGGTGGACGCGTTCTGCGAGGAGCTGGCCTTCGACGTGGGCGAGTGCCGGCGGCTGCTGGGATGTGCGCGCGAGCTGGGTTTCGCGATCAAGCTCCACGCCGACCAGCTCTCGCGCAACGGCGGCGCACAGCTCGCGGCCGAGCTGGGTGCGTGCTCGGCCGACCATCTCGAGAGCGCGACCGAGGAGGACTGGCGGGCGCTGGCCGCCGCCGGCACGGTGGGCGTGCTGCTGCCCGCTGCGGCGCTCACCCTGGGACAGCGGCTGCCGCCGGCCGCGATGCTGCGACGCAGCGGGGCGCGCGTCGCGATCGCGACCGACTTCAACCCCGGCACCTCGCCCGCCCAATCCCTGCTCGAGTGCGCGGCGCTGGCGGCGCGGTTGTGCGGCTTCGACGCCGAGGAGACGCTGATGTCGGTGACGTGGAACGCGGCGAAGGCGCTGGGCGTCGAGGCCGAGGCCGGGCACCTCAATCCCGGCGCCTTCGGCGACGCCGTGGTGTGGGAGTGCGAGACCCTGGAAGAGCTGCCCTACTGGATGCCCGCGGTGCGTCCCGACTGCGTGTTCATGCGCGGCGCGGACCTGGCACTGCCGACCGTCGAGCGGCGAGTGTGGCCGTGAGGGAGACGATGACATGACTCGACTGGTCGAATGCGTCCCCAACTTTTCCGAAGGCCGCCGCCGCGAGGTGGTGGAGGAGCTGATCCAGGTGATCACCGGGGTCGCGGGCGTGACCCTGCTCGATCACGAGATGGATCCCGACCACAACCGCTCGGTGCTGACCTTCGCCGGCGAGCCCGACCCGGTGCTGGAGGCGGCGTTCCGGGTGGTGAAGCGCGCGGCGGAGCTGATCGACTTGAACCAGCACCGCGGCCAGCACCCGCGCATGGGTGCTACCGACGTCGTGCCGTTCGTCCCGGTCGAGGGCGTGACGCTCGACGACTGCGCGGAGCTGGCGCGGCGCGCCGGCCGCCGCATCGGCGACGAGCTTTCGATCCCGGTCTTCCTCTACGAGGCCGCGGCCTCGGTGCCGGCGCGAACGAGTTTGGCCGAGGTGCGGCGCGGCGAGTTCGAGGGGCTGCGCGAGCTGATCGGGAAGGACCCGGCGCGCCAGCCGGACTTCGGCCCCGCGCGCATCCATCCCACCGCCGGGGCCACGGCGGTCGGGGCGCGGCGATTCCTGGTGGCCTTCAACGCCAACCTCAACACCGGCGACGTGCGGGTGGCGAAGGCGGTGGCGGCCGCGATCCGCGAGCAGAGCGGGGGTTTGAAGCACGTGCGGGCGCTGGGCTTCTCGATCGAAGGCGGGCGCCGCGCGCAGGTCAGCATGAACCTCGTCAACACCGAGGCCACGCCGATCCACCGGGTGCTGGCGCTGGTGCGCGACGAGGCGGCGCGCCACGGCGCCGCGATCTCGGGCTGCGAGGTGGTGGGACTGGTGCCCGAGGCCGCGATGCTGGACGCCGCGGCCCACGCGCTCCAGCTCGAGAATTTTCGCCGCGACCAGGTGCTGGAGCTGAGGCTCAAGCAGCCGCCGCTGACCGAGGCGACGACGCTCGCCTCTTTCTTCGACCAGGTGGCCTCGCCCGCGCCGACGCCGGGCGGCGGGACGGCGGCGGCGGTGGTGGGTGCGCTCTCGGCCTGCCTCGCGACCATGGTCGCCAACCTCACGCTGGGGAAGAAGAAGTACGCCGCAAGCGAGGCCGTCCTGCTCGGCGTCAAGCGCGAGGCCGAGGCGCTGCGCCGCGAGCTGCTGGAACTCGCCCGCCGTGACAGCGAGGCGTTCGAGGCGGTCTTGAGGGCGCGGCGCCTGCCTCAGGCCAGCCGGGAGGAGTCCGCGGCACGCGAGGCCGCGCTCTCGAGCGCCGGCCTGGAAGCGGCGCGCGTGCCGCTCAAGACGGCGGTGGCCTGCCTCAAGGCGCTGGAGCTGGCGGCGACCGCGGCGCGCCGCGGCAACGTGAACGCCGCCTCGGACGCCGGGGTGGCCGGGCTGCTGGCCCGGGCCGCGGCGGAAGGAGCGTTTCTCAACGTCCAAATCAACCTGAAGTCGCTGGAACCCGGCGCCGATAAGGAGGACGTGGAGCTGAATTTGCAACGCCTTCAGGAGGCCCTGGAGTCGTCGGTCCGGGGCTGTCTGGACGCGGTGCATGCTGCCTTGAACGCCTGACAGGGAAGGTTCGCGGCCCGCGCGCCCAGGGCGTGCCCGGGAGAAAGCCAGCTTGGAAAAGGCGATCGAGATCAAGCGTCGGGCCCAGCGCTGCATCCAGAACGGAGATCTGGATGGTGCGCTCAGCGAGTATGAGAAGCTGGCCGCGGCCGAGGACGCCGACCCATACAACTTCGTCCTGCTCGCCGATCTGCTCTACAAGAAGGGCGATCACCCCAACGCGAGCCAGCGCTATCTCTCCGCCGCCACGGCCTACGAGAAGACCGGCCTCTACAAGAACGCGATCGCGGTCTGCAAGAAGATGATGCGGTTGTCGCTCTCTCCGACCGTGGTGCTCCAGCGCCTGGCGGTGCTGCACGGGCTGGACGGCCTCGCCACCGAATCGGCGCTCTACTACACGCAGCACGCCGAGCTCGCGCTGCGTGAGGACCGGCCGGGCGAAGCCGCCGACTCGCTGAAGAAGGCGTTCGAGGTCTGCCCCGAGAACATCAAGGCGCTCGAGCGGCTGGCCGAGGTCCGCGTCATCGAGGGCGACCCGGCGGCGGCCGCCGATGCGCTCACCCGGGCTGTGCTTCAGTACCAGCAGGCGGGCCTGCTGGTCGACGCCGACCGCTGTCGCAACCGGATCGAACAGCTCAGGCCCGGCGGCGGCGAGGCGCTCGATGCCACAGCACTCGCGGACCACGGGGACGGCGAGACGCCTTCCGCCCCCCCGCTTCGCGAGGCGAGCGACGAGGGATCCGACGGCGTTTCAATGGTGGTGGAGCACGGCGCAGCTGAGGCCGAGGCGCCGCGCGAGAGCGGGATGCCCGGGCTCGACGAGCCGGGGGCGCTCGTCCACTCGATGATCGTTCCGCCCCCGTCCCAGACTTCCCAGGGCGGCATTCCCAGGCTCGAGGTGGCGACCGCCTCTGCCCCCGCCTCGCAGATGGTGGAATCCGCGGTAGGGTCCGATGCGCCCGGCCTCAAGTTCGACGCGCCTGGTGCTTCGGGTGCCTCCGGCCTCGGTCCCGCGCCGGCCGCGGTCCCGGAAGGGGTGGCGCGGGTCGAGGCCCTGCTCGCACGGGCGCAGAATCAGTTTCGCGCCGGCCATCGCGAGGTCGCGAGCGCGACGCTGGTCGAGGCGGCTCGCGCCTACGACGATGTCGGGCAGCACGACAGCGCGGCGACCATTTACCGCAGCCTGAGCAAGAGCGCCCACGCGCGGTCCGAGGTCACGACGCTCTGGCTCCGGAACTGTGAGACGCGCCGCGATCTGGTGGAGGCGGCACAGGTCGCGTGCGAGCTGGGCGATCGCTCGCTCAACGAAGGCGACGCGGCGGCCGCGCGGGGCTGGTTCCAGCGCGCGACCACGCTGGACGCCGCCAACGCGCTCGCGCATCGCCGACTGCAGCGCCTGGGCCCGGCGGCGGTCGCTACCGCGCCGCCGGTGGTCG
>CAZYQK010000174.1:0-4635 GCA_964650245.1 uncultured bacterium | reverse complement strand
CCGACAATCCGTGGGCGAGAATCGTCCTGTGATTACGGAATTGTGAGAGGAGCCAAAAAGAGGACGACAGGATCGCGAGTTGTTGTTGGGCAAATGCGGCGCGAAGCTTCATTGCGTCCCTTATGACGTCTGGGGTTGCGCCCGCAGCCAGGAGCTTGTCCTGCAAAGGCGAGGTTTCACGGTCGGGTGTGAGGATCGACTTGATCAGCACAGGCGGGGCGCTGCGCAGAGGGACGAGAAGAGGCAAGAGGACCTCCTTTGTCAGTGTCTTGCCTTCAAGCCGTTGGCGCATGCTGTCGTCGAGAGTCCCAGGCTGAAAGAGACAGCTCGGCCACTGGCCGGCTAGCAGCGCTCCCTCCATTGCAGTTTCGATGACGCGAATCACCGACGCATAGCATGCCTCAAGATCAGCTGCTCGTGCATCTCGGTGCGCGAGACTCAGCTTCCGAATGTTCACGGCGGCGATATCTCGGATTGACGGGAGGGCATCGACAACTCGGACTCGCGAAAGAAAGCGGTCACACTCTCTTTCCGAGATCCCGAGCCGGCGGGCGCACTCAGGGAGGATCCCGGTGCGTCGAGGATCGTCGTGCATCTTCAGGCATGTGACGGGGTCGCCGCTGCGAAGAGCTCCCTCAAGGCGAGCGGTCAGGAGTGCAGAATGGCCCGTGGCGTTCAGGGCAAGGTAGGATCGGTGCAGACTGCGCAATGCACCGCCCTCCACCAGGAGTTCTCGCAGGCCCCATGGGCCACGTCCCCCCTCCCGGCTCTTGACCTGGACAAGCTCAATTTCCCCGGTCGGATAAAGGAGGGCGATGTCCTCGTAGTGTTCAGGTATGACTGCAACGATTTCGTCGAGAAGGGCGCACCGAAGACAATCGCGAAAGGCGACATGCGCTTGATAGCGGAAACGCGAGAATGTTGTACTTCCAGAATCATCTGGAGGGGTCGTGGGGAGGTCGGGGCTCGGCGGCACAGACGTAAGGCATAGTGAAGGGAATTGCCCCCGTCAAGCTCCAAGATTCCGACACCGAGTGCCTGACTGGCGGTGCTCAATCGGGGACCAATCCGGTCACGTTCGCTTTCGCCACACCGCAAAGAAGAACATCGCCCCAAACTTAAGCGGCCAGCCCTTGGCCAACGCGAACTGCGCGCGGTTGAGCGGCTCGAACAGCGGCGTGCGGTAGAGCAGCTGCAGCGTCGTTGCGTCCCAAAACAGGTTGGTGCCGGTCGTGCGTACGCGTTCGAGCCCCGCCCCCTCGAACAGCCGCAGCGCCCGCCAGAACGGATACCGCAGGTGATCCTCAAACACCGGATCACGCGCCCGCCGAGTCAACCGGTACTTGAGCGCCGCCTTGCCAAACGGCAGCGAAAACGCGTTTGGCAGCGTGACGACCGCGATGCCGCCGGGCTCGAGCGCCCCGGCGATGTTTGCGATCACCCGCTCCGGGTGCTCCGTGTGCTCGATGACCTCCGTGCACAGGATGAAGTCGTACCGCCGCGCCAGGTCGATCCCCTCCGCGTTCTCGACCCGAAACGCGATCGTCCGCTCGGGCGCCTCCGTCGCGAATGCCTCCACCGCGCGCCGCACCTGCTCCTCGTCGATGTCGATACCCTCGACCCGCGCGAAGCCCTCGTCCGAGAGGATCTTCGAATACACGCCCGCATTGCAGCCGATGTCGAGTGCCGAGCCGCGCCGCGTGACGACGCGCTTCGCGATCAGCTCGCGCAGCAGCAGGAAGAACAGATTGAGCCGCCCGCGATGGAGCACGCGGGTCTCGATGTCGTCCCTGTAGCCGTAGAGCCGGTCCAGCTCCTGCTGGAGTGGATCGTCGTCGTCGCAACGGAAATCGACGCGGTAGTAGCCCACGGAATCTCGCGAGTGAACGGTGACGGCCTGCTTGACGCGCGTGCGGCCACGCGCGGCCCCGCAGCCTAGCTCAAAACCGCCCGCGCCGCCGCTCCTTGGCCGGCAGGTTCTCGAGGCAGGTGGTCCACCAGCCGGTGCGGATGGACTCGACGAACTCGGGCGGCAGCGCCTCGGTCTCCATCTCGCGCGCGAACGCCTCGACATCGTAGGCGACGGGGCGGAACGAGACGCGCACGCCGCCGTCCAGCTCGAGCGCCGCGTACCACACCGCGGTGCGCCCGTCGTTGGCGGGCCGTCCGATGGCGCCGACGTTGACGACGTGCCGCCCCGAGGGCAGCGCGCGGTGCCAGTGGATGCCGGTGTGGGTGCAGGCGATTACGTCGGCCTCGTAGCGCTCGCACAGCCACTCGAGAAACACATCCGAGCACCCCGATTCCCACAGGAACTCGTTCATGCGCCGCGGCGAGCCATGGCACAGCAGCACGCGCCGCCCCGCGATCTCGAAGCGCTCCTGCTCGGGCAGCGCGCGCATCCAGGCGCGGTGCTCGGGCGCGGTGCGCGCGGCGGTGTAGTCGTACGAAGCCTGCGCAAACGCGTTGTCGCGCGGGTCGGTGTATCCGCAGGCGCAGTCTCCGCGCTCATGCCCGATCGAATCGTCGTAGTTGCCGCGCAGCATGGGCACGCCGGAGGCGCGCAGCAGCGCGACCGCGCGGTCGGGATGGGGGCCGAAGCCGCCGAGGTCGCCCAGGCACCAGGTGGCGTCCGCCCCGCGCGCGGCGATGTCGTCGAGCGTGGCGCGCAGCGCGAGCCAGTTGCTGTAGACGCCTCCGAACAACGCGAGCCGGGCACTCATCTCAACCGTTCCCGCACGTCATGCCGGTCACGTAGCAGGTGTAGCACGCGCCGTGCGACAGCTCGAAGTCGCCGAGCGTCTGCTCGAGCCGGTCGCCCATGCGGCCGCCGGGCTCATCCACCAGCAGCGGGCAGACGTACACGCCGCGCCCCGTCACCGCGCGGCACGAGTGGCACTGGAGCCGCGCGGGGTCGAACGCGGTCGCGGGAAGATCGGCCAGGCTCTCGACCGGCAGGTAGTCGCGCGTGCGCTCGGTCTCACGCCCGAGCAGGAACATGGGCAGCACTTTGAGCCGCGGTCGCTCGATGCCGGCCTGCTTGAGCATCGCGAGGTAGCGCTCGCGAAACGTGAGCGGGTCCTCGTTGGTGTTCTGGGTCGCGGTCACGATCGGCAGCAGCCCGCGCTCCGCGAGCCGCCGCAGCCCGTCCATCGCGCGCTCGAAGGTGCCGGGGCCGCGGAAGCGGTCGTGGTCCTCGGCGCGCCAGCCGTCGAGGCTCACGCGGATCTCGAGCGCGTAGCGTGCGGCGTCGCTCAGGCGCCGCAGCGTCTCGATCCGGCCCGCGGTGAACAGCACGCCGTTGGTGAGCACGGTGCACGGCCCGTGCGCGAGCGTGTCCTCGAGGATCTCCTCCATCTCGGGATGGAGGAACGGCTCGCCGCCGGTGAAGTAGAACTCCTTGACCCCGAGCGGCAGCGCCTCCGCGACCCGACCGCGCACCTCGCTGCGCGACATCATGGGATGGCGGTCGTTGCCCGGGCCGCTCGAGACGAAGCAGTGGGTGCAGGCGAGATTGCACAGCGTGCCCGCGACCTGAATCCAGAGCGCGTCGAGGTGGGCGAGCGGCTCGTGCGGGTAGCGCGGCGCCGCGGCGCTCTCGATCCGAACTCGCGCCGCCGCCGAAGCCGTCGGGTGCCCGTTGCCGTGATCGCTCATCGAAGGATTCGATACTCCGGAAGTCAGGTCGGTGACAGGGCAGCGAGGTTTGACTCGCGTCTCAACGCTTCATAATCTAACCGGTTCTCACGTGGTGCGCGCGGCGGCTCAGGCGCGCGACCCCGGCGGCCCGCCCATGATGCGACAGGAGGCGGGTGAAGACCCAGGCCATTCCGCCCGGCTGTGCCGCGGCGGCCGGCAGGGCTAGACTGGAGACGTACCGGCGGGCCGGCCGTGACCCCGCGAGGCCCCTCCGAAAGGGGCAGGAGCGGGGCCGGAAGCCGCCGCGCCGGACTTGTGTTTCGAGGGAAGAGGAAGCGGACCTAACTCATGCCCAGCCTCAATCCAGACGACATCCTCGGCGCCCTGCGCACCGTGATCGACCCCGACCTCCATCGCGACTTGGTGACGCTCGGGATGATCGAAGACCTCGCGCTGAACGGCGACCGTGTGGCCTTCACCCTGGTGCTCACGACCGCGGCCTGCCCGCTCAAGGAGCAGATCGAGGGCGACGCGCGCGCGGCGGTGATGAAGGTGCCGGGTGTGAAGCACGCCGAGATCAAGACCATCTCGCGGGTGCGCAAGCCGCGCGATCCTTCGGCCGATCGCCGCGCGCTGCCGGGTGTCGCGAACGTGCTCGCGATCGGGAGCGGCAAGGGCGGCGTGGGCAAGTCCACGGTCGCCACGAATCTGGCGGTGGCGCTCGCCGCGACCGGTGCCAAGGTGGGCCTGCTCGATGGCGACATCTACGGGCCCAACCTGCCGCGCATGCTGGGGGTCTCGCGCCAGCCGTCGCAGCGCGACGGCAAGATCATGCCGATCGAGGCCGGCGGCCTCGCGTTCATGTCCATGGGCCTGCTGGTGGACGCGGGCGAGGCGGTGGTGTGGCGCGGTCCCATGCTGCACGGGGCGATCAAGAGCTTCCTGCACGACGTGGACTGGGGCGAGCTGGACTACCTGCTGGTGGACCTGCCGCCG
>CAZYQK010000173.1:0-4661 GCA_964650245.1 uncultured bacterium | reverse complement strand
GGCGGCGCGCCTGCGCGCGGCTTCGGATCTCGAGGCGGGCAGCGCTCGCGCGCGCGAGGCACTGTCGCTCGCCGAAGAGTCCGGGGACGACGAGGCGATCGGCGCCGCCGCCCAGACGCTGGCCGTCGTGATGGCCGCGAGCGAGCCGCCCGGCGGGGCCGAGGCGATGGCGCGCCGCGCGGTCGAGGCGTTCGCCCGCGCGGGCCACCTCGCGGCCGAGTTGCGGGCGCGAGGCGCGTGCGCCTACGTCGAGCACCTCAACCAGCGGCGCGAGGAGGCGGAGCGGATCTACCGCGAGGCCATCGCCCGCGCGCGCGAGCACGGTCTGCGTTTTCCGCTCGAGGAACTGCTCGTCAACGCCGCGGCTGTGATGTCCGAGCGGGGACAGTGGAGCGGGGCACACCAGGGGTTCACGGAGGCAGTGCGCATCGCGCTCGAGGACGGCCGGCCGCGCGGCGCCGCGGTCGCGATCGCGAACCAGGCGCAGATCGAGGGCCTGACCGGCCGGCGCGCCGGCGCGCTGCGCCACTCCCGGGCCGCGGTGCGCCTGTGCCGCGCCTTCGTGCCGTATCGCGAGAGCCTCGCGCTGCGGTCACTGGCGCAGGCCTACCGCATCTCCGGCTACCCGGGCCGCGCCGAGCGCATCGCCCAGCGCGCGCTCGCGCTCGGCATGAAGCTCTCGCTCCCGGAGGAGACCGACTGGTGCCGAATCGAGCTGGGGCTCGCGTGCGTCGCGCGCGGGCGCTGGAGCGAGGCGGACGAGCTGTGGGGTCGAGCGCTCAACGAACCCGCGCCGGACGGCTCGGTCGGCCGGAGCGTCCTGCTCGCGCTCTCGGGACGGGCGGCGCTGCGGCGCGGCGCGCTCGACCTCGCCGGAAAGCGGCTGGAGGACGCCACGCGCCGGCTCTCGGACCAGGAAGCGCCATACGCGGCGGCGATCGCCGACCAGCTCCGCGCCGAAATCGCGCTCGCGGACAGCCGGACGGACGAGGGCGTCGATCTCGCCGCGAAGGTGCTGGAGCGGTTCGTGGCTCTGCCCGCGCCCGCCGTCCGGGCGCATGCCGCGCTCGAGTTCTCGCGCCTGCTCGTCGCCTCCGGCGGCGAGCACAAGGCCCCGGTCGGAAGCTGGCTGGAGCTGGCGGCGGGCATTTTCGAGCGGCTCGGCGATCATCGCAACCACGAGCGAGCGCTCGCGCTGATGGTCGAGCGTCTGCGGCGCGCCGCGCCCGGCGCACCGGCCGCCGCGCGCGACCGCGGCCTGATTGAGACCGTGAGCCGGCTCATCAACTCGATGTCGGATTTTCAGGAGCTCACCCGCCGCGCGATGCGGATGGTGGTCGAGCAGCTCGAGGCCGAGCGCGGCGTGCTCCTGCTGCTCGATCCCGAGACCGGACGCCTGGGCCCGGTGGCCGAGTATGGAGCCGTTGACGCGAGCGCGCGGCGCGACGCCGTCGGATACAGCCGCCGCGCCGTGCAGCGGGTCACAGAGAGCGGCGGCAGCCTGCTCATCTCGGACGCGCCGGCCGACCCGGAAGCGCGCTCCGATAGCGTCGTGGACCTGAAGCTCAGGTCCATCGTGTGCGTGCCGCTCTATCTCGGCGGCCGCGTGGTGGGCGCGGTCTACCTGGACGATTCGCGCCGGCCCGACGTCTTCAGCGACGCCGACCGGGGACTGCTCGAGGGATTCGCGCACCTGATGGCGGTCGCGATCGAGAACAGCCGCGGCCACGAGGAGGTGCTGCGGGTCAACGAGCAGCTGGTCGGCGAGAACCTCTCGCTGCGCCGCGAGGTGAGCGAGCGATTCCGGGCCCAGAACCTGATCGGCACCAGCTCCGCCATCCAGCGCGTGCTGGCGATGGTGGATCGCGCCGCCGGCGTCAACGCCACGGTGCTGATGACCGGGGAGAACGGCACCGGCAAGGAGCTGATCGCGCGCATCATGCACCACAGCGGCAAGCGCCGGCTCAAGCCGTTCGTGGCGGTGAACTGCGGCGCGATCCCGGAGTCCCTGCTCGAGAGCGAGCTGTTCGGCATCCTCCCTCACGTCGCGACCGACGTGCGCGCACGCGACGGGCGCTTCGTGCAGGCCGACGGCGGCAGCCTGTTCCTCGACGAGATCAGCGAGATGCCGCTCAAGCAGCAGGTCGCGCTGCTCTCCGCAATCGCGAATCGCGAGATCACGCCGGTGGGCGGCGGCAAGCCCATCCCGGTGGACGTGCGGATCATCGCGGCCACCAACCGCGACCTGCGCCAGCTCGTGGAGCAGCGCGCCTTTCGCGAGGATCTCTTCTACCGCCTCAGCGTGATCCCGATCGAGGTCCCGCCGCTGCGCGACCGCAAGGCCGACATCCCCGCGCTCGCCCGGCACTTCGTGGAGCTCTACGCGCGCCAGCAGGAGCGCGAGGTGCCGAAGCTCTCGAAGGAGTTCATCGCCGCCCTCATGCAGAGCGACTGGCCGGGGAACGTGCGCGAGCTTCAGAACTACATCGAGCGCGTGCTCGCCATGACCCCCGGCGACGTCCTCCACCCGAGCCCGCCGCCACCCGATCTCGAGGATCGCCCGGCGACGCTCAGGCTGGGGCGTGGCCGGCCACTCTCCGACCTGGTCACCGAGGTCGAGCGAAAAGCAATCATCCAGGCTCTCGAGCGGGCGAGTGGCAATCAGAGTCTGGCCGCACGCCAGCTCGGGTTGACCGAACAGACGCTGCGCTACCGGCTTCGCAAATACGCCATCGACGCTCATCGCCAGAATCGGCGACCTCGCAAAAACAGCTAACTCCGCATCATCCTGCTTCCCAATAAGGAATTGAGCGTCCGCGCGGCTCGCGGCTTCGCCGATTATTGCGATATCGGCGCTCGCCACCCAGGCCGCGCGCGGCGGCCACGATTCATGGCCTAAGCGATTGAGCGACATCGCTATCGCACCCGGAACGGAGGCCTTGCTCAACGGCTGGCACGCTCCTCGCCTTTCGGGGTCCGCGTTCGCGCACCGACCCCATCCTCGAAGGGAGGCCTCTCATGCGTGTCAACCCGCTGCCGGCGCTGGCCGTGCTGGCGAGCCTGGTACTCGTCTCGTTCTCGACCTCCATCGCTGCCGCCCAGACTGGGACCACCGAGCCCACCGGCGGCACGTGGGCGACCCAGACCCGCACCGAAGGAACCTCGACGCCGTTGGTGGTGCCGAAGGCGGCGGAATACCGGATCGATCTGTTCACCGCCTACCTCCGCTATCGCTACCTCGCCCGCTGGTCGGGCCGCCTGACGCCGGTCGCCGAGATGAGCTTTGTCCCGGAACGCCGGCGCACCCTCCGCTAGCGCCATGCTCTCTGGACCCTGGAGCCAGCCCGCCGAGCGCGGGACCGACCTGCGGCCGCTCGCCGGATTGATTCGCCTCCACCGCCACAGCGTGAGCAACCTGCTCGTGCTGGGCGGATCCGCGATGGATCGCGTTCGAGTGGCGACCGCGTTCCACCGCCAGAGCGCGCTCCGGCTCGGCCCGTTCGTGGTGCGGCGGTGCGATCGCAAGCACCAGCAGATCCACGCCGCGCTGCAGCGCTCGCTCTCCGTGCACGACCGGGAGCATGAAGGAGATCCGCTGCGCGTCTCCGAAGGCGGCATGCTGTTCCTCGACCACGTCGAGTGTCTCCCGCCCGAGACCCAGCGTCTGTTTCTGGGATTCCTGCGGGGCCTGAGTCCGGCGCGTGGCAACGGCGCGAGCCCTTCGTGGTTCGGCCGGCTGGCCGTGGGCTCGGCGGTGGACCTCGCGCTCGAGGTCGACTGCTTGCGCTTTCTGGCGCCGCTCTACGACTGCCTCGACAAGATTCGCATCGAGCTCGAACCCCGCATCGAGGCGCGTTCGGCATGATGCCATACCCCCGCCACGAGGTGCTGCTGCTGAGCGCGTCGCCCGAGTCGCACGCCGCGACCGTGGACTCGCTGCGCCGCCGCGGCGCGGTCGTGAGAGTCGCCGCGCGGCCCGGGCACGCGCTCAGGCTGCTGCGAAGGGGCCCGAGCGTCGTGCTCGTGGACCTCGTGTTCGGGCCGGGGCTCAATCCCAGGGTGGTGAGCGCGCTCAATCGCCAGCGCGGCGCGACGCTGGTGGTCGCGCTTCACGCGGGGAGCCTCGAGGAGTTCCGTCCCGAGGTCGAGCACCTGAGCGTGGACGGTTTCTGCCGGCTCGGGGACTGGGATCCGACCGTCGCCGATCCGGTCCTGTACCCGCACCGGATCTCGGCCGCCGTGCATTGAATGGGGCCGCTGGCGCGCGGCGCGAGCTTCATCCGCGCCGCGCGCCGAACGCGGAACCCGACCGGCCTGCCGCGGCGCCGTCCGCGATCGCCGCGACCCGCGCCCGCACGACCTACGGCTGCTGACCGACTCGGCCGTTGACGCCTCGCGCGAACGCCCGCTAAAGTGATTCCCTCGCAGTCACCGATACCATGGAAGGTACGGTCCCCCGCCCCTCGCCGAGGGCGATCTGGAGGAAACATGTCGCTGTACCCCGTTCGACGCCACGGGGCCGCGGTGCTGCTCGCCGCCCTGATGGCGTGGCCGGCCATGACGGCCGCCGCCCCGCTCGCTCCGACTCGCTCGTCCGCTCCCACCACCTATGCCGCCGCGACCCGCGCGGTCCGGCCGCACCGCCGCGCCGGGCGCCGCGC
>CAZYQK010000172.1:0-4937 GCA_964650245.1 uncultured bacterium | reverse complement strand
CGCAAAGGCCGCTTCCAATCCGCCGTGGCGAGGAAGAGCAAGATCGTGGGCGCCAGCGCCACGATTGAGAGCTGAAAGAAATGTGCCTGCGTGCCTTCGTCCGGTTGCGGCGGCTGAGTGTAAATCGAAAAGGGTTTGAAGGAGGCGCGGTACCCGCTCAGCACGGTAAGCAACGCTGTAAGAGACAGGACGATCAGGACTATGCCGCTAACGCGATTGATTCGCTGCCCACGCATGGCGTCACTTCCTTTCCGGCTTGTTGTCAAACTGACCCACTTCCCGCGTCCTGCGCGGCGCGCGATGGCCGGCTGGAGCGAGCCCTCACGCCGGCTGGGCCGCGCGCCCGAGCTGCGGCTGCGACCAGTCGGTGCGGCCGGTGTACTGCATCATGACGAACAGCGTGAGGATGGCGCCGATGGTGATGGCGAGCCCGGTGAAACCCTGCCAGAAGAACGTGTACGAGAACAGCACCAGGTAGAGCAGCTGGGCCAGGCCCATCTGCCTGAGCGCGAACTCCCAGCCGGTGAAGAGCCGGGCGTAGCTCACCACCAGCAGGATCGAGGTCAGCGACGCGATCGAGAACGACGGCAGGATGGAGAGGTGATCCACCAGGTAGGCGAACAGCAGGTGGAACGCGAAGAACGCGCAGCCGAGGAAAAAGTAGTTCATCGGGTGGATCTCGCGCCTCCGGGCGCTCGCCAGGATCGCCACAACGAAGAAGAAGAACAGCAGTCCGACCGGCGCGAAGAACGTGATCTTCGAGGCCAGCGGCCCGGGGTTCAGCCGCTCCGGCATGACGATACCGATCGGGGCGTTCGCAACCAGGTTCTCGAACGCCCATTCCCCGCGCCAGCCCCGCGCCTGCCGCGAGTGGCGCGAAGGGGAGAGCGAGCCTGGCGGAAAGTCCACGTTGGGAAAGTCGGTGGAGACCGTGAAGTGGAGGTTCTTCACCTCGCCGGTGCCTTCGGTGAGCAGGTATTTCCAGCTCGACGTGCCGCGCGAGCGGTAGCGAACCACGAACGCCCGCCGCTCGCGCGGACCGAAGGTCTCGCTCCACTGGGCGGTGGCGGAGCGGATGGTCACGTCCGCCGCGCGCCCGCGCTCGTCCCGCACCTCGAACCCGTCGTACACGGTGTTGTCCGCAGAGAGCGGGAAGCGCATCTCGACCGGAGTCTCGCTCGCACTCGGGTTCTCGAACGTGAAGCGGCCTTCGAAGTCGACCGCATACGTCGGAAACCAGAGCAGGCCCTTGCGCCGCTGCTCGAGCGCTAGCCGGACGTCGATCGCCGAGGCTTCGAGCGGAATCGGAACCGAATCTTCCACCAGCTGCTCCACCGGCTTCGGAGTCTCCCCTGCCCGCGCCCGGTTCTCCGGCGCGACCACGACCATGCGGCGCTGAACGCGGTAGAAGGCGTCCGGCCGTTTCTGTTCCAACGGCGGCCCCCACAGCCGGTACACCTCGGATCGGAGCGTGCTCGACCACTCGCCAGTGCGCGCGACGAGCGAGGTGCCGAGGATCACCCAGGCCAGGGTGCAGCCGAGCCAGACCAGCAGGATGAGGGGGAATCGTTTCATGGGTCCTCCGGGTTCGGGTTGACGGGCGCGGCGGGAAGGCGGTTCGGGGGCGAGAGCCGGCCGAAGCGCCGCTCGCGGCGCCGGAATTCGCGGAGCGCCTCGGCCAGCGACGAGGGCGTGAAATCGGGCCAGTGGTCTTGAGTGAAGTAGAGCTCGGCGTATGCGCTCTCCCACAGCAGGAAATCGCTCAGCCGCTGCTCGCCCCCGGTGCGGATCACGAGGTCCACGTCGCGCGCCCGCGGCCCCCCGTGAATCGCATCGGCGATCAGGCGCCCGAACCCCGCGCGATCGCGGGCGCCTTCCGCCGCGGTGCGCCGCGCCGCCTCGAGGATGGCGTCACGCGCGGAGTAGTCGAGCGCGATTCGCAGCTCGAGGCGCCGGCCGCCCACTGTCGCGCGTTCCGCCGTCTCGATCGCACGCCCGAGTGCGGCGGGCAGCCGGTCGCGCCGCCCGATGACGCGCAGCCGGATGCGGTTCGCGACGCACGCTTCCCGCTCGCGGCGCAGGTAGGCGGCCAGCAGCGCGAACAGCGACCGCACCTCGGCGGCGGGGCGGCGCCAGTTGTCGGCGGAGAAGGCGTAGAGGGTGAGGGTGCCGATTCCGAGCGCGGGCGCCGCCTCCACCACGCGCCGCACCGCTTCCACTCCCGCGCGGTGCCCCGCGAGCCGCGGCAGCCCGCGCGCCTCCGCCCAGCGTCCGTTGCCGTCCATGATGACCGCGACGTGCAGGCCTCGCGGTGCGGGAGGGGCCGCGCTGCCGTGTTCCTGGCAAGTACTTTGTTTCACAAAGTGAGCACGCAACGAAAAGGCCCTCACGCCGGCCGCGCGCGCGCCGCGCGAATCAGCGCTTCCATGTGGTCGAGGTAGCGTTCCAGCGCGCGCCGCCCCGCGTCGGTCAGCCGGTACTCGGTCCTGGGGATGCGTCCTTCGAACGATTTCACGCACGCGATGTAGCGCGCCTCCTCGAGCTTGCGGGCGTGCACGCTCAGGTTGCCATCGGTCGTCCGCATGATGCGCTTGAGCTCGTTGAAGCTGAGCGAGGCGCTGGCCGCGAGCGCGCTCACGATGCCGAGCCGGATGCGCTCGTGGATCAGCCGGTCGAGCGCCACGGCGCGGGCCTCGGGCGCGACGGCGCCCGGGGCGCTGAGCGCGCGGCCCCGACGGGCGCGCCGCGCGCGTGGCTTGAGGATCGCGCTCGCCCTAGCCACCGTGCCGCCTGGCGACCAGCACGCCGAACAGGATGTGGAGCCCGCCGAAGCCCGCAGCCAGCAGCGCGCCGCCCCAGGCGGCCGGCACGAACAGCGCGAGGGCCCCGAGCGCCATGAAGCACACGCCCATCACCGGCACCAGCCGCACGGAGAACGCGCCGCCCGTCACCACCGCCGTGCCGTAGAGCAGCAGCCAGGTGCCGGGCAGCGCGGGCGCGAGCCCGGCGCGAAACAGCGCGAGCGTGAGCGCTCCACCCGCGATGAGCGGCATGGAGAAGCTGAACGCGAAGCGCTTGAACGGCCCGGAGAGCAGCGGCGGGCCCAGGGCGCGCGCCTTGCGGCGGACGCTGTAGGCGGCGAGGGCGACCGCGAGCACTCCCTCCGCGAGCCAGACCGCGAGCCACAACCCCGGGGCGGGAGCGCGGGATGCGAGCGCCGCCGCCGCGAGCGCGGTCGCGCCGATCCACACCATGCCCCGGCCGGGGACCGCGGTGAAGGACGCGGACTGCTCCATGGTCTCGCGGATGTAGCGCAGCTGATCGAGCGCGTGGGCCTCGAGCCCGGGGGGCGAAGGCTCACGTGACGGCACCGTTCTCATGGCGAGCATGATGGCATGGTAGCCGGGCGGCCTACCAGTGACAAGTACTTTGTTGTGCAAAGCCAAGAGCCCTTCGGACCGCGGAGGCACCCGCGCCGGCCGCCCCGACCGGCGGCGTGCCGCCCGCCGGCTCTCGCCCCGGCGCGGGCGTGCCGGGGCGAGGCGAGTCTTTCAGGGGTCCTCTTCGCAGTCCTTGCCCTTGCCCTTCCCCTTGTCACGGGCTTTCTCCTTCTTCAGTTCCTCCCGGTCGCGCTCGGGGCCTGGACGGCTGTAGGCCGGGTCGTTCCGCCTCCCCCGCAAGGTGCTCCGCACTTCCTCGAGCTCCGGATCGCCGCGCCGGTACAGGCGGATCGCGCCCTCGAAGGACTCGAGCTCGAGCTCTGCGCTGCCCGAGCCGAGCGTGAACTTGAAGCGCTTGCCGCGGCGCGACTCGGTCAGCCTGACCGGAAAGCTGGACTCGAACTCGCCGCTGTAGGTGGCGACCGAGACCGTCACGCCCGGCTGGGCGGGAAGCGCCACCACGAGGTCACCATTGTGGGTGCCGAAGCTGTAGTGGCCGTCCTCGCGGATCTCGCCCTCGAACAGCACGTCGCCATTCACGGTCGAAGCTTCCACCGCTCCGGACCGGACGTTCTCGAGCTCGACCTCGCCGTTCACGGTCTCCACCGTGAGATCGCCCTCGTGGTTCGAGACCCGCACCCCCGCGTTCACCGAGCTGAGCTCGGCGCGCCCGCGGGCGCCCTCGAGCGCCACCTCGCCTTCCACCGACTGAAGAGATATGGCGCCGCTGCCGCCGGTGACGTGGATGTCGCCGCGTACGGTCTCGACCGACACCTCGCCGCGCGTGCCCTCCACCGTCACGTCTCCATAGACCCCGGAGAGGCCGAGCGCCATCCAGGCCGGCACCGTGAGCTTGAAGTCCACGCTCGCGGGAACGCCCATGCGCCCGCTCGCCTTCACCACCAGCGCCGGCTCGGCGCGATCGACCGTGACGCGGGTCCGGCTGCCGTGCTCGGCTTCGATCCGCACCGCGTTCTTCGCCCAGGTCGTGACCGCGATGTCGCCGCCGAAATTCTCGAGCTCGAGCCGTGTGCCCGGGCTCACGGTCAGGGTGGTATCGGTGTGGGTGCTCAGAGTGAGGGCGGCCAGTGCCGCGACTGCCAGCGTCATGCTCATTCGTTTCTCCTCAGCGTATGCATTCGGGTCTGCTCGGCGAATTCATTCGGGTCGCCTCAGCCTGGAAAGCTCGCGGCTGAGGTCGCGCGCCGCAGCAGGTCCACCTTGCGGCGCATGGTGCTTGCGAGGTGGCTGTTGAGGTAGAGATCGGAGGGATCGGCGGCCAGCGCGCGCCGCGCCTGCTCGATCGCCCGATCGATGATGGCGAGATTCTGCTGCACCACGCGCACCGTGGTGGTGTCGAGCTCGCCGCGATGCTCGCGGAGCGCGCGCTCGAGGTCGGCGATCGCGGCGTCGTAGCGCGCGACGCCGAAATCGGCCACCGACGCGTCCGGCGCGCCGGAGGGCGGAGCGGCGGCGCGGGGCGCGAGGCGCGCCGCC
>CAZYQK010000171.1:0-4992 GCA_964650245.1 uncultured bacterium | reverse complement strand
GTCGCTGGTGATGCTGGCGACATTCATCGGGTTTGGCCTCGATTGGCCCCTGCGCTGGTGGCAAAATCTACGTGAAGCGCCGCCCATCCCGTACCTGGTGACCAGCAGCTACGATGCCCTCAAGCTCCTGGGAGTGCCCTACACCTTCGCCGTCCTCGGTTGCGCAGGGCTGGCGGTCTGGACGGTGCGGCGGGCCTGGAAATCAGGCATGAACGCCGAGACGCTGGATATTACGGTCGTCGTAAACGCCATCGTCAGCCCGTACATGCTGAGCCAGAGCTACCTGCTGCTGCTTGCGCTCCCCGCCTCCGGCAAATCCGAGGTGCGCCGTTATCTCGCGAGCCTCACGGCCGAGCAGTGCCGCGGTGACTTCCACCTCGGGCCCACCGTCCAGCTCGACGACTATCCGTACGTCCACATGATGCGCCGCGTGAGCCAGGAACTGCGCGCGCGCGGCGCGGACGGCGTGTTCTTCGACTCCGACGAGCTGCCGATGAAGGAGCCGCTCGACTGGGGCACGCTGATCGAGCTGCTCAACGAGGATTTCGACGATCTCGTGCGGCGCCATCGCCCGCCGCCCGCATCCGCCGCCGTCTGGCTGTTCGAGCGCTTCGACCGCGCGCGGCGCCGCGTGGGCGCCGCCTCCGCACTCGCCGCCCTGCCCGCCCCGCTGCGCCGCGAGCTGGAAACGGCGCTCGAGCGCGAGGCCGAAGGGCTCCTGCGTGACAAGAACGCCGGCGTGCCGGACACGCTCGAGGGGAAGACGATGGTGATCGAGGCCGCCCGCGGCGGACCGGACGGCGCGGCGATGCCGCTCCCGGCGCCGCTCGGCTACCGCTACTCGCTCGGCGCCCTGAGCGACGCCATCCTGTCGCGGGCGTCGATCCTCTACGTGTGGGTGACGCCCGAGGAGTCGCGCCGCAAGAATCGCGAGCGCACCGATCCCAGCGACCCGGGCTCCATCCTTCACCACGGCGTGCCGATGGCGGTGATGACGGGCGACTACGGTTGCGACGACATGGAGTGGCTGATCCGGCACTCCGATCGCCCGGACACCGTGCGCGTCGAGACCCGCGGGCGGATCCACCATCTGCCGGTCGCGCGGTTCGACAACCGCGTGGACAAGACCACGTTCGTGCGCGCCGATCGCGCGGCCTGGAACCCCCGCGACGTCGCGGCGCTGCACGACGGGCTCGCGGAGGCGCTCGGACGCCTGGCGCGCGCGGCCGAGGCGCGTGTCGCGTAGCGCGCGGCCGGCGGACGCGGGGCGGGCCGGATCAAGCCGCCTGCGCCGCGCCCGCCCGAGCTCTACCGCCCCGGGCCGTAGAACGCCGACGCCCAGTCCGAGATCGGGCGGAACTTGAGGCGCCGGTAGAGCGCGAGCGCCGGGGCGTTGAACTCGTTGACGAACAGACAGACGCAACGGCTGCGCTCGAACAGGTGCGTGCACACCTCGGAAAGCCCGCGCCGGGCGAGGCCGCGGTTGCGGTACTCGGGGGGCGTGTACACGCCCGCGACCTGCGCGGCGTCGCCCGTCAGCGCGCTGACGCTGGCTCGGAACCGCAGCCCCTCGCGGTCCGCCCACAGGTAGGTGTAGCCGTCGCGGCACTCCTCTTCGACGCGACGCGCGTAGGCGGCGGGGTCCGCGACGCGCGGATCCTCCTCGAGCTCCTCGGCGCGCAGCCGCGCCCCGCTCTCGTAGACCACGGCGTAGTCCGTGGCGCGCGAAGGCCGCAGCTCGGGCAGGCGCTCGAACGGCGGGAGGGCGCCGCGGTCGAGCGCCATGTACACCTGGCGGCGCGTCAGGCGCGGCTGGAGCCCGGCGCGCGCGAAGCGCCGCGCGAAAAGATCCACCGCTGCGCGCGGGCCGATGACCTGGATGCGCCGCGGCAGCACCGCGAGCCGCTCGAGCGCCCGCTCGGCGAGCCGCCCAAGGGCGTCGTCGTCTTCGCCCAGCGGCAATACCGCGCCCGAGGGGCCGCCGAGATGGAGCAGCGCCACCATCTGGTCGCCGCGGCGCGCGGCCCAGAACTCCTCGTGCGGCTGGGTCAGCGCGTCGCGCAGCGCGAGTGCCAGCAGGTAGACGTTGAGCACCGGGTCGCGATCCAGAAGCGCGAACATCTCCACCAGGTCCGGCGGACCCAGTCGCTCGACGGTCAGGATTCCGGCCCCGGGGTGGAGGGTCATGGCCTCCTCAGACGATCTTCTCGAAGATCGAGTCCACCAGTGCGTCGAACCCCTCGTCGCGCTTGTTCCGCGGCCGCGGCAGCGTTACCGCGAGGTCCGCGGCGAGTCGGCCCGGGTGCGAGTTGAGCACCAGCACGCGGTCCGCCATCAGTACCGCTTCCTCGATGATGTGCGTGACCATGACCACCGTGTTCACCGGAAGCGCGTGGTCCGACCAGAGCGTGAGCACCTCCTCGCGCAGGTTGGCCGAGGTCAGGGCGTCGAGCCCCGCGAACGGCTCGTCCATGAGCAGCAGCTCGGGCTCGACGGAGAGCGCGCGCGCGAGGCCGGCGCGCTGCTTCATGCCGCCCGACAGCTCGGCGGGGTAGGCCTCCTCGTAGCCGTCGAGCCCCACCTTGTCGAGGTAGAACGCCGCCCGCTTGCGGGCATCCTCGTCCGGCAGGTCGCGCGCCTTGAGTCCGAGCTCGACGTTGGCCTGAACGGTGAGCCACGGCAGCAGCGCAAACGACTGGAACACCATCGCCGCCTTGAGATTCACGCCGGCGAGAGGTTGGCCCAGGTAGAGCACCTCGCCCGCGGTGGGAGGGGTGAGCCCCATCATAACGCGCAGCAAGGTCGACTTGCCGCAGCCCGAGGGTCCCACGATGCAGACGAACTGGCGCTCGGGGACCTCTGCCGTGATGTCGTCGAGCACCGGAATGGAGCGCCCGCGATCGAAGATGCTCTTCGACACGTGCCTGAGCTCGAGCACCTCAAGCCTCCAGCCGGTAACGGGCGTGGACCGCCCGGTAAACGCGATCCCAGACCAGGCGATTGAAGGCCACCACCGTGACCACCAGCAGCGTGAGCGACAGGAACAGCAACGCGCGGTTGCCGGTCTGGAAGGTCGCGCGGTTCAGCATCTGCCCGAGCCCCAGCACCTCGTAGACCCGGCCGCGGTAGATCACGAACTCCGAGAGGATGAGCGCGTTCCAGGTGCCGCCCCACGCCACCACGCTGCCGGTGACCAGCGCGGGCATGCAGGCGGGCAGCACCAGCTTGCGATGGATCTCGCCGCGTGAGAGGCCGAGCGCGCGCAGCGACTCCCGGAGGTCGCGCGGCACGCGCTGCACGCCGCCCAGCAGGTTGAACAAGAGGTACCACTGCATGCCGGTCAGCGCGAGCGCTATGGAGATGATCTCCATGCCGCCGAAGCGGTTCACCAGCAGCGCCACCAGCACCGGGAAGAAGGCGGTGGCGGGAACCGACGCCCCGACCTGCGCCACCAGCGACAGCGCGCGGGCGCCGCGCGGATGGTCGCTGGCCCACAGCGCCACCGGGACGATCCACAGCAGCGCGAGCACGTAGGCCGCGGCGATGCGGAGGAACGAGAGCAGCAGCGCGAGCGGGAGCGATGCCGCCTCGCGCGGCCAGGGGCCGCCGAGCGCCCGCACCACGGCCAGCACCCCGACCGCGCAGCCGGCCGCCAGCGCCAGCCCCGCGGGCCAGCGTAGCCAGCGCCACGCCGCGCTCGAGACTCGCACCAGCGCTCCCGCCGCGCGGTTGATGCGAGCCACCGGGACGCGCGCCCACGTCGAGCGCGCGAGCCGGCGCAGCGGGCGGAGCAGCGCCGGCAGCCCGAGGTCCGGCAGCCGGAGTGCCAGCTCCTCCGTTTCCTCGCCGGCCTGCGTGTCGTAGCGGAAGCGCCGCGACCACGTCCGCAGCGGGCGCCACACCGCGAGCTCCAGAATCACCACGATCGCGAGCAGCGTGATCAGCGCGCCGGCCGCGAGCCGCAGGTCGCCGCGCGCCAGCGCGCGCGACAGCATGCTGCCGAGCCCCGGCAGGTCGTACTCGGCCTTCCCGGCCACGATGATTTCGCACGCGATCAGGAAGTACCAGCCGTTGGCCCACGACAGGATGCTGTTGTAGAGCAGCGCGGGGATGCAGGCGGGAAGGAGCAGCGTGCGCAGCCGCAGCAGGCCCTTGACCCCCAGGCTGTCGGCCGCGGCGCGGGTCTCGTGCGGGATGGTCGAGAGCCCCTCGTAAACCGCGAACGCCAGGTTCCAGGCCTGGCTCGTGAAGATCAGGAAGATGGACGCCAGCTCGAGCGCGGGCCGGCCGCCCCCGAGCACGGTGATGAACACGTAGATCGCGGCCGGGAAGAACCCCAGCACCGGCACGGACTGCCCGACGTCGAGCAGCGGCAGCAGCACGCGCCGGGCCCTGGGCCGGGTGGCCGCCGCGTAGCCCACCCACCACGCGAACGCGATCGAGATCAGGTAGGAGGCGGTCATGCGCAGCAGCGACCAGCCCGCCGCCCCTGGCAGGTCGCGGAAGCTGGGCTCGGCGCGCACCACGCCGCGCGCGAAGTGGAGCGCGCGCTCGGGGCCCAACGCCAGCGCCGCCAGCGCCAACCCGGCGGCGACGAGGACGAGGGGCATCCAGCGCGATGAAGGGCGCTCCATGGTCATGCTCGGGTCCTCGGAGGAAACCTAGGGGCGAGGAGGCGCCGCGCCCGGTTCCGGCGCGGCGCAAGCACGCCTCACCGCAATCTATCCTTCCGCTCGTTGCCGGAACAACCGTAAATCGCCGGGGACGCGGTCGAGGGCTGCTCGACGAGCGCGGACCGTGGCGTCGCCTCGCGCGCAACGCGCGCCTCGCCGATGACTCGAGTGGGAACGCGTGGTAGCCTTCCGCCCCGGAGACCCTCGACCATGCGCGATGAATCTCTGGACCCCGGCCGGCGCAGATTTCTCCGGGCCTTGCTGGCGGCGCCCATCGTGTTCGCGGCGGGTGTGCCGCTGCGACCGCCGGACGCGCTCG
>CAZYQK010000170.1:0-5045 GCA_964650245.1 uncultured bacterium | reverse complement strand
TCCACCGCGCCCGGCGCTGGAACGGCAGCGAGGGCGTGTGGATGGGCTGGGAGCGTAATTGACCATCGTCGATTCGCTGCTTGCCGTCGCGGACGGAGTCACGGTCGTGGGATACGTCGACGATCCTCCAGCAAGTGTGCTCGACACCATGAGAACCACTTCGCCTAGTGCGCGAGGTTGCATCAGGAGTGTGTCGGAGATCACCAAGCAGGCAGAGATCGTCTTGGAGTAGCCGGTGTCTCGAGACAGACAAACAGAGCGTGCGCGAGCTGCGCAAAAGCTCGCCGATCCTGCACTGTGGCATCAGTCAGGGAACCCAGTCCCTTTTGGCTGCCTAGGTTGTCCGGAGCGCGGTTTGTGCGGTGGGCTGAGTACGAACGCACAAATGTATGACTGCATGGATCTCTGCTGCGGAGAGCCGGATTCGTGCAAGCAGTTCGCTTGCCCAAATGCCGCTCGGTTCAGTGGGCTAGTCAACGAGGTTGGCGGCCTTGATCTCGGCAAGTACGTCCGACCCGTCCGCTCCCCGCGCGCGCTTCCGGACTACGTCCCGTGTGTGCTTGATGCCGGCAACATTGCTGGGCCCCTCAGCATTCCGGTCGTCGCGCTCTCCCTCTATTCGGTTGTCGACCGACGCAGTGGTCTAGCACGGTTCACTTCAGCACAGGAGCTTCTGCAGCAGTTCCGGCTGGAATCACGGACTCGTGTGATTCTGACCGCGACCGACAAAGATCGACCTGTAGAGTCGTTTTGGGAGTACATGCAACCAAAAGCTACGGCGGCATCGCTGCGGACCCTGAATCCGCTGCTTGTCGCTACTCCCAATTTCTCCATGCATTGCAACGCGCCTCGGCACGACAATCTGCTGAGCATGGCCCGCATTCGGTTCTGCTTTGAAGCATTCGCTGGTGCTGGCCTTCCGGTTGCACTCCATGTCAACGGTCGGACTCCTCAGGACTTTTTGCGTTGGGCGGAGTACATCGCAGCGTCTCCAGGGATCGAGATCATCACGTACGAGTTTGGGACGATGGGTCGCTCTGAACCACGCCGCGCGTGGCACGCAGAACAACTTGTCCGCCTCGCCGCCCGCATTGGTCGACCACTCCGTCTCTTGGTTCGAGGTGGAGGTGTTCACTTGCAAGAGCTGCTTTCCGCGTACGAACAGGTCACACTGCTCGATACGACCGCGCTCATGCGAGCCAAAATGCGACGAAGCGCCCTGCGGCGGGGCGCTCGACTTTCATGGCGCACCTCACCGACGGCTCCCGGCGAGCCCATTGATGATCTATTCTTGCACAACGTGAGGGTTTGTCGAGCCGCTCAGCGCCGCGTTCTGAGCACTATCGGCGATCACGTGCGTGCCTTGCGATCCTCCGCGTCTTGAACGATTTCCATTAGCTCCCTCTCTGTGCTAGCAGCAGCCGGAGTGGCCACGTCGAATGAGTCGAGGAAACTCCGGATCGCTATCCGGAATGCCGGCCGCACGCAGTACGCGCTTGAGACGATGCAGGTGACGGCGCGACATGTGTCTAGGAATCTGATCTGTGGCGCGAGCCGAGTTCACGCGCTTTCCAGCAATACCTCGCTGCGATTCACGGCGGCGAGATGTACGCCGTATTGTGAAGCCGCCTCTCGCACTTCCAGATAGTCGGTTTCGTACGCCACGACGTATGCGCGCACGCGAGGGCTCTGAATGGGAATGCGATCCGCCGCCTCGGCGAGGGCGCGATACTTGATCGCTTGGTGAACGCCGGTGATCAAGTTCTCCTTGCCTTCGACCTCAATCTCGACGACGGAGCGCTCCGGCGCGTGGTTCCGGAAGAAGACATCGACGCGGTCACCAGTGCGGAACGAATGTTCCGTCTCTCCTTGTGCGTGAGCGCTCAATCCGAGAATCAGGGGATGCTGCAGAACGTGAAGTTTCAAGAGCCGATGCGCTTCCGATTCCCCCGTGCCGTGGAATGCTCCCACGGTCAGCATCGGACAGTTCCGAAGGCCGGGAAGAGTGTCTACGTTGTCCACCGGGAAGACACGGGTCAGGGATCCAACATAGTCGATCGGCTCATCGCCCCACCTGAAATAGCCGTCTCCACGAACTTCGCGAATCCGTAGGTCAGCTCGCCAATCGGCGTGATCGCGGTGGTCGTTCCCCTTCGGTGCGGCAAATTCGAGAACCCATTGGCGCATCTGAAGGTAGTCGCAGATGAAGTAGTGGGCGCGCTGCCGCGCTTGCAGGCGCGGTATTGCAAAAACGTACCAATGGAAATCCTGCCGCTGGATTCGCGGCCTCTCGTAGCCACCGGCGAACCAGCCCAGATGAATCGGCACATGCCAGCCGCTGAAGTGGTGGATAGCGCGCGCCGGTTTGCCATCCAGAGCGAACTTCCCAACGTCGGAGGGATCGGGGGACATCGGATCCACGACGACGGCAAGTGCTCCCCGCTCAATGTCGCGGCCTATGAGGTCGAGAACCATTGCCTTCGCTTCGACGACTTGCATGCGAGATCCCTGCAGCGGGGCTCAGTGAATCACTTGCGCGTGGAGGAAGACGGCGTCGCGATGGTACTCCAAGTAGCGCCCCTGCTCGGGCGTGAAGCTGCCAACATTGCCGGTGGAATCGACTGCCACTCCCATACGGCGTAGCGATGATTGATGCGCTACTGGGGACACCAGCACACGTCCGCTGTCCTCGAACGAGATGAATCCTCGATCGAAGAGATGATCGATCGAGGGGGTGAGCATCAGCCCATTGTTGCGATCGAGACGCTCTGCGTTCGTGCTGTCGCGCCAAGGCTTGCAGTGGCTCGCTCGCAGATGCTCGGGGCGATCCACGCCGGTGACTCGGCACTTCCCTTCGACCTCGGCGACCCGTTGGCGGAACAGGCCCTGACGGATAGGAATTTCCTTCGCGCGCCTGCGAGCTTAACCTCCTTCCCGGGCGCCGCCCAAGGGCTTTCTCCCCCCACGCCGACCCGCTGGAGCGCGCCCATCGGCGCTCGGCACCCCGAGCGGCTGCCTCCAACCTGCCGCCGCGTGCCCGTACCTCATGGCCCGGCAGCCTTCCGGTCTCGCCGCGCGCACCTCGCCCACCCGCGGCCCGGCGGCTCGCCCGTCCGACCTCTCCGCCGAGGCTGGGCGGCACCTCGATCGTTGGTCCGCGCCGCAACGGCGCTTCGCGGCCGCACTACCCGGCCGCCGCCCCCGCCCACGGTCCCGCGCGTGCCTCGACGCCGCGCCGCTCGAGGTGCGCGAGGATCCGCGTGATCACTGTGTGCTCGGTCACGAACCCGATGATCCGCATCTCACCGCCGCAGCGCGGGCACACTTCGACGTCCACCTTGAATACCATTCGCAGCAGCTCGGCCCAGCGCCGCCGCCTCGCCTGGAGCGCCGGCCACGGCTCCGCCTCGTGCTCCGGGTCGTGCGCATCCTCGCGCCCCCCGCCCGCCAGCACGACGCCGCGTTGCCGCCACCACGCGCGCCGCCGGCTCGCGTACGCCCCGTAGTAGCGCACCCGCACCTCGCCCTTGCCCGGAATGTGATCCACCAGCCGCGCCAGGAACTCGAGTGCGGCGAATCGGTGCACGCCGGCGTACGGGCCCTCGCTCGCATCCGACACCAGTTCCACCTCGGCGCGTTCGGCGTCGTAGCGCAGCCGCGACTCCGCCACCGGCGCGCGGGCCCCGTAGCGCGCCACCCGCAGCACGCTCGCGCGGTCTTCCGGCTCGATCCGCGGCCCCACGTGCGCGCTGAACCCCGAGTGCGGCCAGCTCAGCATCGCGACCGCCGCGTCTTCCTCCATCCAACCCTGGCGCACGAACAGCGCCAGCACCGCGCGCCGCCAGGCCTCGGCGAGCACCGCCGCGTCGTGCGCGGTCATCGCCACGAAGCTGCCGTCGCGTCGGAACGTGCCGTCGGTCACGACCAGGTGCAGGTGCGGATGCCAGTGGGCCAGGGAGCCGAAGCTCTGCGCCAGGCTGATCACTCCCGGCACCGCGTCCGACTCGCCGCGTGCCGCGCCCACGTACGCATGCAGCGTCCGGCTGGCCACCCGGCTCAAGAGCCCGAGTCGCCGCCGGTCATAGAGGAAGTACGCGCGCAGCCGCTTCGGGAGGGTCAGCACCACCTGCCGGTGCGGCACCGCGGCCAGCAGGTGTTCGTCCAGCCACAGGCTCCACTCCGCGAGCCGCCGCGCCTGGCACGAGGGGCAGAACCCGCGCCCCTTGCACCGGAACGCCACCAGGAACTCCGCCCGGCACGCGCCGCAGCGCACCCGCGCGAAGCCGTGCTCCAGGAGTCCACAGTCGAGGAAGCGCCCGACCGCCGCGGCCACCACCGGGCGCAGCGGACCGTGGGTCGGCTCGTAGCGTTCCTCGTGGACACGGGTCAGCGTGTCAAAGTGATCGGCCAGCACCCGGTAGAGCGGCGAGGCCTCGGGGCGGCGCGGCGTGTAGGCGACCGGAGCGCGGCGTGCGGGACAGGCGCTCGAGGCGGGGCCGGCGCCGGTGCGCTGCGGCGCCCGGGCGGGTGAGATCGCGGGGGTGGGCCGGGGTGCCGCGCGCTCCATGCCCGGCGCATTGCATCACGTTCGGTGCCGTTCGCCACCGCGCTCCCCACGCGCCGTGCGCCGACCCGGCCCCCTGCACCTGGGGAACCTCCCGGCGTGGTTCGACCAGAACTGGCGTGGCGGTAGCGGCTCCGTCAGCACGGGTGATGCCGCCCACGTCGGTACCGTCCCGCGCACGCCGGCGACAGTGCTAACCTCGCGTGGCTACGCCCGTCGCTGCGGTTTCCGTATCTTCTCGCGTCCATTCCCGCGTGCGCACTCTCGCTCACGTGGCGAGGGCCCAACCGCCGCATCCCTGCTACTATCGCCCGGTCGCCTCGATCGGGGCCGCGGACTCCCCGCGGTCCATTCCGAAAGGAACGCCGGCTCTTGCCAGGCACTCGCGTCACGCCGTCCCCTGCTGCCCTTGAGCCGGGCGGTGCGCGCCTGCGGCCGATCGGCCTCGCCTCCAGCCCCCTGCACGGCGAACTCCTCGGGG
>CAZYQK010000169.1:0-5166 GCA_964650245.1 uncultured bacterium | reverse complement strand
GCGGGGCACCGCGCGACCAGGCTCCCGGCGCGCTTGGCGCCGCGCCGCCGCTCAACGTGGCGACCGCGGCGCGCGTGCTCGAGGAAGTCCGGAAGCCCGGCGCGCGCGTCGTTTTGGTGAACGTCTGGGCGACCTGGTGCGCACCATGTCGCGAGGAGTTCCCCGACATCGTCCGGCTCGGCCGCGCGTATCGCGAGCGCGGCTTGAGGCTGGTGCTGGTCTCGGCGGATTTCGACGACGGGGCCCCCGCCGCGCGGCGCTTCCTCGCCCGGCACGGCGTGGATTTCCCCTCGTTCATCAAGACCGGGGACGACATGGCGTTCATCGATGCGATCGAGCCGGCATGGACCGGGGCGCTTCCGGCCACCCTCCTGTACGATGGAACGGGCCGGCGGGTGAGCTTCTGGGAGGGCCGGCAGACGTATCCGACACTCGAGCGCGCGGTGCGGAAGGTGATCGGCGCCGCCGATTCCACGGAGGTCGCTTCATGAGAGCGAAGGCATGGTTCACGACGACCGGGTTGTGCGCGGCGCTGGCGTGCGCGGCGGTGGCGGCCGCCGCGGACGGGCCGCGCGGGCTCGCGCTCGGCGACGCGTCACCGATGGCCAGCGTCAAGATGAAGAACGTGGACGGCCGCGAGATCTCGATCGCGGAGGTGGCCGGACGCAAGGGCACGCTGGTCGTCTTCACGTGCAACGCCTGCCCCTGGGCGAAGGCCTGGCAGTCCCGCATCGCCGAGATCGGGAACCGCGGCGTGAAGCAGGGCGTCGGCGTGATCGCCGTGAACGCCAACGATCCGGGCGTCGTGGCGGAGGACGACTACCCGGTGATGCAGGCGAGGGCGCGAGAGCTGGGGCTCAAGTTCCCCTACGTGGTGGACGCGAGCTCCGACGTGGCGCGCGCCTTCGGAGCCACGCGCACCCCAGAAGCGTTCCTGTTCGATGCGCGGGGCCGGCTGGTCTACCACGGCACCATCGACGACAACGCGAAGCAGCCGGAGCAGGTGAAGGCGCGCTACCTGCAGGACGCGGTGCGCGCGGTGCTCGCGGGGCGCAAGGTGGCGGCCGCCGAGACCAGGGCGCTGGGCTGCAGCATCAAGTTCCGGCCCAAGGCGTGAGCGCACCCCGGCCGGGCGGGCGCCGTGGGCCCGCTCCCGGGGCGCCCTTAGGCCCGCGAAACCCTCGCCGTTCCCGGGATAAACGCCGGCGAGAAAATACTTGCCTTCGGCCCCGGCCGTGGGGATATTCATGCGCGTCTTCGGCATCCGATGGAGGTTTGATCGAGCGTTCAATGCCGCCAGGACCTCACCTGGCGGGTTTTGTTTGCCGGCAAACCCCAGTGGGTATCGAAGCGCCGGTCGCACTGACCGGGCGCAGCCGTCGCGTTCTGACGGCAATGCACAAGGGGCCGTCGCGCCCTGCTTACAAGGAGTCTGTCTGTGGCTCGTGGCACGGTGAAGTGGTTCAACGAGGCGAAGGGATTCGGCTTTATTTCCCAGGAGGGTGGTGAGGACGTGTTCGTGCACTTCTCGGCGATCCAGGGCGAGGGCTTCAAGACGCTCGCCGAAGGTGAAGCCGTGGAGTTCGACGTGACTCAGGGCCCGAAGGGACTGCAGGCGGCCAACGTCCGCAAGGCCTAGCTGCTGCGAGGACGCTTCGCCCGAGGTACCACCTCACGCGTTCAGGGCGGCGCCGGAGCACCGGCGCCGCCTTCGCGTTTTCCGGGCCAGTCCTACCTACCACCTCCCAGCGTATAGACTGCGCGCCAGCGACGGTGTCCCTGCGGCGGTGCGGCGCCGCCCTTTCGTCCGGACGCAAGCCGCGGCATCGAGGAGACCATGCTCGACGCTTTGACGCGTTACGCACGCTGGCTGCACACGCGATGGCCGGCGGGCACGGTGGAGAAGTTGCCCGAAGTGCGCGAGGACGGGAGCACCGGCGTCCCCGGAGTCTACGTGTCGGGCGACCTGACCGGCATCCCGCTCCTCAAGTTCGCGCTCGACTCGGGCGCGTGCATCGTGCAGGCGATCGCGGCGGATCCTGCGCTGCACGCGGGGCACCCCTCCCAATCCGGCACCGCGCTCGACCTGGTCATCATCGGGGCCGGTGTCTCGGGGATGGCGGCCGCAGTCGAAGCCAGGCAGCGCGGCCTCTCGTTCCGGGTGCTCGAAGCCTCGGAGCCGTTCTTCACGCTGGTCAACTTTCCGAAGGCGAAGCCGATCTACACCTATCCGCGCGCGATGACGCCCGCCGGCCGGCTCCAGGTGCGCGCCGAGGTCAAGGAGGCGCTGGTCGCGGAGCTGCGCGAGCAGGCCGAGCGTTTCGGGATCGAGGTCACCAGGGCGCGCGCCGAAAAGATCGAGCGCACCGGCGGCCTCCTCACCGTGCGGCTCGCCGAGGGCGAGGCGCTGCTCGCGCGGCGGGTGCTCATTGCCATCGGACGGAGTGGCAACTTCCGCCGGCTCGGCGTGCCGGGCGAGGAGCTCGACAAGGTCACGAATCGGTTGCACGACCCGAGGGACTTCGCCGGCCGGAACTGCCTGGTGGTGGGCGGCGGGGACTCGGCGCTCGAAGCCGCGATCGCCCTCGCCGGATGCGGGGCCATGGTCACGATCTCCTACCGCAAGCCGGAGTTTTCGCGTCCCAAGCCCGAGAACCTGGACAAGCTCGAGCGGCTGATGCGCGACCCGATGGCCGAGGTCACGGTGGAGCACCCGACCTCCGAGCGCGTGACGACCGCGTCCGGCCCCTTCGTCATGAAGCGGCATCCGCGCGGCGGCATCGCGCTCCGGCTCGGCACGCGGCTCCAGGAGATCCGCGAGCGCGAGGTGGTGCTGGCGGCCGACGGCAAGTTCGAGACCCTCGCCAACGACGTGGTGTTCGCGATGATCGGACGCGAGGCGCCGCTCGAGTTCTTCCGGCGCTCTCGCGTCGCGATCGCGGGCGAGATGACGCGCGCGCGCTGGAGCGCGATGGTGCTGTTCCTCGCCTTCTGCGGCTGGCTCTACAACTGGAAGTCGGGCGGGGCGATGAGCGACCTGTGGTACCGGAACCACTGGTTCCCGACCAATCTCCCCGCGCTGCTGGCGGCTGGCGGCGGCGCGATCGCGGCGGCCGCGAAGGACCCGCGCACGTTGCTCGGCACGCTCGCCATCAGCGCGTCGGGTCCCTCCTTCTGGTACACGCTCGCCTACTCCCTGGTGGTCGTGACCTTCGGCCTGCGCCGCATCCGGAGGCGCCGGACACCGTATGTCACCGCGCAGACGCTGACCCTGATGGCGGTGCAGGTGTTTCCCCTGTTCCTGGTGCCCGAAGTCATCCTGCCGCAGCTCGGCTACCACGGGCTCCTGCCGCGCGCGCTCGCGGACGCGCTGTTCCCGGCGGCGACCTACGGGCACGGGCGCGAGTACTGGCGCGCGTACGGACTCATCCTCGCGTGGCCGCTCAACGTCTACAACATCTTCACCCACCAGCCGCTGTGGTGGTGGATCGCGATCGGCTTCGTCCAGACCTGCGTGCTCATCCCGCTCGGGATCTGGTTCTTCGGCAAGGGCGTCTACTGCGGATGGATCTGCTCGTGCGGCGCGCTGGCCGAAACCCTGGGCGACACCCATCGCCACAAGATGCCGCACGGGCCGCGGTGGAACCGGCTCAACCTGATCGGGCAGGGCGTGCTGGCCGTGGCGGTGCTGCTGCTCATCGTCCGCATCGCGGGCTGGGCGCTGCCCGCCGGGAACTGGGCGGACGGAATCTTCGAGCCGCTCAAGAGCCATTACAAGTGGTCGGTGGACGTGTTCCTCGCGGGCGTCGTGGGCTACGGGGTCTACTTCTGGTACTCGGGCCGGGTGTGGTGCCGCTTCATGTGCCCGCTCGCCGCGCTCATGCACATCTACGCGCGCTTCAGCCGCTTCGCCATCGTGTCGGACAAGAAGAAGTGCATCTCGTGCAGCGCCTGCACCACGGTCTGCCACCAGGGCATCGACGTCATGAACTTCGCCAACAAGGGCGTGCCGATGCAGGACCCGGAATGCGTGCGCTGCTCGGCGTGCGTCCAGACCTGCCCCACCGGCGTGCTCCAGTTCGGGCAGGTGCGGCGCGACGGCAGCCTGATCGCGATCGACTCGCTGATGGCGAGCCCGGTGGTCATGCGGGAGGGACGGTAGCGCCCGGCGTTTTCGGCTGTTGCTCCGCGTCGTCGGATCGGGGAATATTTTCAGGCGCACTTCGTCACCGTAAGCCTGCCGCGAAGCCCTTCACGTGGCGGGCCGGCCCTCAGGAAGGACGGCATGCTCAGAACCCTGTTCAGCATCGCCCTCGCGGCGCTGGCTTCATCCGCCGCCGCGGCCGATCCTTCCGAGCTCGCCTCCTGGCTGCTCAACACGACCGGGGCCACGGGGTACGGCGGGCTCCCGGCGAACGTGCAGCGCGTGCGCTACTCGGCCGGCAACGTCTACGTCAATTGCTCGGACATTCCCGCCTACTCCATCGGCCCGTGGCCGGGAAACCCCAACACCCCGGCCAACCAGAACTTCCTGCTCAGATTCACGCGCAGTCCGGCGGTGAACGGCAGCGCGAAGACCGCCACGCCGCTCGGCCCGATCGGCGCGTGGATCAACGGGGTCACGGCGTTCAATCCGCTCGACGGGCGCTCGTACAACAACCAGAACGTGTGGCATTCGAACGCGGTGGTGGTCGAGGCCGGGAGCTTCGACGCCTGCCTCGGACACCCGGCGCCGGGCGGGGTCTATCACCACCACCAGAACCCGCGCTGCCTGTACGCCGCGAACCCGGCCCAGCACTCGCCGCTGCTGGGCTACGCCTTCGACGGGTTCCCGATCTACGGCCCCTACGCCCACGCGAGTCCCGACGGCAGCGGCGGAATCGCGCGGATGCGGAGCAGCTACCGTTTGCGCGCCATCACGCTGCGGACCACGCTGCCGAACGGCACCGTGCTCGCGCCGCCCCAGTACGGCCCGGCCGTCTCCACGACCTATCCGTTGGGCTACTACGCCGAAGACTTCGAGTTCGTGGGCGGGCTCGGAGATCTCGACGCCTACAACGGCCGTTTCGCGGTCACGCCCGAGTACCCGGCCGGCATCTACTCCTACTTTGTCGGCTCCTCTCAGTTTTCCGTAGACGCTGGGGCGCGGAGCTGATCGCAGGGGGT
>CAZYQK010000168.1:0-5177 GCA_964650245.1 uncultured bacterium | reverse complement strand
GGCGAGGGTCTGCAAAACCCTTATTCCCCGGTTCGAATCCGGGTGCCGCCTCCAACCTCCTGCAGGGCCGAGCCTTTCGTTGGCAATACCCTCGATCGCAGGAGAAGGTCAGGCGAACCATGCGCGCGATCTCAGGCCACCCGTCTTCGTGGCTTGACGACGACCGTGATCCGGGCGCCGGCATGGCCCAGCATCTCGATGAGGCTGTCCACGCTGAAGCGATCGATCTTGCCGCGGACGAGGTCACTGATCCTCGGCTGAGTGACTCCGAGCAGACGCGCGGCCTGCGCCTGCGTGAGCTGCCGGGCCTCGATGAGCCGGGCGATCCGGATCATGAGGTCGGCGCGGATCTTCAGATGTTCCGCCTCTTGGCGGGCAAATCCCAGGTCGCGAAAGACGTTGCCGGAAGACCGTCGGACTCGGATACCCATCGCTTCCTCCTCAGGTGCCACTTCGTCGCGCCATCATCTCGGCCAGGCGGCGTCGGCCGACCTCGAGGTCGGCCGAGCGGGTCTGCCGCGTCTTCTTTTCGAACGCATGAAGCACGTAAACGGCCTCGGTGAATCTGGCCACGTAGAAGATCCGGTGCTCGGCTCCGGTACGCACTCGGAACTCGAAGACTCCCGGCCCCACAACAGTCATGGTCTTCCAGTCGCTCGGCATCAAGCCGAGCTGGACTCGCCTCAGCTGGTAGCCGGCGGCTCGGCGCGCGTCGTCGGGGAACGCCCTCACGTCCTCGAGGGATGACCCCAGCCACACGAGCGGCCGCTCCGTCATGCCGGAACGATATCAGAACTTGTATACCGCTGTCGCCCTCCGAGGAGCGCCCGCCGGCCCCCACCTGGGCGACACGGACTCCACGACCCTCGCACGGCCCTCCGGTACGCCCGCTCAATCCTGCGATTGCCCCTCACACCCCGCCTCGAATCCGGGTGCCGCCTCCAATTCTACCCGCTGGCCGCGCTGGCGGGCCGTCCCGCCGCGCTCGGCGTGATAGCCCGAGACTCCCGCCCGGGCATCGCCTATCGTCCGCACGGTCAGTCGCTCGACCCGCTCGGCCACCCTCCACGGAGAACCTCACCCCGATGCGTGACCTCACGACCGGCTCGGTCACCCGGCATCTGCTCGAGACGGCCGGCTTCATGCTGGTCACCATGGTGTTCCAGACCCTCTACTTCCTGGTGGACCTCTACTGGGTGGGGCACCTGGGCAAGGAGGCGGTGGCCGCGGTCGGGGTGGCGGGAAACCTGATGTTCATCTCGCTCGCGGTCTCGCAGATGCTCGGGGTCGGCACCACCACGCTGGTGTCGCACGCTGTCGGCCGGCGCGACCGCGAACGGGCGCTGCTGGTGTTCAATCAGGCGCAGGCCCTGTCGCTTCTGGTGGCTGCGATCTTCTTCGTGCTGGCCACAGCCGCGCGCGGTCTCTACACGCAGGGCCTGAGCGCCGACGCCACCACCGCCGCGCTCGCGACGGACTACTTGCGATGGTTCGTTCCTGCGCTCGCGCTCCAGTTCGGCGTGGTCTCGATGGGAGCGGCACTGCGCGGCACCGGAAACTTCAAGCCCGGCATGGTGGTCCAGTCCGCCACCGTGATCCTCAACATGATCCTCGCGCCGATCCTGATCTTCGGCTGGATCACGCATCGCCCGCTCGGCGTGGCGGGCGCGGCGCTCGCCACGCTGATCTCGGTCGCGGTCGGCACGGTGTGGCTGGTGCTCTACTTCCTGCCGAAGGACGCGTTCCTCAAGTTCACGCCCGGAGATTGGAAGCCGCGCACCGACCTGTGGGGGGCGCTGCTCAAGATCGGGCTTCCCGCCGGCGCCGAGTTCGCGCTGATGGCGGTCTACCTGTTCGTCGTCTACTGGATCAGCCGGCCGTTCGGCGCCGCAGCGCAGGCGGGTTTCGGCATCGGCATGCGCATCATTCAGGCGGGCTTCATGCCGGTGGTGGCGCTGGGGTTCGCGGTGGCACCGGTGGCCGGGCAGAACTTCGGCGCGCGTCAGGCGGTCCGCGTGCGCCAGACGATGAAGACGGCGCTGGGAATGGTCGTGGGTGTGATGCTGGTCTTCGCGGCGCTGTGTCACGTCGCGCCGGCGGCCATGATCGGGCTGTTCTCGCGCGACCCGCAGGTGATCGCCGTGGGCGAGGAGTACCTTCGAATCGTGTCGTGGAACTTCATCGCGGCGGGGGCGGTCTTCGTCGCCTCGAGCATGTTCCAGGCGATCGGGAACACCCTGCCGTCGCTGATCTGTTCGTTCGTCCGGATCGCGGTCGCCGTGATTCCGGCGCTGGCGCTGGCACGGCTCCCCGGATTCCACCTGCTCTGGGTGTGGTACCTGGCGGTGGCGTCGGTGACGCTGCAGATGATCCTGAGCCTGCTGCTGCTGCGGATCGAGCTGAGGAAGAGGCTGGCGTTCGAGCTGGCGGTGGAACCGGCGGCGCGCGAGGGCGAGAGCGCACTGGCCGGGGCCGCCGAGCCTGCCTCGTAGAGGCGTCGCCGGATCGTGGCAGGCACAGCAGCCGCGCCCGCGATCGACGGTGCCGGGGAAGGGAGCGTGGGATTCTGCTACACCGCCCGTCGCCGCAGGTAGGCGAAGCTGCCTGGCAGATCGCGCAGCAGGCGGAGCAGAACATCCATCGCGGCCGTCTGCACGTTTCGGCCTGACTCCCAGCGCGAAACCGTATTCGCTCCGAATCTGAGCAGCCGGGCGAGCTGGGCCTGGGTCAGGCGATACTTCCGACGGAGTGCGCGGATCTCGGTTGGGTCGAGCAGTCCAAATTTGGCCCGGTAGCTCGCATGGGCCCGGGCTTCGAGAAGTCCCGCCTCCTCGTAGCCTATGAGTCGCTCGCCGCACTTGGGACAGGCAAAGTGCGGCACCCCGGCCACGCGAATGCTGTCGCCGTTCACCGGGCAACGCAGCGTGGCCCGGCTCGGGCGCATGCGCGTGCCGCATGCCGGGCACGCGTCATTCGCGATCGCGTCGCGGACCATCATGGCCCTCGCCCCTCGAAGGCTAGTCCTGGCTATCGCCCGATGCATCTTCTTCTTCATGAAAGGAGATCACCACACACTCATCTCGAAGAACGACCTTGAGGTAGAACACGGTCCCACTCACTCGAGGCTGGAAGACGTACATCAGTTCGTTGGTCTCTCGCGATCGAATGCGTTGCCGGAATTCGGTGGGGGAGAGCCCGGCAAGCGCCTCTCGCGCTTCCTCTCGACTCAACCGCAAGCTCGAGGAACGCAATTCTTCGAATGCCTTGGCAGTAAAGCGGACGCGCCGCGTCCACGCGAGATCCCGGATCCTTCGCACCACGCCGCGCAACCCCCGAGGCAAAGCCCGGCCTCCAGCGGGGGCGACGCAATCCTCGAATTATGCATATGGTGAACTGGCGCGCAAGGCCCGCTTGCGCCCTGCTACTCCTCCCGCCCCGCCTTCCAGTTCACCGCCACCGAAATCCCGGGCACCGTCTTCACCGCCGGCATCACCACCAGGAATCGCTCGCCGTCGGGGGCGGGGTACCAGGCGATCCAGCTCGCATCCTGTCGGAACAGCTCCCGTGGAGTGCCGAAGCCCATCTCGGGGTCCCATTCCACGGGCACGCTGACGATCGCGAGATCGGGCCGCAGCAGAAAGATCTCGCGCCGGTTCCGGGCCCACGTTCCGAAGAGGGCCCCGGTTTTCGACACCTGCTGCTTCCTCCCCGGCGTGGGAAACGACTGCACGTACGCCTGCTCGCTGCCGGACTCGTTCGAGGTATAGAGCACCCATTGGCCGTCGGGCGAGACCTGGGGGAAGCTCTCATCGAACGGCGTCACGATGAACGGGGTCAGCGCCCCGCCCGATGCAGGCAACAGCGACAGATTCCAGCCGTCGCGGTCGCCGTTCTCCTGGACCACGATCCACTGGCCGTCGGGCGACCAGTCGACCGCGTCCTTGAACGGCACGCCCGACTGGTACGCCACCTGGTCGGTGCCCGAGCCGTCTGCAGCCCGGCGGTAGATGTCGCGCGGGCCGCGCCGCGTGGATCCGTAGAGGATCTCCCGGCTGTCGGGAGACCACGTGCCCGAGGAATTGCTCCCTTGCCCGAACGTAAGGCGGTTCGCGACCTCGCGCTCGAGATCCACCACCCACAGGTCGTTCTTCCCGTTCGCCACGTTCTGCTCGACCATCGCCCGCCGGCCGTCGCGGGAGATGATGACGGCGCCCCAGCGGTCGAGGGGGATGTCCACGGTCCCGATCTCGCGACCGCCGCGGTCGACCCACACCAGCCGCGTGTCGAGCTTGCCGGCGCTCTGCCACGCAAGCACGCCGTTGGCCGACACGCTCGCGCCCGCCGAGGCGCTGTATCGCGAGCCTGCCGGCGGCTCGCCGATCGAGAACGGCTCACCGACCATCTTGAGGCGACCGGTGTCGAAGCGCTGGGCGAGCAGCGCTTCGCCGCGCTTGAAGATGAGGTGGCCGGGGGCGGCGTAGATCGGCGCGCCGCCCGCGGACATGAGCGACGTGCGATGCTTCGAGCGGAGCGAGCCGACGTAGCACGGGAACTGCCCCTGCTGCACCGGCAGCGCGGCGTAGGTGAAATGCTCGCCGTCCGGCAAGAAGCAGGGCCAGCGGTGCGCGGTCTCGCCGCGCGACGAATCCACCGCGGTCACGGCTTCGGGCGTGCCCCCGCTCGCGCGCACCTGGACCAGCGGGCCGCCCGGAGCGGGGGCCAGCACGATCACGCCCGAAGCGTTCCACGAGGCGCCGCGTCCGCTGGGCGCGTCGCAAATCACCTCGGGGCTTCCGCCCGCGGCCCGGACGCGCTTGAGCTTGCTGTCGGCGAAGAACCCGATCTGCCGGCCGTCCGGCGACCAGAACGGGAGTTCGGCGTTGCGCGTGCCGGCCAACTCGCGTGCCTCGAAGCTTCCGAGCGGGCGCAGCCACAGGCTGGATTGCCCAGTGGAATCCACCGCCAGGAAGGCGATCGTCCGGCCGTCGGGCGAGATCGCGTGCTCGTTGGGATCGCCGGACAGGTTCACGCGCGGGGGCGCCTGCACCGTGAATCGCAGCGCCGGGGCCTCGGTGCGGCCGGGGCCCGCGGCGTTCCACAGCGCCGCGCCGCCGAGCGCACCGGCCACGACCAGCGCGGCGGCGCCGGCCAGCGACTGCCAGCGCGGACGCCGGGGC
>CAZYQK010000167.1:0-5348 GCA_964650245.1 uncultured bacterium | reverse complement strand
CCGTCTTCCCTAGGCGTAGACCCCGCGCAGCGTGATGACCTTGACGACGCGCCCGATCGCGACCATGAAGGCCGCCACGCGCATGTTGACACCGTGCTCGAGGGCCTTGGCGAGGACGTCCTTGAACGCTTGGACCATGTACTGCTCGAGCCGGGCGTTCACTTCGGCCTCGGGCCAGTAGAAGCCCATGCGATTCTGCACCCACTCGAAGTAGGAAACCGTCACTCCGCCGGAGTTGCAGAGAATGTCCGGGATCACGAACACCCCCTGCTTCTCGAGGATCTTGTCGGCGTCCGGAGTGGTGGGGCCATTGGCGCCCTCGGCCACGATCTTCGCCCTCACCCGGTCGGCGTTCTCGCGGGTGATCTGATTCTCGAGGGCGGCGGGGATAAGGATGTCGCAGTCGTGCTCGACGATCGGGGTGCCGAGCGGCTGGCTCCCAGGGAATCCGGCCACCCCCCGGTGATCGGCGCTCCACCGGATGAGCGCCTCCACGTCCAGCCCGGCGGGGTTGTGCACCGCGCCGCTGAGGTCCGAGACAGCCACGATCTTTGCCCCGTCGCGGCTCATCAGGTCAGCCGAGACCGAGCCCACGTTACCGAAGCCCTGCACCGCGATCCGGGCGCCCTTGAGGGGCATCCCCAGGTGCCGGCAGGCCTCACGCACGCAGAACAGCACCCCGCGGCCGGTCGCCTCGCGCCGCCCGGCCGAGCCCCCGACTTCCAGCGGTTTCCCGGTGACGACCGCGTACTCGGTGCGCCGCTCGTGCATGGAGTAGGTGTCCACGATCCACGCCATGACCTGCTCGTTGGTGTTGACATCCGGGGCCGGGACGTCGCTTTCGGGCCCGAACAGGTCCGAGAGGTCGGCCGCGTAGCGCCGGGTGAGACGCTCCAGCTCGCCCCTCGACATCCGGCTGGGATCGCAGATGACGCCGCCCTTGCCGCCGCCGAACGGGATGTTGACCACCGCGCACTTCCAGGTCATCCAGGCCGCGAGCGCCGAGACCTCCTCGAGCGTGACGTCCGGGTGGTAGCGGATGCCGCCCTTGGCGGGGCCGCGCACGATCGAGTGCTGGACCCGGTAGCCGGTGAAGATCTTGAGCGAGCCGTCGTCCATGTTCACGGGCAGCGAGACGATGGTGGCCCGGCGCGGGCGCTTGATCATCTCCTGGATGCCCGGCGGCAGGTTGAGCCTGGACGCCGCCTCGTCGAACTGGCGCTCGGCGTTGGCCAGCGGGTTGAGCTCCTTCTGAAGATTGGCGCCTTCTGCGGGCATGGCGTCCTCCACCGCGCTCGAGGTGGCGCGGCCTCGCGAGGCCGCGGTACGGCCGGCCGACGGATCAAGGGAGCCGAGACGGAAGTCGAATGTTGAAGAGCGGGCGGCAGTATAGACCGGCGTCATCGACCGCGACAAGGAATCGGGGCGCCGCGGGATTCCGTGCCCCGACTGCGGACCGGGCCGCGGCGAGGGCGGCCGAGCGCGACTTCCGGGGCAGACTCCCGGCCGCCGGTCGCTTCGCCGCTAGTGCCTCGGGTCGAAGGCTCGCTTCACGTAACCCCAGCTCACCCAGAGCGGCGCACTGCTGCTCGTGGACGGGGCCGGAGGCCCGCCTTCGGAGCCCTCTCGCCGCCCGATGCGCGGCATCGCCGCCATCGGCGCGGCGTCGGCCAATGATCGCGGGGCCAGCGAGAGCGTGCCGTGCCCGGCGCGGATCGCGGCGGCCTGGGCCAGCGTTCCGCCGACCGTCTCGTCCTCCCAGCGATCGATGTACCAGCGGAGGGAATCCGAGCGGAAGCCCTTCTGGAACATCGCGGCCGGGATGAGCGCGGAGTCGCCCCGGATCACGAAGAATCGCGCCACGCCCGTGACGTTGTAGTCCTCGCCCTCGGTGTCGATGCTGAGCACCACCTGCGTGACGATCAGGCGGTGATACTTGAAGTCCAGCTTGCCGGGCCGGCCGTCCTGCTGCGGGATCAAGTTCTGGTCGAGCGTGAGCGTGATCTTGTTGGCCGGAGGCTCGGTGGCGCTCCCGCCCACGAACAGGTGGCGGGCGATCTCGATCTCGTCCTCGCGCGTCGCGGAGTGCTCGCGGTACGAGTTGCCTGCGGTGTCGGTGGAGGCGAACTGGAATCGGAAATCGTCGGTGAAAATCTCCTCGTACTCGGCGATCGCCTGGTTGTCCCAGCACCAGTCGAAGAGCTGCACCACGCCCTCGGCGCTGGTGGGGAGCGGCGGCGCTTTCGACACCCCGCGGTTGGGTGCGATGCGCGGATCGAACGGATTGAAGCAGCCGGCCGAGAGCACGGCCAGCAGGCCGGCCGCGCAGGCGAGGGCGGGGCGGCGGAGCGATGTCGGGAGGGCGCGCTTCATCGGGTCGAGAACAACCTCCGATACCCCATCGTTTCCCGGTCGGGAAACTGGTCACGGTTGGCCTGGGGGAAGACGAAGTCCTGCCAGCGGGCGATGACCCAGCGGTTGCCGGCGCCCGTCGACTTTACGAAGTAGAGATCGGCCACGCCGATGGCGATCACGCTGTCGACCCCTGCAGTGAGCTGATAGACCTTGTACTTCCGGTGCAGCAGCGAGTCGCGGTCGCTACCGGTCTCGTTGCCGCCCGGCTCGTAGGGCTCCCAGCGCATCAAGTACGGCACGGTGCGCAACTGGATGAACGAAACGTAGAATGCCTGCTCGCGGGCGCGGTTCCAATCGGCGTTCCGGTCCCAGGTGTTGACCCGGTTGAGGTCCGCGAGATCGAAGAATCCGTGGTACGCGCGGCAGTCCATGCAGCTCGCCAGGCTGTCCGCGAAGGACAGCGTGTAGACGTCCTGGCCGTTGCTCGAATTCTTGTCCGCGATGCCCCTGGCGATGGTCTCGAGCGTCTTCGTGGGGCTCGAGTAATCGCCGACGATCGCGCTCCCCCGCGGGCGCTCGGGCTGCACGGGCTTGAAGAAGTTGCAGTTCCCGAGCTCGCCCGTGGTGGCGAGCCAGGCGAGCGTCAGCAGCCCGGCGACGGTCGCGCGCTTCATCGTCAGAGCCGCCATGTGAGCTGCAGGCTCCCGTTCCAGAAGTCGCTCTCGGAGCGCGGCGTGAGCCGCGGCACGCCCGCGGTGAAGTTGATGGTGCGGTCGGCGCGGAAGTTGCGCGCGATGTCGCCGGTCAGCCTGCCCGAGCGGCCCACGTCGAAGTTGAGGCTCGCCCCTCCCGAGACGTGGAGGCTGCGCGTCTCGCGCTGCGGCACCACGATGCCGTTCGAGGTCGAGCGCCGATCGGACTCCAGGTACTCTGGCGAGATGTTGAGCGAGAGCGACGGTGCCGGCGTGTACGCGAGACGTGCCCGCAGCGAGTTCGAGCTGTTGTCATCCGCCCGCTTGAAGTAGGCCAGCCCGTCGTCGAAGGGCGGGTCGAGTGGGGCGAAGTTGCCGCTCGGCTGGAAGCGCGTGCTGTGATTCAGGTCGAGCAGCAGGTGCTGCGTGATCACGGCGTTGAGCGTGGTCAGCGTGGTGTAGTCGAGCGAGAGCCGGTCGTTGCTCGCCGGCAGGAAGGTGTAATAGACGTATTCCGCGGTGAGCTGATTGCGCTGGCTCGCGGTCAGCCCCTTCAGCAGCCGGTAGCTCCAGCGCCATTCCGCGCGGTAACTCCGGGCATCGGTGTTGGCGGAGGTGCTGGTCGCCGGAATGTTCACGAACAGCGTCCGGCCCACCTCCAGCACCACCCCGGTGTTGACACGCTCGGAACGCGTGTAGAGCCCGTCGACGCGATACGACTGGCGGTACGAGTCGCGCGGTACGAGGGGGCTGGTGTAGGTGCCGAGGACGAAGTAGCGAAGCGCGGTGAGACCCACGCTGCCGTTGGCCTTGAGGCTCAGGCGCCGGGACGCGGTCCAGATCAACGTGGCGTCGATCGAGCGCGCGTCCTGGCGCTCGCCGTAGCCGCCGGTGCTGACGCGGCGCGGGTAACTCGAGGTGCCGCGGGTGCGGCCGAAGTTGCCCTCCAGCGACAGCCCGCGGTAGCCGTAGCGCCCGCTCACCGTGAAGCCGTTGTCCTCCCGGGTGCTCTGGCTGTTCAGCGCGGAGGCGGTGGCCTGCCGGTTCGTGCCGAGCCGCTGGGTGAAGTTGAGGGAGCGCTCGTTGCCCTGGCGCAGCCTGAGTGCTGCGTCGACGCTGTTGTTGTTGGTGCGCACCTGCTGGATCAGGCCGGTGGTGCCCGGGGTCTCGACCCGCGCGTTGCGCAGGGCGTAGTTGAGATTGAGCGCGATGGGGCGGCTGGCAAACATCCCGAGCGTGCCGCGCAGGTTGCTCGAGAAGTCCTGTGTATTCGTGGCGAGCAGCTGGTTCGGGTCGCGGGTGCGGGCCAGGTTGCCGGTGAGCTGGCCGCTCACGTCGTGGGTGAGCCAGCTTCCACGCAGGTAGCGGATGCGTCCGCTCAGATCGCCCGACGCCCCCCGCTTCTCCTGCGAGGCGTTCACGAGATCCAGCAGTCCGCTGAAGAAGTTGATCTCGGAGGAAAGCCCCTTCGCGGGCTGCTGGCGGCTGCGCATCGAAACCTGAAACTCGCCCTTGGTCTCGCCCTCGTTGCTGGGCGATCCCGGGTCGCGAGTGTCGAAGCGCGCGAGGTTGGCCCGCCCGCCGACCGAGAAATTGGGCGAGAACTTCCAGCCGGTTTCCGTGCTGGACGACCGCGTCTGCCGCAGGCTGGTGCGGCCGCCGGCGCGGTAACGGTCCATCGTAATGCTGGTGTTGTTGCCCACGAAGACCGAACCGAGCACCAGGTTGTAGTTTGAGCTATTGATCCAGCTGCTGCTGGTCTGGGCTACGTTGTAGCTGCTGCTGTACTCGAACGAATTCCTGCTCCGCTGCGACCTGGCGAGGGGGTTGAGGCGCTCGCGGAGCAACACAGCTCCGACACTGTCGACCGGCATTCCCAGGCTGTCCGCGAGCTTGATCAGTCGCGCGAGGCTGTAACGGTAGCGGACCGAGAGCGCGCGCAGCGTGTCGGGCGGGAGACTCAGGCTGTCGGCGAGCGGGAACAGGTGGTCAAAGTGGAGCCCCAGGGTGTCGCGCAGCAGGGTGGTGTCGGCGAACGCGAAGCGCCCCGGGGGGGCCGGCTGCGCGCGCCCCGGGGGGGTCACGGACGCCAGCCCAATCGCAAGCGGGACAATGAGAAGTAGGAGTCTTCCGGGCCGGATCATGCAGACACGCAGTGCGGCGCGTTCACGTTGTCGGAAAGGGTAGCACCGGGTTCGAAGCAGGGTCAACGCGGCCCCGGCGAGGAGGTCATACCCCGCGCCGGCCGCATTCGCACCCGAAAGGTTGTGCGGCGAAGAATGTAGTTGGCGCGGGACCTGC
>CAZYQK010000166.1:0-5414 GCA_964650245.1 uncultured bacterium | reverse complement strand
GCCGCGGGCGGCGCGGCGGCGGGCGCCGCCGTCGGCGCGGCTCGCGGCGGCAGCACCAGCGTCGCCTCGGTCTCCTCGTCGTCCGGTTTCGGCGCGGCCGACTCCGGCTTCGGGCGCTGGCGCCCGAGCCGGTTCAGCGCGTCCTTCGCCACCTTGCTCCCGGGATCGAGGTAGCGCGCGCACCAGTACTCGCGGATCGCGCGCTCGACAGCTCCCGGTCCCTCCCGCTCGAGCGCGGCGCCCCGCTCCAGGTGGAGGGCGAGCCGCCTGGCATTGAGGTCGCCGGCCACCTGCTCCGGAGCCTGGGCGTAATCGCCGAGCAGCACGCGGTCCTGGAAGACGGCCTCCTCGATCAGAATCTGGTCCAGCGCCTGCCGCACCTCCGAGATGTTCTGGCAGCGCGCCTGAACGCTCTTCTCGAGCATGCGCTGGATGACAGCCGTGAGCTTGTCCGGGACCAGCGGATTGAGGCCGGTGAGCGGGCGCGGCTCGCGGTGCAGGATGGCCTCGGTGATCGCCGACTGCGTCTCGCCCACGAACGGCCGTTCGCCGCCCAGCAGCTCGTAGAACACCACGCCCAGCGAGAAGATGTCCGAGGGCTTCTCGACCCGCTGCCCGTTCGCCTGCTCCGGCGACATGTAGGGCACGGTGCCCAGCACCGCGCCCGCCAGGGTCATCACGGTGTGCTCCTCGACGCGGCGCGCGAGCCCGAAGTCCATCAGCTTGATGGTGCCGTCCGGCGTGAACATGATGTTCGAGGGCTTGAGGTCGCGGTGCACGATCTCGCGCCGGTGGGCGTGCTCGAGGCCGCGCGAGAGGTCGCGCAGCATGACCAGCGCGACCTCGATCGGCGGGTGGCCGTGCTGCTCCTGCCACTCGCGCAGGTTGAGCCCGTCCACGTACTCCATCGCGATGAACGGCTGGTCCTCGTACTTCCCGTAATCAATGACCTGCACGATGTTCTCGTGCTTCATCATCGCCGCGGCGCGGGCCTCGAGCTGGAAACGCGCCACCAGGCTCTCGTCCTCCGCCAGGTGCGGGAACAGGATCTTGATGGCGACCTGGCGGTCGAGCGCCTTCTGCACGGCCAGGTAGACCCAGGCCATGCCGCCCTTGCCGATCTGCTTGCGAAGCTCGTATGCGCCGAATTCGTTCTTCACGGAGTGGAGCGCTTCACTTTCGCTAGTGGGGAGAGCCGGAGCCGGACCGAGGCAGGGCCGACGGGGTACACATCCACGCCCAGTCCTGACCATTCATGGTGATGGAATTGCTCGAGCCTGCCAAGCGGCGCCGGCAAAACACGATGGCGGGTCGGGCGAAGCGCCCGACCCGCCATGCCGCGCGATCCCCCGCGCTCAGCGGGCGCGGACGATGCGCACGACCCCTGTGGCGTTCCCCGCGCTGCAGCGCGCGAAGTAGAGCCCGGGGTCCACCCCGTGCCCCGCGTCGTCGCGTCCGTCCCACACGATGACGATCTCGCCGCTCGTCGCCTTCGCGCGCTCGAGCCCGCGCACCAGGCGCCCGGCCACGTCGAAGATGCCCACCCGAACGTCACCCGCGGACGGCAGCTGCGCGACGATTCCGGTGGACGTGCCGAACGGATTCGGATATGCGCGGAATCGCACCCCGATATCCGCACGAGGACCGACCGCCGAGCTCGTGGCGGTGAGCCGCAGCCGGTGTTCCGTCGCCGTCGCAGCCAGCGACAAGGTCGCGCCGGGACTCACGTCCCACGTCATGCCGCGGTCGAGATCGGTGAGAGCGAAACGTACGCCGGAGGCCGCGGCGCCACCCGTGAGCGAGAGCTCGATCTCGCCGGGGCTCTCACCCCCGGTCAGCACGAATTCCCACGACATCGTCTCGGCCGGAGGCTGAAAGTCGGAGGCGTACTCGTCGTTCTGGTCGCCCCAGTCGGTCTTCGGCACCACGAGTCGCAGGTAGCTTCCCGGGGGGCCCGGGGGCAATGCGTGAGCCAGCGGGTTCCACCGGCTGGCGTCCACGTCGGCGGCCCCAAGGTTGAGCAGGTTGGATTCGAGCGTGCCCTGTCGCGCGACGAGCTTGACGTCCCAGAAGCCCGGGCTCGCTTCCTCAACCGCGGGTTTGCTCGCGAGTGCGGGACCAGGAATGGTGATATCGCGGAAGAGAACGATATTCACCGCTGCGGCCGATTGCCTCTTCACCCAGAATCCCTGGCCGGCCGGAACCGATCCGCTTCCCCCCTGCTGGACGTAGGCCGATCCGTTCCACGTCCACACGACTTGATCGGTGAGAGTCTGCATGGGGTTTGTGAGCGAGAGAATGGTGGCACCCTGGCGTACGAGCATGGCCGCCACGGGCGTCGGGCCCAGGAAGCTGCTGCCGAACTGGTTCCAGGCCGCCGCGCCGCCGGGCCCCGACAGGAGCGGGATGTCGTAGCCGTTCGGAAGCGGCTGACCCAGCACGTTGATGGTCCGGGCGGTGCTGGCGATGAACCAGTAGCCCTCTTCCGCGTGAATCCCGGTGAGCTGGCGACCGATCCCCGCGTAGAATGTACCGGCCAGCGAGTACGCGGTCTTCGCCGGCAGAAAGTGACCGAGCCGCCAGACCAGGGTGTCGGCCGGGCCGATCTGCGTAACGATCGTGCCGGCGACGGTGGTATCCGACGCCGTGACGGGCCACGTGGCGAGCGCGTACTGGCGTGAGCCGAGCGCCACCGACACGGTCGCGAGCTGGAAGATGCGAAAGCCCTGGTACTGATTGCTGGCTGAGTCGAAAAGGAATAGCTGACCGTTCGCATAGCCCAATCCATAATTGCTGTCGAGCGCAAACGTGCCGGGGATGTTGCAGATTCCCACCCGCGTGCCGTTCAGCCGATAGACGAACGCCCGGCGCCGGGCGTTGTCGAGGACGATGAACACGTCGTAGGAGGAGTCGAACCCGAGCGTGTAGTTCGCGAAACTCCCCGGTCCGAGGCCGGCCGTGTCGATCGTCACGGTGGTGATGAGCGCTCCGCTGGACCGGTTCGTAACGTGAATCGAGTTTACGGAAACCAAGTTCGAGCGCGAATACAGCCGGTTTCGCGCCGGATCGTACGCGGGCATGGTCTGGTTTTCGGTCAGGCCGGGTGCCGCGGCGAGCGCCGTCGCCACACCGCCCGTCCACAGGCCGGCCGAGGTGCGCCCCATCGTGATGATCCCGCGCTGGACGCCGCCGTTCTTGGCATCGAAGCTCTCGATCTCGATGTTGCCGGTGGTGGGATTGTAGTTCACCCCACGGATGTCGACGTTGATGGGCGTCAACGTCTGCAACCGCGTGCCGGCCAGATTCCACACGAAACCCGGTTGGGACGGGTTGCCCCCCATGCCGCTGTAGTAAAGCCCGAGGACGGGATCGTAGCCGATGCTCATGGCGGCACCCCCGACGGCGGTGGGCAGATTGACCGTCGCCACCGCCGTTCCGAGAACCACCGGATCGGCCACGGCTCCCGCGACTCCGGGCAGCGCCAGCAGGCACGCCAGCGCTGCCGGCAGAACTCGCGTCATCTGGACTCCCATGCTCCTGCTCCTCTCGGCAGCGGGGGAAATGACCCCGTGTCCAGTCGCCATGTACTCTCGAGGCGAGCCAGCGCGCCGTTCGCGGCGCGGCTCGGGCCCACCGCCCGGAGACGCCGGAGTGCCGGCGCGGACCATAGAAACTCGTGGGCTTCTCATGGTCCTGGGGGACCGGGGAACGGCGCGAGAGGCGTAGGCCCGGGAGTCGGGGTGCCACCACCGCCTCCACCGCCACCCGCCGCCGCGGCGATGACACCGACGAGGACGACACCACCGGCAACGTAGTACCAGGTCTTCTTCGACTTCTTGGCCCCCGACGTAACCGGCACGATCTGCGCGGGTCGCACGGAAGCGGGCCGCGGGGGCGGCGGGGCGGCAACGGTATCGCGCTTCGCTGGCGTTGGAGTTGGCACTCCCGGCGTCGGGGGTGCGCCGCTCTCGGCCTGGAATTCCCTCAGCGACTGGTCGAACACAGCGGTCTCGTCGGGCGGCACGCGGATGGGATCGGGGCGCCATTCGGGATTGGCCCGAAGCGCCGCCTTGAACATCTCCTTCGCCTGGACTGGGTAGCCCTTCTTCACGTACGAGCGCGCGAGCAGCTCGCGGGCCTTCTGCAGATCCTCGCCGGCGAGCAGGCCGCGATCCACGAGGTCCTTGAGCAGCAGGATGGCCTCGTCGAAGCGCGACTGCTCGTAGTACTCCTGCCCGCGCTGGACGGACGGCTTCTCGCCCTGAGCGGACGAGATCGCGGGCGTGAGGGCCATGGCCAGCTGGGCGAACAGGACGACCGCGGTGGTGACGGATCGCCACCGGGCGGGGCGTTGCTTCATCGAGCACCTCCTGCCAGAGGTCCGGGTGCGAAGCATGATCGAGGTGGTGCAGAGCAAGATGGCGTGTGAACGGCGCGAGGCCGAGAGAATCGTCTCTTTACTAGCGGAAGTCCAGCCCGGAGGGAAGCACGAAATTCAGGGCTGAGGGACGGTCAGGGTGAAACGGGCCTGAGCTTGAAATTGGCGACCGCGGTCTCGCCGCCGAGCACGGTGATGTTCTGCGCGCCGCCTTCCACCGTGAAGCCGTCGCGCTGCAGCGTCACCACATACTTGCCGGGCTTGAGGTCGGCGAACTCGAAGGGCGTGGTCTTCCCGGTGTTGGCGCCGTTGATGATGATGTAGGCCCAGGTGCCCGGCGATGGCACCTTGAGACGTCCCACGGTGTTCGTGAGGAAGTTGGTCTCGAGCGTCACCGTGGCGTTCGGGTCGACCCGGACGTTGTTCCACACCTTGGGATCGAAGTTGGCGTTCACCGCCCGGACGATGTGGACGCCGGGCCTGACCTGAATGCGGGCCGAGAGGGAGTTGGGCGTGCCCTCGAGCTTGTCGTCCACGTAGTACGTCGCCCAAGGCGTGGCGCGGATCACGAGGGTTCCCGCCGCGTCGGCCGAGGGCTGGAACCTGAAGCTCATGTTCGCCGTCTGATCGGCGGCTACCTCGACCTGCCGTTCCTGCGCGACGTATCCGCTCTTCTCGACCCGCACCGTGTGCGAGCCCGCCGCCACCGGGTCGAGCGTGGCGTTGGAGCGTTTCGCTTGCGCCGCACCGTCGAGGTAGAGCTTGGCGCCGGTCGGGTCCGTGGTCACGGCGATCGTGCCCGCGCCCGCGTCGGGCGATGGCGCGGGTGGTGAGGCCGGCGTGGGCGCGGGCGTCGGCGGCGTGGCGGGCGCCGGCGTGGACTGCTGAGGCGCGGCGGCCTGGGTCGGGGGCGGGCTTTCCTTCTTGCCGCCGAACATGAGCACCCAGGGCAGGAGGGTCATGAGCAGGCCGCCGCCCGTGTCGTAGCTGTAGGCGACGCCGTGCTTGTCGAGCTCCTTCTCGAGCTCCTCCAGGT
>CAZYQK010000165.1:0-5533 GCA_964650245.1 uncultured bacterium | reverse complement strand
CGCTGTTGACGAGCCCGATCACCACGCCCAGGCCGGCGCCGACCGCACCGCCGATCCAGGCGCCGTCGGCTCGGCTGCCGCCGGTGATCGCTCCCCAGGCCGCGCCCTCCGCCACCGACGCCGCGCTCGAGGCGGACCCCAGCTTCGATACCGTGCTCGCCCCGCTGCACGACGTCGAGGTGTTCGCGCGACTCGACGGCGAGCTGATGGCGATCGACGTGGAGGAGGGCCAGCGCGTGAGGACCGGCGCCCGGCTCGCCCAGATCGACGACCGCGAGCGCCGGGCGCTGCTCGACGAGCGCGAGGCGACGCTGGCGCGCGCGGAATCGGCCTGGCAGCGCGCGCAGCGCCTGGCCGCCGAGAAGGTGCTCTCCGAGGAGCAGTTCATCCAGGCGCGCGCCGACTGGCAGATCGCGCGCGCCCAGCGCGACCGCGCCGCGATCGAATGGCAGCGCTGCGTGGTGCGCTCGCCGATCCCGGGGCTGGTGGCGCTGCGGCGCGCGCAGATCGGCCAGTCGGTGAAGAGCGGCGACCTCCTGTTCCGGGTCAGCAACCCCGACACGCTGCGCGCCGAGCTGCTGATCCCGGAGACCTGGATCGGGGAGGTACGCGTCGGCCAGCCGGTCACGCTCACGCCGGTGGGCGGCGGGCCCGCGGTTCAGGCGCGCGTCACGCGCGTCAACCCGCTGGTGGATCCGGGGAGCGGCAGCTTCCGGGTGGCGATCGACGTGGACAACCGCCTGGGCCGCCTCCACGGCGGCGTTTCGGTGCGCGTTGCCCTGGACTCGGCCCGCGCCACGCGGAAATAGACGTGGCGTCCCGAACCTGTCCGATGCTGCGCCGGGACCTCACCTGGCGCAGGTTCGTGGCCGAAGGCCAGGACTCCTACATCTTCAAGGACGACATCTCGCAGGAGTACCTGAAGCTGGACGTCATCAGCGGCACGCTCGCGCTGGCGCTCGACGGCACGCGCACGCCCGAGGAAATCCTGGCGCTCGCGCGCGAGACCTTTCCGAGCCTCGACTTCGACCAGGACTACATCGCCGACATGCTCGGCGACCTGCGCAAGTACAAGCTGCTCGAGGACCCCTTCGAGCGGAACGCCTTGATCCAGGCCCGGGCCATCGAAGAGCGCGCCCAGGTCAACGCCACCACCTTCAAGAACCTGTTCTCAATCCCGTTCGGGACGGTGGACCCCGACCGTTTCCTGACCCGCACCTATCCGTACGCCGCCTTCATGTTCCGGCCGTTCTTCGTGTGGCTCGGGATCGCGCTGTTCCTGCTCGCAGGCTACGTGGTGTGGTTCAATCGCGACCACATCGCCGCGGGCGGCGGCAGCTTCATGCTGGGCGGGCAGCACGCCGTGCTCGCCGGCTTCCTGATCTGGCTCACCATCACCGTCGCCATCATCATCCACGAGCTGGGGCACGGCTACGCGGTGAAGCACTTCGGGGGCCGAGTCCACCGAATGGGCTTCATCCTGATCTTCGGCACGCCCTGCATGTTCTGCGACACCAGCGACTCGCACCTGTTTCCCAACCCGGTGCACCGCGCCTACGTCGCGCTCGCCGGAACCTACACCGAGCTCTACGTCGCGGCGCTCGCGACGCTGGTATGGTGGCTCACGCCCTCGACGCTGATGGTGAACCAGCTCGCCTACAACATCATGCTGTTCGCGAGCGTGAGCGGAATCCTGTTCAACTACAACCCGCTGATCAAGATGGACGGCTACTACGTGCTGGCCGACCTGCTCGACATGCCGAACCTCCAGGAGGAGGCCTTCGGCTACCTGGGCTACCTGTTCCGCCGCCGCCTGCTCGGCATGCCGATCGAGTGCCCGGTCGAGGGCCGCCGCCGCAAGCAGATCCTCGCCCTGTTCGGCGCGCTCTCGATCGTCTACTCGGTGATGTTCGGCATCCTGATGTACGTCTTCCTGCGCGGGCTGCTGATTCGCCACTTCTCCTTCGTCGGTGCGCTGCTCGCGGTGGCGCTGCTGATCGTCGTGCTCAAGCGTCCGGTGGGGCCCATGACGCGCACCGCGCGGCTGTGGGCGCTCGACCACCGCGGCGAGATCCGGAAGCTCCAGCTTCCGCTGCTGGCGGGCGCGGTGCTGGCGCTGGCCGCGTTCCTGCTGCTGCCGGTGCCGGGCCGGATCGGGCTCGACGTGACGCTGGTCCCGCTCCGGGAGGCGGCGCTCACCGCCCCCGAGGAGCTGAGGCTCGCGGCCGCACCGTTCCGGGCCGGCATGCGGGTCGCGGCCGGCCAGGCCCTCGCGGTGCTGGATGCTGACTCGATGGTGCACAGCCTGAACGAGACAGCGGCGCGTTCGCGCGCGCTCGCGGTGAGCGGCGAGGCGGCACGCGTGGCCGGGGACGACGCCGACGCTGTGGCGGCGCGCGCGGAATCGCGCACCGAGACCGAGCGATCGCGCTGGCTCAAGCGCCGCGTCGAGCGCGCCGTGCTGCGCGCGCCCTTCGACGGCGTGGTGCTCACCGCCGCCACCCCGTGGCGGGTGGGCGAGCGCCTCGATCCGGGAGACACGCTGTGCGTGGTCGGCGACTTCTCGGGCGTCCGGGCCACGGCGCGCGTTGGCGATCTGGACCTCGAGGACGTGCGCGTGGGTGAGCCGGTCCGCATCCGGCTGCGCGCGCATCCGGGGGTTGCGCTCCCCGGTCGGGTGAGCGCGATCGAATCAGAGGCCGAGGAGATCCACGGCCGGCGCACGCACCGGGTGTGGATCACGCTCCCGCGCGCGCCTGAAGCCGCGCGTGCCGGGCTCACCGGGCGCGCCTCGGTCGCCGCTCCGGCCCGCGCCCCTGCCTCGCACCTCTACCGCTGGCTCGCGCGCTTCGTGCGGGTCGACCTCTGGGTATGAGCTCGATCCCGCGCGATACCACGCTCCCCGCGGCCGACCGCGAGCAGGCGCTGCGCGATGAGCTGAAGCAGGCTTACGGCCACCTGAGCGACATCACGAGCCGCCTGTTGCTGGCGAACGAGGCGGCGGAGGCGGCGCTCTCCAGCCACGAGCGCACCGTGCTGGCGGACAAATTTCTGGAGGTGGCGGCCAGTGGCACCGAGGTGCGCCGCGCCGCGCTGTTCCTGGTCGAGGGGAGCGCCTTCTCGGTGGGCGCGACGCTCGGGCTTTCGGAGGACGAGCAGGAGGAGCTGGCCTCGAGCCAGGGCGACATCGAAGCCTGCCGCGACGCGCTCGACTCCCGCGCCCCGCTCGTCCTCGACCCCGATCTCGTGACCGAGGACGCGGTCCGGTGGGCGGAGGCGAATAGGGCCGCGGCGGAGGAGGACGAGGAAGAGCCGGAAGAGGAGGAGGGAGAGGACGCGGACGACGAGGAGGCGTCGGGGGCGGGGGAGCCGACCGGGGCCGCTATGCCTCCCGAGATCCCGACCGCTGCCCGCGCGGCGCCGGATCGAAGTGCGGCCCCGGACGGCTCCCCCGCCCCCGACGCCCCCACCTCCACCGCACCATTCTTCGGAGTCTACCTTCCAGTCCATCTCGAAGACGCCCCGACCGCGGTCTTGGCGCTGGGCCAGCGGGCGCGCGGCAGGCGTTACGGCGAGGACGAGATGGTGTTCCTCGCCTACCTGCTCCGCCAGTTCGCGGTTGCCCTCAACCGCAGCTTCCTGATGGAGAAGAACGCCGAGCGCCTCCAGGAGCTGGATGCGCTGCTGAAGGTGAGCCGCGCGATCACATCGACGCTCGACCTCGACTCGGTATTGCGCGCGGTGGTGAACACGGTGGCAGCTGTGGTCGAGAATGAGCGCGCCGAGATCGTGCTGCTCCGGGGCGGGAGGCTCCAGCTGCGTGCGGTCTCCGGGATGACGCGCCTCGACCCCGACCAGGTCCAGTTGTTCCGGCTGGGCGGGCCGCTCGAGTATCTGGCGCTGCATCGCGCGCGGCTCCACCTGGGGGCCGACGATCTCGGCGCCGAGCCGGCGCCCCCCGGGGCCGACGTGTTCGGCGAATACTTCGGCACGCAGGAGATGCGGAGCTTCATGGCGCTGCCGCTCAAGGACGATCAGGGCCTGCTCGGATTCCTGTGCATCGAGTCGCGCCAGGAGTCCTGGGACCTCGAGCCCGCCGAGGGCGACGCGCTCGACATCCTCGCCGCCCAGACCTCGGTTGCGATCCGGAACGCCATGCTGTACTCGGAGATTCCGTTGCGGGGGGTGGCGCGGCCGGTCTCGAAGCTGCGCTCCAAGCTCCTGAGCCTCGACCCCCGCGGGCGAGTCGCGCTGGCGGTCGCGAGCGCGCTGGCGGCCCTGCTGCTGGTGCTGCCGGTGTTCCCCGAGCGGGCGGGCGGCCCCGCAGAGGTGCGGCCGCTGCGGTTCCAGCGCGCGCGCGCCGCCACCGAGGGCGTGATCGCCGAGGTCCTGGTGCGCGGCGGCGAGGAGGTGGCCGCGGGCCAGCCGCTCGCGCGGCTCGAGGACCTCGACCTGGCGGGGCGGATCGCCCAGCTCACGGGCGACATCGAGGTGCTGCAGCGCGCCGTGGCGGCCGCCCAGCGCGCGGGTGACATCGGCGCGTGGCGATCGGGCCAGATCCGGCTCTCGGCGCTCGAGCGCACGCTCGAGTTCGAGCAGCGCCGGGCGCGTGGCGCGCTGCTGGTGGCGCCGTTCGCGGGACAGGTTCTCGAGCTCGACCTCTCGCGGCAGCTCGGGCAGCACAAGGAGGCCGGGGAGACCTTCTGCACCGTGGCCGCGCTCGACTCCATGACGGTGGATGTCTCGGTCTCGGAGGAGAAGATCGGGCGCGTCCGGCTCGGCCAGCCGGTGGCGGTCAAGGTGCAGGCCTACCCGACCCGCACCTTCCATGGTCGCGTGACGGAGATGGGCTGGCGGGGCGAGCCCGACGCCCGAAACAGCACCCGCTTCTTGGTGCGGGCCGTGATCGCCAACTCCGGCCGTGCGCTGCGGCCCGGGATGACGGGCGTGGCCAAGGCCACGGTGAGCCGCCGTCCGCTCGCCGCGCTCGCGGTCGAGCCGTTCGCGCGGGCGATCCAGCTCGGATGGTGGTAGCGCCCTTCCGCAGGGCGCTTCCGCAGGAACTGCGGAGATCGGCGGAACGGGCCGGGATCACTTGGTCGTTGGACAACCCGGGAGCCGGTGCTAACTTCCGCATTCACACGTGAGGCGAGGGATCGCGGCGCGGCGCCGTGCAAACGGCACGGGGCCTGCAAGGGAATGCCGAACGCGGACCATGTTGGTCCACGCATCGACGCTCACCACCCAACGACCGAGAGGGGGTGAATGAAAATGGCGACCAGGAAGCCCACCAAGATGAAGGCCAGCAAGACCGCGACCCGGGCGAAGGCGACGAAGAAGGCTGCTCCGCGTTCCAGGACGATGAGCCCGCGCGCGCAGATCACCAGCCCGCGCTTCAAGACCGACGTCGGCGGCGACTAGAACCCAGGCTTCAGGCCGCACCCGTGAAGCCCCGGCAGAGACCGGGGCTTCACGGCTTTTGGTACGCCCAGCATGGGCGCTGACTGGGAGGTGAAAGTCCTCCGAGGACTGG
>CAZYQK010000164.1:0-5542 GCA_964650245.1 uncultured bacterium | reverse complement strand
GCAGATGGACCTCGCCGAACTGGCCGCGGCCGCCGGTCTGCTTCTTGTGGCGGTATTCGTCCTGGGCCTTGGAGCGGATGGTTTCGCGGTAGGGCACGTGCGGCTTGGAGAGCACGACCTCGACGCCGAAGCGCTTCTTCAGGCGATCCACCATGATGTCGAGCTGAAGGTCGCCCATCCCGAACACCAGCGACTCCTTCGTGCTCGGCTCGAAGTGGCGGCTGAAGGTGGGGTCCTCTTCGTGCAGGCGTGCGAGACCCTGCGCCATCTTCTCTTCGTCACCCTTGTTCCGGGCGCGGATGCACTCGGCGGTAACGTGCCCGGGAAAACGCGGCGCCCGGAGCTTTACCGGCCGGGCCTTGTCGGAGAGCGTGTCACCGGTGTGCGTCTCCCGGAGCTTCACTGCGGCCACGATGTCGCCGGCGGCGGCGCTCCGGCACTCGAGGCGCTCCTTGCCGATCAGGTGATAGAGCGTGCCGATCTTCTCGCTCCGGTTGCGCGTGGTGTTGAGGAGCTCACGCCCGGGCTCGACGCGCCCCGCATACAGACGGACCATCGAGAGGTCGCCGAGGTGCTGCTCGGAAAGCGTCTTGAACACGACCGCGGCGACCGGCTCCGCGGGGTCGGACTTGACGGCGAGCTCGTCGCCGTTGCCGGCGGACTGCCCCTTCTCGGGGCTGACATCGAGCGGCGACGGCAGCACGTCCACGACTTCGTCGAGCACTTCCCTGACGCCATGGTTGTTGAACGCCGAGCAGCAGAACGCGGGGGCCAGGTCGCCCTGCACGACGCGCTCGCACAATCCCTTCCGGATCTCGGCCATCGTGAGCTCGCCGGTACTCAGGAACTTCTCCATCAGCTCCTCGTCGGCGGTCGCGGCCTCCTCCATCAGGTGCGCACGAGCGGAGGCAACCGCGGCCTTCATTTCGTCGGGGATAGGGATCTCCGCGCTCTTCTCCTCCATGCCCTTGCCGCTGAAGGTGTAGGCCTTGTTCTCGATCAGGTCGACGATGCCGTGGAAGGACTCGGCCTGACCAATCGGAAGCTGGGTCGGCACCGCGTTCAGGCCGAGCCGGTCGTGAGCCGAGCGCACCGCCGCGAGGAAATCGGCGTGCTCCTTGTCCATCATGTTGACCACCAGCAACACCGCGCTCTTCTCGTGTTTCAGGATCTCCCACACCACCTCGGTCCCCACCTCGACCCCGGCGTTGGCCCTCAGGACCAGGATCGCCGCGTCGGCGACCCGCAACGCGCTATGCACGTCGCCCACGAAGTCCGGGTAGCCCGGCGTGTCGAGCAGGTTGACCTTGTGCCCGGCCCACTCGAACTGCGCGAGGCTCAGGTTGATGGTGATCTGGCGTGAGATTTCGTCGGACCCGTAGTCGAGCAGCGTGGTCCCGTCGGCGATGCGGCCGAGTCGGTTCGTGGCCCTGGCGAGAAACAGCATGGCTTCGGCGAGCGACGTCTTTCCCACGCCGTGATGGGCCACGAGGGCGACATTGCGAATCTGAGCGGTGGCAAACTCCTTCAAGACACACCTCCCCGCCGGGCAGGTCAGTGATGTGCTTCCGGGTGAACTGTGGAGGGCACCCGCAACTGGCTGCGCGGGCGTAAAGCGATGGTGCAGCGCAAGCTAACACGCGGATTCGAGCCCGGTCAAGCCCTCACTCCATCGTTGGCCTCGTCTCGCGCGGCATTTCGTGAGCGCATCGCATCGCTCCCCGCACATCCAAAGCCTCCCTGCACGTGGGTTGCGACATCGGCCCGCGCATTTTGCCCCGCCGTATCAGCTGCCGAGTTTGACGGCTCGCGCCCTCGCGATTAGCCTTCGTGCGCTCTTGTCGCATTACGGCTCCCTCCAGCGTTTCCCCGACTCGAAAGGAGTCTGCATGTTCAGTCGCACCCTGGTTCAGCGCGCCGTGCTCGCGCTGGTTGCCCTCTCGTTCCTAGCCGCGTCGCTGGCCTTCGCGGCCACCACCGGCCCTGCCAAGGGCAACCCGGCGGCGGCGAAGGCGATCTTCGCCTCCAAGTGCGTGGTGTGCCACAAGGCCGACGGCAGCGGTGGCGTCAAGCTGACCGGCAACCCGACCCCGAACTGGAAGGCTCCGAAGACGTGGGCGGACCCGAAGCACACGGATGATTTCCTGCGCGACTGCATCACGAATGGCAAGATCAAATCCGGGATGGTGGCGTGGGTCAAGACCGGGCAGATCAAGCCCGGCGAGGTCGAAAACCTGATCGCCCTGATCCACACGTTCGCGCCCGCGAAGAAATAGCGCGCTTCGCTCCGGCCGTCGGGGCGGGCTCCCGCGCGGAGCCCGCCCGGTTCTCGTCTCGCCGCCGCGCGGTCGTCAGCGGATTCGGAGGGTAAAGGGCATGAGCGCGAGCGCGCTGCCCGCCGGAAAGCGCGCCGCCGCCATCCAGAGCCGCAGGGCCTCGGGGAGCGGCTGCGTTGCTACCGCGCCCTCGTCGTCGTCCGAGAGATAGACGTCGAGCATGCGCTGGAAAAACGAGTAGTGGACCTTCGGATAGCGCTCGACCACGAGTTCCTGGTCGGCGGGGAGATCCGCCTTCGCCCGGGCGGCGGCGAACGCATGCTCGAGCCCGCCCAGCGCATCCACCAGTCCGCGCTCGCGCGCGGCCACCCCGCTCCAGACCCGGCCCCGGCCCACCGAATCCACGTAGGCCGCGGGGCGCTGCCGGTTCTCCGCGACCCGGGCGACGAACCCCCGGTAGAAGGCGTCGAGGTGGCGGTGGAAGCTCGCCGATTCCTCTGGCGTAAAATCGCGGAAGGGCGACAGCATCTCGGCGTGGCGCCCGCGGGAGACGGTCTCGACGCTGAGCCCGATCTTGTGGAGCAGCCCGGAGATGTTGAATTTCCCGCCGTAGATTCCGATCGAGCCGGTCACCGTCGCCGCCTGGGCGACGATGGTGTCGGCCCCGACCGCGATGTAGTAGCCGCCAGACGCCGCGTAGTCCGAGAGGCTCGCGATCACCGGCTTCACGCGGCGGCAACGCATCACCTCGTGCCAGATCTCGTCCGAGGCCTGCGCATCGCCGCCCGGGCTGTCGATGCGCAGCACGATCGCCCTGACGGCGCGCCGGGAGCGCGCCTGCTCCAGCGCCGCCATGAGCGTCTCCGAGCCCAGCAGCCATTCGCCTCCGGGTCCGACGCGGCTGCGCCCCGGCACGATCTCGCCCGAGGCCGTCACGAGCGCGACATGGGGGCCCGCGTGCGGCGACCTGAGACGCTCGAGATAGCGCGGCAGGGGAAGCGTCGCGAAACGCCGGCGGCCGCCGCGCGCCGCGAGCGAGTCGGCCTCAGAATCGTACAGCAACGTGTCGATCAAGCCCCGCGCGCGCGCCTCGGTCGCGTCGAAAGGGCCGTCGTCCATCAGGCGGCGGATGGAGTCGGCCGGCATGCCGCGCGCGGCGGCCAGGCTGTCCACCAGGATGCGGAGATGATCATCGAGCAGCGCTTCGAGCGCCTGGCGGGAGGGTTCCGACATTCCGGTACGCGTATAGGCCTCGACCCCGGACTTGAACTCGCCGACGTTCTCGAAATTGGGGCTGACACCGAACTTGTCGAAGGCGCCACGTAGAAAGAGCGCGGATATCGCCAGGCCATCGAACTGAAGCGAGGCGGTGGGCGGCATGCTCACCACCGACGCCGCCGAAGCCAGGAAGTACTCGGCTTCGCCGCCGCGGGTGAGGCTCGCCACGATCGGCTTGCCACTCCCCCGGAAGCGGCCGAGGGCGTCACGAACCTCGGAGAGCTTGGCCCATCCCCAGTCCACCCCGTCGATGTGGAGCACGAACCCGCTCACGCGATCGTCGGACGCGGCGCGCTGGATCGCGTCCACCAGGGTGCAGAGCGTGTAGCGCCCACGACGCAGCCGGCCGAACGGGAACGGGGACTCGGGGGCCTCGGACTCCTCGAGCGTCGCGGGCACGTCGAGCGTAAGGACGGAGGGCGAGGTCACCGATGCCGGCGGACTCCGAAGGCTGAACGCGCCGAACAACACCGCCGTCCCGAGCGCGGCGAGCAGCAGGACGAATACCAGGACTCCTCGGCGTGAGGCCACGATGGTCCTCCAGAGTGAAGCGGCGCCGCGGAAAAGTCAGAACAGTCTACGCAGGTCGAGCGAGAAGTAAAGGCTCCGCGCGTCCTGCGCGGAGTCCAGGTGGGATTCGTAGCGCGCGTTCGCGAACGCGCGCAGGCGTAGGCCGCCGGGGATGGCCTGGTCCCCGAACACACCGAGCTCGTAGAACGCGTACGACGAGTGGAGCCCGCCGAGGCCGTCTTGCGAGGCCGCCGGCAGCTCGTCGTAGTCGCGCCAGCCCGCGGCCGGGGAGACGCTCCACCAGGTGCCGCGGCCGAGATACTCCATCTCGACCACGGCCGCGAGTTCCTGATAGCCCTCCTCCGGATTGAGGCGGCTGAACAACGCTTCGCCGCGCGCACCCACGGTGAAGCTCCAGGGGCCGCCCGTCGCGAGCCGCGGGCCGGCGCGCGCGCGCAGCAGCTGGTAGTCGAAGAACAGCGTGCTGTCCTCCAGGTCGTACTGGAACGCTTCGCCCTCGAACCGCGCCCGCACGCTCCACGATCCCGCCAGCGCCAGATCGCCGTCGGCGGCGCCGCGCTCTTCCCAGTAGTTGTCGCGGGACGTGGTCACCACATCCTTGGTCACGCGCCGCTCGGCGCCCGCGTCGAGCAGCAGGGGGTGGCCACCGGGAAGTTCGAACCGGAGCTGCCCCTCGAACGCGTGCTCGTAGTGATCACGCTCGCTCGAGTCGGGGAAGATCCGAGCCGCCAGCCCGTATCCCAGCCGCCACTCCGGGCCCCAGAGCGGGGCGTGCTCGAACGCGAGCCCGGCCTTCACCGCGTCGCGGTCCAGAATGAATTCGGCGCCGCGGCCCTGCGAGCGCAACAGATCGCCACTCGCCGACAGCTCGGCGAAACTCATCTCGCCGCTCAGCGCGCGGCGAACCCGGGCCCCGGCGTAACCCCGCCACTCCTCGAGATCCCGGTCGAAGGTCCTGTCGTGCCGGTACTCGACACTGGGCGTTGTCAGGACCGTCCAGTCCGGCGCGGGCTCGGAGCGAAGCCAGAGGCTCAGTGCATCGCGCTGGAGACGGTCGCCGTAGCGCAGCTCGTTCCGCAGCTGGTAGCCGGTCGCGCGCCGCGCGCGGGTACCCTCGAGCTGCGTCATGAGCACGCCGCCGTAGCGGGCCTCGGGGGTGTCCACCAGGCTGCGGCCGGTGAAGACGGCATTACTGTCGAAGTTGTCATCGTAGAAGAGCTCGTTGGTGTAATCGGTGCTGGCCCCCACCTCGACGCGTACGCGAATGGAGTCGGGGCCATCGACGTGGGCGGCCCGAGCCGGCCCGGAGAAGCCGGCGAGCGCCGCGGCCAGAACCAGCCCGGCGGCGGGTGCGCGGGCCGCAATGCCCCTGCGGACGCTCATCGGGCTTCCACTCCTGCGTAATCGGGATAGGGGAGCGCGGGTTCGTCCCGCGCTTCCCCTCCCACACCACCGGA
>CAZYQK010000163.1:0-5705 GCA_964650245.1 uncultured bacterium | reverse complement strand
CGGCGGGCAAGCCCGAGCCCTACCGCATCCATGGCGCGTTTGTCTCGGAGGAGGAGTCGGCGCGCGTGGTGGAATTCTGGAAGGCGAAGGCCACCCCCGGCGCCCCTCCGCCGCTCGCCACCGAGCCAGCTGTGATGGACGCCGATGAGGAGGGGAACGGCGGGGAAGACGGCGATTCGGTCAACGACGAGCTGATCCGCGAGGCGGCGCGGCTGGTGGTCAACCACCAGCAGGGCTCGACCTCCCTGCTCCAGCGGCGGCTCAAGGTGGGCTACTCGCGAGCCGGGAGGCTCATGGACCAGCTCGAGGAGCTGGGCGTGGTGGGGCCGTTCCAGGGCAGCAAGGCGCGCGACGTGCTCGTGGACCTGCACTGGCTCGAAGATCGGGGCTTCGAGTGACGCGGACGCCCGCCGCCCCCACGCTCGCCTTCGTCACCCTGGGCTGCCCCAAGAACACGGTGGACTCCGAGAACATGCTGGGCCTGCTGGTGGAGGCCGGCTTCCGCACCGTGGCCGATCCGCGCGAGGCCGACGTCGCCGTGGTCAACACCTGCGCGTTCCTCCAGAGCGCGGTGCGCGAGTCGAAAGCCGCGATCGCCGAGCTCGCGCGCCTGAAGCGCGGCGGGCGGCTCCGGGGCCTGATCGTGGCCGGCTGCCTGGCGCAGCGCGCGGGCGAGTCGCTGCTCGACGAGTTCCCCGAGGTGGACGCCGTGCTCGGCACCGGGCAGTGGCGCGAGGTGGTGGGCGCCGCCTGCCACATCCTCTCCGGCGACGCGACGCGCTTCGCGCGCACCGAGTATCCGGGCGGGGCACTCGACTCGCTCACGCCGCGCGCGCTGTCGACGCCGCGCCATCTGGCCTACATGAAGATCTCAGAGGGTTGCGATCACCGCTGCACCTTCTGCATCATTCCCCGCCTGCGTGGGGACCAGCGGAGCCGTCCGCTCGAGGAGCTGGTGGCCGAGGCCGGTCGCCTTGCGCGGCAGGGGGTGCGCGAGCTCAATCTGATCGGGCAGGACACCACGGGCTACGGCACCGACCTGCCGGGGAAGCAGACGCTCGCCGATCTCCTCGAGGCGCTCGATCAGGTTGCGGGCCTCTCGTGGATCCGGGTGCAGTACACCTACCCGCGGCTGTGGAGCGATCGCCTGATCGGGGTGTGGGCGAACGCGAAGCGCGTCGTGCCGTACGTGGACATGCCGCTCCAGCACATCGCCGCTGACATGCTGCGGGTGATGGCGCGCGGCATGACGGCGTGCGACACGCGGGCGCTGGTGCGCCGCATCAAGTCCGGCATCCCGGGCGTGTCGTTGCGGACCAACTTCATCGTCGGCTTCCCGGGCGAGACCGACGCGAATTTCGACGAGCTGTGCCGCTATGTGGAGGAGGAACCGTTCGACAACCTGGTGGTCTTCTCATACGAGCGCGAGCCCGAGACCCCCTCGTACGCCATGACGCCGCGCGTTCCGGTGGCGCGGCGCCGGAGCCGCCGCGCGCGGCTGCTCGCGCTCCAGCAGCGGCTCTCGGCCGAGCGGCTGCGCCGGAAGATCGGCCACTCCATGACGGTCATGATCGACGGGGCGCTGCCGGGCGCCCGGGGCGCGGGCTCAGGCCCGGCGCGGTTCGCGGCGCGCGGCGCGGGCTCGGCGTTCGAAGTGGACGGAGGAGTGGTGGTGGAGGGCGAAGGGCTGACGCCGGGAACGCTGGTCGAGGTGCGCGTGACCGGGGCCGCGGCGTACGATCTGTTCGCGCGGGTCGTAGCGCCCGCAGAGCCCGTGCTGCACATCCTGAAAGGATCCGCCTGATGCGAGTCTGGCTCGTGGTCATCGTGCTGGTGTCGCTGGTCGCGGCCCCCGCCGCCCACGCCAAGAAGTTCCGCTACGCGAGCGGCCCTAAACCGTCCGCTGACACCACGCTCTCGGTGGCCGTGACCGAGATCCACCCGGTGGTGCGCGCGCGAGGGCCCCGGGTGGCCGCCACCAACCTCCAGCTCGCGAGCCTGGTGGCGAACTCCGCGGTGCAGCGCGCCATGCGCACCGCGCCGCTCGACAGCGGCGCCCACGTGGTGGTGGCGCCGGCCGAGAGTCATCCGCTCAACTTCATCATGGAGCACGCCGTGCTGCGCGAGCTGTCGCGGCGCGGGGTCACGGCCACCATCCGCCGCGGGGTCATTCCCGACGACAGCCTGTTCGCGATCGCGGGCAATCCGGGCGACCCGGTCCTCGAATACCAGCTGGCCTCGGCGCGCATCACCTATCTGCGGCTGGTCGGCGGCTACGTGCTGCCGAGCCGCGCCAAGATCGAGCGCCAGGCGCTGGTGGAGGGCGCGCTCTCGCTGCGCGATCCCGGCTCCTCTCGCGTCATGTGGGTCGCGGACGCCGCCCACAACCTGGTGGACCTGCTGCCCCGCGGGCAGATGTCGCTGGTCGAGGACGACCGGTTCAGCGACCTCAAGGGCACCCTCCCCGAGCGCCACCTGGGCCGGATCGTCGAGCCGGTGGTGGTCGTGGCCGTGGTCTCGGGGCTGGTCCTGCTCTTCTTCCAGAACCGGCCGTGAGTGTGCGGCCGATATTCGGCTCCCGCGTCCGCGACGTCCTGTCCGTCCTGATCGCGCTGCTCGTGGCCGGCTGCGGCGCGTCCATCCTGCCCTCGGTCCATTCCGAGACCGAGCGCCTCGCGACCGCGCGCCGCCTCGCGCAGAAACGCCAGTGGCCTGCGGCCATCGAGCTGCTCAAGACCTACGTCGATCGCAACGCCGGAAGCGCCGACGTGGACGAAGCGCTCTACCTGCTCGGAGATTGCTACCTCCGGAGCAAGGACTACCCGAACGCCGGCGTCGAATTCGAACGACTGCTGCGCGACTACCCGGAGAGCGACTCGAGCGCGTCGGCCGCGTTCCGGCTGGGCGAGGCGTTGTTCGGGCAGGCGCGTCCGCCCGACTTCGACCAGGAGTTCGCGGTCAAGGCGCTCGAGCAGTGGCATCGCTACCTGCGTGACCATCCCGGGCACTGGCTCAACGCCGAGGCCCAGGGCCGCGTCGCGAAGACCCGCTCGCGGCTCGCGGCCAAGCTGGTGAGCACCGCGAGCCTCTACTTGAAGCTCCGGCAGATCGAGCCGGCGCGGGTCTACTTCATGCGCGTGGACGACGAGTACGGGGACACCCCGGTCGCGGGCGACGCCTGGCTCGGCCTCGCCCAGTGCGATGCGCTCGCCGGCCGCCGCGACGACGCGCTCGCGCGCCTCCGGGACCTCGAAGCGCGCTTCGCCGGACAGCCGCTGGGGTACCGGGCGGCACGGGAGCGGGAGCGCGTCGAGCGCATGCGCGTGCGCGCGACCCCCGCGCCCGAGGCCCACCGGGTCTCCGAGCCCGCTCCCGATCACCGCCATCCGTGATGCGCCGGATCGGCCTGTTCGGCGGCACGTTCGATCCGCCGCACGCCGGCCACCTGGCGCTGGCCGAGTGGGCCCGCGAGTCGCTGGCGCTCAATCGCGTGCTGTGGATCCCGGCGGGCGCACCGCCCCACAAGCGGGTGCTACGCCTGTCGAGCGCCGCGCATCGCGTGGCGATGACGCGGCACGCAGTGCGCGGCAACCCGGCGTTTGTAGTCTCGACGCTCGAATCGAGTCGCGTCGGACCGTCCTTCACCGTGGACACGCTGCGCGCGGTGCGGCGTGCCCACCCGCGGGCGCGGCTCTACCTCCTGATGGGCGCGGACAGCCTGGACGAGTTCCCCGCCTGGCACGAGCCGGACGCCATCCTGGCACTTGCGACGCTCGCGGTGGCGGCGCGGCCCGGCGCGCTCGCGGCTCCGCGCGCCCGTGCGCTCGCGCGGCGCGTGACGTGGCTCGACAATCCGGGGCTCGACCTGTCCTCGAGCGCGCTCCGCGCGCGCGCGCGCTCCGGGCGGTCGCTGCGCTACCTGGTGCCCGACGCGGTCGGGCGCTACATCGCCCGCCACCGGCTCTACCGGGGCTAGCGTGAGCTACGAGCCGAAGAGCTTCTGGGACCGCCGCCTGTCCGAGCACTTCGACCTGCGCGGCACCGGCGAGACCGGGCTCTCGCTTGGCTACAATCGCGCCTGCTACGCGCTGCGCCGCCGCGTGCTGGAGCGCGCACTCGCCGAGGCCGGGCTCGACCCGCGCGGCCGCGCGGTGCTCGACGTCGGCTGCGGCACCGGATTCTTCACCGCCTACTATCTCGAGCGCGGGGCCCGGGTCACCGGGCTCGACATCGCGCCGGTTTCGATCGAACGGCTGCGGCAGCGGCACCCGCAGGCGCGCTTCGTGCTCGCCGACGTGAGCGAGGCCGAGCTTCCGGAGCGCTACGACGTGGTGAGCGCGTTCGACGTGCTCTACCACATCACCGACGACGCGCGCTGGGAGCGCGCGGTGCGGACCCTGGCGCAGGCGGTCGCGCCCGGCGGCGCGCTGCTCGCGACCGACACCTTCGCCGACCTGGGCGATATCGCGGCCCACAACCGCGCCCGGCCGCTTGAGCGCTACCGCGCGCTGCTCACCGCTGAGGGGCTCGAGATCGCCGGGCTCTATCCCACGCACGTGCTGCTCAACCGCGAGCTCGGTGTGTTTCGCGGCCTGAACAAGTTTCCCGCCGTGCTCTTCGCGCTCGACCGCGGGCTGCTCGCCCTGGGCTTCGGGGACGGCGACACGGTGGTGAGCAAGCTGCTGGTGGCGCGGCGGCGGTCCTGAGGAGCGGCCCGTGGCACGCCTCTTCGTCCTCGACGCGCTCGGCCTGGCCTACCGCGCCCACTACGCGTTCATCCGCCGCCCGCTGCTGAACTCGCGGGGCGAGAACACCTCGGCCATCTTCGGCTTCGCCAACATGGCCCTGAAGCTCCGGCGCGACGAGAAGCCGGACTACTGGGCGCTGGCGTGGGACGGACCCGGCCCCACGTTCCGCCACGAGCGCTTCCCGGACTACAAGGCGACGCGCAAGCCGATGCCCGACGACCTGCTCGCGCAGCTCCCGGCGCTCGAGGATCTCGCGCACGCGCTCGGCCTGCCGGTGCTGGAGGTGCCGGGGGTGGAGGCCGACGACGTGATGGCCACCCTGGCCGCGCGCGGCGAGCGCGAGGGTCACGAGGTGGTGCTGGTTACCAGCGACAAGGACATGATGCCGCTGGTGGACGACCGCGTGAAGCTGCTGTCGCCGGCGGGCCGCGGCGACGACTACACATGGATTGACAACGCGGCGGTGCGCGCAAAGTGGGGTGTGGCGCCCGAGCAGGTGCGCGACGTGCTCGCGCTGATGGGCGACGCCAGCGACAACGTGCCGGGCGTGCCGGGCGTGGGGGAGAGGACCGCGGTCGAGCTGATCCAGCAGTTCGGCACCATCGACGCGCTCTACGAGCGGCTGTCCGAGGTGAAGCGCGAGGGGCTGCGCGCGAAGCTCGCGGCGTTCCGCGATCAGGCGCTGCTCTCGCGCGAACTCGTCACGGTGAAGACCGATCTCGACCTGCCGGTGGGCTGGGAGGAGCTGCGCTGCGGGCCGATCCGGCGCGACGCGCTGGTCGCGATCGCGCGGCGCTGGGAGCTCACGCGGCTCGAGCGCATCGCCAACGAGCTGGGCGTGCCGGACGCCGAGGCCGGCGCCGCGCCCCCCGGGCGCAGCGCTGAGCGGCGCGGGACCGCGCCGGCGTCAGGCTGGCGGAGCCGGCGCCTGCCCGCGGTGAAGTCCCCGCCTCGCCG
>CAZYQK010000162.1:0-5797 GCA_964650245.1 uncultured bacterium | reverse complement strand
TTCTACCACACGGAGGTCTTCGTGTTCCTCAAACTTCGCGAATGATTCAGGCTAGACTCTCGGGCCCGGCTCCACCTTCACCATCCGGCGACCGAGGCGCACCACGATGGGCCCCGACAAGCGCTGCACGTGCCGCCGATCGGTGATGCGCGCGCCGTCAATGCTCACCGCGCCCTGGTCCACGGCCCGCCACGCCGCACTGCCCGTAGCCGCGAGCCCCGCCAGCACCAGCAGATCCTTGATCCCCACGTCGCCCGCCGGCACCCGCTTCACCGGCAGGTCGTCGGGAATCCCGTGCCGGCTGAACTGCGTCTCGAAGTCGCGCTGGGCGCGCTCGGCGGTTTCGACACCGTGGTACATACCCACGATCCTCGAGGCGAGCCGCTTCTTGACCGTCATCGGATTCACGGCCGGGTCCGCGAGGTCTCGCCTCACGGCGCCGAGCTCTGACTCGGTGGCATCGGTTACCAGCCGCCAGAAACCCTCCATCGCACCGTCGGGAAGGCTCATGATCTTCCCGTACATCTCGCCCGGCGGGTCGGTGACGCCCACGTAGTTCCGCAGGCTCTTGCTCATGCGCTGCGTGCCGTCGAGCCCCGGCAGCAACGGCAGCGTCATCACCACCTGGGGCGGCTGGCCATGCAGCTCCTGGAGCACGCGCCCCACGAGCAGGTTGAATTTCTGCTCCGTTCCCCCCAGCTCGACGTCGGCCCGGATCGCGACCGAGTCGTGTCCCTGCATGAGCGGGTACATCAGCTCGTGCACGCCGATCGGCTGCCGCGCGGCGTGGCGTTTCGCGAAGTCGTCGCGTTCGAGCAGGCGCGCGACGGTGTACCGCGATGCGAGCCGCAGCACGTCCATGAAGCTCATGCGTGAGAACCACTCGCCGTTGCGGTGAACCTCGACCGGGAGGCGCGGCGGGGCGGGATCGGAATCGAGCACGCGGTAGAACTGATCGAGGTAGGTGCGCGCGTTGACCTCCACTTCGTCTGCCGTGAGCTGGGGCCGCGTCTTGCTCAGACCGCTGGGATCACCCACCATTCCCGTGTAGTCGCCCACGATCAGCACGACCTGGTGACCGAGGTCCTGGAACTGGCGCAGCTTGCGCAGCCCCACCGTGTGCCCGAGATGGATATCGGGCGCCGTCGGATCGAAGCCCTGCTTTACGCGGAGCGGCCGGCCGTCGCGCGCGCACGCGCGCAGCCTGGCGAGAAGTTCGTCCTGCGGGAGAATCTCCTCGGTGCCGCGCTCCAGGATTTCGAACTGCGCTTCCGGCGTCATCGAATCGCTAGGCCTCGTGGACCGTGGGCGGCGACAGGACGCGGGATTCTAGGGGCTGGCCCGGGCATCGGCAAACGTCGCGCCCGGAACCGGCTTGACCGGCTTCACCGCCCCCCCCTAGGCTCGGCCACCGGAAGGAGATTCTCCAGCCTCTGAGTCCCATGCGCCATCTCGCCGTCCGGGCCGCGATCCGCTTCCCCTGGAAGCTGTTCTTCGTGCTGGTCGTGGTCGCCGTGTTCGGCTCCGCGGGCGCGGTGTTCGGGGTCGTCCGCTGGCTGGGGCGCGACCTGCCGACGCCGGAGCAGCTCACCGCCATCCACGCTCCGGTCAAGACGCTGGTGTTCGACTCGCGCGGACGCGTGCTCCACGAGTTCTTCAAGGAGAACCGCTCGCCGGTCCCGCTCAAGCAGATCCCGCGGCACCTCATCAACGCCACGCTCGCCACCGAGGATCGCAGCTTCTACCACCACTGGGGCGTCGACCTCTGGGGCGTGGGCCGTGCCGCGGTCACCAACGTCCTCAAGATGCGCAGGGCTGAGGGTGGCAGCACGATCACCCAGCAGCTCGCGCGCAACCTCTTCCTCACCCACGAGCGGACCATCACCCGAAAGCTGAAGGAGATCGCGCTCGCCGTCGAGATCGAGCGCAACTACTCCAAGGACCAGATTCTCGAGCTCTACTTCAACCAGATCTACTTCGGCGAAGGCGCGTACGGCGTCGACGCGGCGGCCAAGACCTACTTCGCCAAGCCGGTGCACGAGCTCACGCTGCCCGAGTGCGCGCTGCTGGCGGGCCTGCCCGCCAACCCCAGCATCTACTCGCCGCGCCGCAAGCCGGCCGCGGCGCGCGCCCGGCGGACCAAGGTGCTTCGCAACATGCTCGTCACCCGGGCCGTCAGCCAGGTGGAGTTCGACAACGCGAACAGCGCGCCGCTCGGCGTGACGCCGGTACGCTACAGCAACGACCGGGCGCCTTACTTCGTCGAGATGGTCCGTCTCCACCTGGACGAGCGCTACGGCTCGAACGCCGTGTACGAGGGCGGGCTCAGGATCTACACCACGCTCGACATGGACCTGCAGCAGATCGGCGAGCGCGCGCTCGAGAAGCAGCTCGCCGCGCTGGAGCAGGAGCTCAAGCTCAGGAACACGCGCGCCGGCTACACGGTGCCCGCGTCGGAGCCCGCGCGGGCGAGCCAGCGCACCGCCTATCTGCAGGGAGCTCTGGTAGCGCTCGACCCCCGGAACGGGGCCATTCGCGCCCTGATCGGCGGGCGCGACTGGAACCACAGCAACTTCAACCGGGCGGTGCAGGCGCAGCGGCAGGCGGGGTCCGCCTTCAAGCCATTCGTCTATACCGCTGCGATCGACAACGGCTTCCATCCCACCGATATCATCGTGGACGAGCCGGTATCGTTCCCGGGCGGGGATGGCAAGCTCTACCAGCCCGGAAACTACGACCGCACCTTCCGCGGGCCGGTCACGCTGCGATACGCGCTCCAGCAGTCCATCAACATCCCGGCCATCAAGCTGCTGCGCAAGGTCGGCACGTCCATGGTCTCGAGCTACGCGCGCCGCATGGGCATCAAGAGCCCGATCGGGCAGAACCTCTCGATGGCGCTGGGAAGCAGCGAGGTCACCCTGCTCGAGCTCTCGTCGGCGTACGCGGTGTTCGCGAACCGCGGGATCCGGAACGAGCCGCTGTTCATCCTCAAGGCCGAGGACCGGAATGGAAACGTGCTCGAGAAGAACGCGCCGCGCCCGGTCGAGGTTCTGTCCGAGGAAACCGCGGCGGTCATGACCTCCATGCTCCAGAGCGTGATGGACCACGGCACCGGCTACCCGGCGCGGTCGCGCGGCTTCATCAACCCCGCCGCGGGCAAGACCGGAACCATGGACGATTACATGGACGCGTGGTTCGTCGGATTCGTCCCGAACCTGGTGTGCGGCGTGTGGGTCGGCTTCGACCAGAAGAAGACCATCGGGCCGGGAATGACCGGTGCGCGTGCGGCGCTGCCGGTCTGGGCCGATTTCATGATCGACGCGACGCGCGGTCGGCCGGTCGAGGACTTCCCCGCGCCGATCGGCACCGCCACCCGTCAGGTGTGCGCCGAGACCGGCATGCTGGCCACCGACCGCTGCCCCAACGTGACGAGCGAGCTGTTCGGCGAAGGCTCGGTGCCCACCGAGTACTGCTCGACGCACCCGGGCGTGCCGTTGCAGCCGCTCGCCCCGGACACGCAGCCGCCCGGCGAGAAACCCGACCTGCGCGAGATCGACCGCAACGACCGCGCCCGCGTTCGGGAGCGGATTCACACCTGGTGAACGGGGGCTCGCCGCCGCGCGGGCTCAGCCCACCCGCTCGATCACGAGCGGCGGAGCAGGTGCGGCGGTATCCGCCACGGTGAAGCACCCGGCGGCGCGCTTGACCGCGGCCGGATCGGCGGCGGGGAGGTGAAGCTGCGCGAGCACGTCACCCCGCGCCACCCGCTCGCCGAGTCGGCGCCGCACGACCAGCCCGACGCGCGGGTCGATCTCGTCCTCCTTGGCGCGCCGGCCGCCGCCGATCGCCACCACCAGCTCGCCCAGGCCGAACGTGTCGATCGTCGCGAGCGCACCCTCCCGCTCCGCGATCACCTCGGCGACGTGCGGCGCGCGCGGCAGACCGTCCTTCCGCTCGAGGCCCGCCGGGTCACCACCCTGCGCCTCCACCAGCGCGAGGAACTTCTCCCACGCGGCCCCCGACTCCAGCGCACGGCGGGCGCTCCCGGCCGCGGACGCAGCGTCCCGCTCGGCGCCTGAGACCACGAGCATCATGGCCGCGAGCTCCAGCGTAAGGTCGCGCACGTCGGCGGGCCCGCGGCCGCGCAGCACTTCGACGCTCTCACGCACTTCGAGCGCGTTCCCGACCGCGGCCCCCAGCGGCTGGCTCATGTCGGTGATGAGCGCCGCGCCCCGCGCACCCAGCGCGCCCGTGGTCGCGACCAGGCGTCGCGCGAGCGAGCGCGCGGCCTCGGGCGTCTTCATGAACGCCCCGTTGCCGCACTTCACGTCGAAGGCGACGGCCTTCGCCCCTTCCGCGATCTTCTTGCTGACGATGCTTGACACGATGAAGGGCTCGTACTCCACGGTCGAGGTCACGTCGCGCAGGGCGTAGAGCTTGCCGTCGGCCGGGCAGAGATCGGGTCCCTGTCCCACCATCACCACGCCCAGGGTGTCGAGCTGACTGCGCATCGCATCGGGCTCGAGCCGCGTGCGAAAGCCAGGAATGGATTCGAGCTTGTCGAGCGTGCCGCCGGTGTGTCCGAGCCCGCGCCCCGATACCATGGGCACCAGCACGCCGCACGCGGCGACCAGCGGCGCCAGAACCAGCGAGATCTTGTCGCCGATTCCTCCCGTCGAGTGCTTGTCGGCGCTTGGACGCCCGAGGTCGCTCCAGTCGAATCTGCGGCCCGACTCGAGCAGGGCGACGGTCAGCGCGTCGGTCTCGCGCTCGTCGAGGCCCTTCAGAAACGCCGCCATGAGCCAGGCGCTCGCCTGGTAGTCCGGGATCTCGCCGCGCGCGTAGGCCGCAACGAACGCGCGGAGCGCTCCGGGATCGTGCGCCCGTCCGTCGCGTTTCTCGCGGATCATCGCGCGCGGATCGGGCACCGGCCTCAGTAGCCCTTCGTTGCCGCGGCCTCGCCGCGCACGATCTTCACGCCCGCGGAGGCCCCGATGCGCGTGGCGCCCGCCGCGACCATGGCCTCGACGTCTTCCTTGGTGCGGATTCCGCCCGACGCCTTGACGCCGATCTCGGGGCCCACGGTCTCGCGCATGAGCTGGATGTCCTCCACCGTGGCGCCGCCGCCGCCGAAGCCGGTCGAAGTCTTGACGAAATCGGCGCCGGCGGCCTTGGCGAGCGTGCAGCCCATGATCTTCTCCTCGCGCGTCAGCATCGCGGTCTCGAGGATCACCTTGACCACCGTGTCCTTCCCCACCGCCTGCACGACCCCGCGGATGTCCTGCTCGACCAGCGCGTAATCCTTGGACTTGAGCGCCCCGATGTTGATCACCATGTCGACCTCTTCGGCGCCCTGCTCGACCGCGCGCCGGGACTCGTAGGCCTTGACGTCCGGCAGATGGCTGCCGAACGGAAAGCCGATCACGGTGCAAACCCTGACCCCGGAGCCGCGCAGCAGCTCGCGGCAGAGCGGCACCCAGTTCGGGTTCACGCACACGCTCGCGAAGCAGAACTGCGCGGCCTCGCGGCACAGGCGCTCGATGTCGGCGCGCGCGGCGTCCGGCTTGAGCAGCGTGTGATCGATGAGCGAGGCGAGCCCGTCCGAGGCGGGGCAGTAACCCATGGTCGCCACGACGCGCGAGGCGCCGGCCTCGTGCAGCGCGCGCGTCTCCTCGGGATCGCGCGCGCCAGAAACGCTGAACATCTTGAGGCGGTCGGCGGTGCCGGGATCGTGGCCGGCGTTCGAGCCCGGCGCGGCCGCAGGCGCCGCCGGCTCGGCGCGCGGGCCGCCGGCGGG
>CAZYQK010000161.1:0-5897 GCA_964650245.1 uncultured bacterium | reverse complement strand
CTCTGATTCTGGACGAGAGCGGGGCGGTGGGGCCGGACGATCTGCCCGACAAGGTGCGGCTCGGCAACAGCCACCGCGGAAGCCTCATCATAGATTCCCCGACCCTGACGCTGGAAGAGCTCGAGAAGGAATACATCCTCAAGGTCTTGAACTCGACCCGCTGGCAGAAGAAGAAGGCGAGCGACGTGCTGGGCATCAACGCCTCCACCCTGTATCGCAAGCTGATCGCGTATGGCGTGGAGAAACCCGGCCACGGGCCCGAGGACGACGACGGGCAGGAGGGGCGCGACGCGAACGACGGGGGCGAATCCAAGTCCCGCGCCGCGTGACGGGCATTTCGCATCGCGCCCGCGGTGACGCATGCATATTGAGCGATTCAATGGGGACCGGACCGCGGCCTGCCCGACCGGGCGTGCGAATGAGATCGCGACAGAATAGAACGTTCCGCCCCAAACCGGAGGCATCACGCAGGTTGCGCGAGAGAGCGCGCGGCAGTCCGCCGCGGCACGGGCATTGCGTCCGAGTCTGAATCAGAGGGGAAATCCCAAACCGAGATGACCCCGGTCACCCGACGAGGAGGAGTGTAAGTCATGCACAGGTCCCAGAAGGGCTTCACCCTGATCGAGCTGATGATCGTCGTGGTGATCATCGGCATCCTGGCCGCGATCGCGATTCCCAACTTCATCGCGATGCAGAGCCGGGCCAAGGAAGGCAGCACCAAGGCCAACATGCACACCTTCCAGCTCTCGGCCGAGGACTACGGCGTGCAGTACGACGGCACCTACGCGAACACCGCGGCCCAGGTCGCGGCGCTGCTGCCGTCGGCGGGCGGCACCTTCAAGAACCCGTTCACGCAGCTCGTGGGTTCGGGCGTGTCGTGGGAGGATCGTGCGAGCGCGGCGGCGGCCCCCTCGGCAGTCGACGGGATCACCAGCTACGCCGACTCGGCGAGCGGTCTGACCTACAACATCAAGGGCCAGGGCAAGACCGCGGCGCTGACGCTGGTGCTCACCGCGGGCCAGTAGGCCGCGCGGTACCGGCAGTCACTCGGCGCGGGCGGGAGAGGAACTCCCGCCCGCGTTCGCTTTGCGTATCGCCCCGGAGTCGGCCCCGCGAGGAACGGCCTCCTCCATCGTGTTGCTGGGCGGGGTGCCCCTCGCCGGCGGTGGGCGATGCGGAACGCAATGCGGCGTGCGCCATGCAGTCGCCGCCGCGCTCCTCAACGGTAGTGGGCCCGGGTGCAAGTTCGCGCGCGGGGTGGGGCTGGTGCCGGATTCAACCGGCGCAAAGCCGCTGGCACCGGGATTGCGACATACGCATGCAGCGGGCTCCAACGCAGACCCTCCATAACCCCTCGACAAGGAGAACAGCGTGCTGCGGTCCCAGAAGGGCTTCACCCTGATCGAGCTGATGATCGTCGTGGTGATCATCGGCATCCTGGCCGCGATCGCGATTCCCAACTTCATCGCGATGCAGAGCCGGGCCAAGGAAGGCAGCACCAAGGCCAACATGCACACCTTCCAGCTCTCGGCCGAGGACTACGGCGTGCAGTACGACGGCACCTACGCGAACACCGCGGCCCAGGTCGCGGCGCTGCTGCCGTCGGCGGGCGGCACCTTCAAGAACCCGTTCACGCAGCTCGTGGGTTCGGGCGTGTCGTGGGAGGATCGTGCGAGCGCGGCGGCGGCCCCCTCGGCAGTCGACGGGATCACCAGCTACGCCGACTCGGCGAGCGGTCTGACCTACAACATCAAGGGCCAGGGCAAGAGCGCGGCGCTGACGCTGGTGCTCACCGCCGGCCAGTAATCCAGGAGCGGAAGTTTCACCCGGGCGAGGGCGGGGAGTTGCCTCCCGCCCTCGACTGGCTACGTGAAGGAGGCTCGGGCGACGCGTTCGCCGGATGACGCCATGAGACTATCGACCGCACGGGGCTTCTCGCTCATCGAGCTCATGATCGTGGTGCTGGTGATCGGGGTGCTCGCCGCCATCGCCATCCCGAACTACATCGCGCTCGAGCGCCGGGCCCAGGAGAGCACGGTCAAGTCCAACATGCACACGATGCAACTCATCGTCGAGGACTTCTCGGTCCTCAACGACGGGCTCTATCCGACCAGCGGCCTGTCGACGCTGTCCGATGGCCGCACCCTGGCTCAGCTTTGCCCGGGCGGGAACTACCCCTCCAATCCCTTCACCAAGTCGCCGTCGGTGGTCCAGTTCAACACCAATCCCTCCACCGGCGCACCGGGTGAACTCGCCATCAACCCCGCGCTGGTCAGCAGCTACCAGATCAAGGGCAACGGGCCGCTCGGCGACACGCTCAAGCTGGTTCTCACCACCGGGCAGTAGCAACTAGGGCGCGATCCGCCGCCGGCTCCGTTCCGTCCAGCCCGCCGCTCAAAGCCTTTCCACCGCCGCCCGTTCCGGGTCCGGATTGCAGTTTGCACGGGGTCTTTACATTCGGCACGGGCATTGCAGTTGCCGCGCCCGGCACCGAATGCCCCGAAGCCGGGGGCGCCCTTCACCCTGCCATCCACTCACTGTAGACACGCCCGCACGGCGGGCGCGGAAGGAACGCATGCCGAGCTCGACCGCCACCGCCAGCGTACGGCCCGCCGCCGGTCGTGAAGCCCCTGGGCCCGCCGGCCCCGGGGCGGATCTCGCCATCTGCGCCCGGGATCTCTCCAAGCACTATCGCAATCCCTGGACGCTCCAGGTGAGCACCGGGCTCGAGGGCCTCGACCTCGACGTGCGACGCGGCGAGGTGGTGGGATACCTGGGGCCGAACGGCGCGGGCAAGACCACCACCCTGAAGCTGCTCACCGGCCTGCTCAAGCCCACGCGCGGGCGCGCCTGGCTGAACGGCGTGCCGATCGACCGCACGTCGAGCCGGCGCGGCATCGGGTTCCTTCCCGAGCAGCCCTACTACTACGACTACCTGAACGGGATCGAGTACCTGGAGCTCGCGGCCTCGCTCTCCGGCCTCTCCGGCGCCGAGGCGCACCGCCGGGCCAGGGTTTGGATCGGCCGCGTCGGACTCGGCGAGCGGCCGCGAACGGTGCTGCGCAAGTACTCGAAGGGCATGCTGCAGCGGCTGGGTCTCGCGGCCGCACTGATCCACGATCCCGAGCTGCTGATCCTCGACGAGCCGATGAGCGGCCTCGATCCGTTTGGCCGTCGCGACGTACGCGAGCTGATCCTGGAGCAGCACGCCCGCGGCGCCACCGTGCTGTTCTCCTCGCACATCCTGCCTGACGTCGAGATGCTCTGCGACCGGGTGGCCATCGTCCACGGGGGGAGGCTGCTCCGGATGGCGAGCGTCCACGACCTCATGAGCGATGGGCCGCAGCGCGTGCTCATCCGCTGCCCGGGAGCGCCGATCCTCGAGGTGCCTGCTCCGTGGCGCGATCTGATCGAGCGGCGCGATCGGGGTGAGGAGACCGAGTTCGTGATGCGTGACAGCGGCCCCCTGAGCGAGGTGCTCCAGTGGCTGCTGCGCTCCGGGGTCGCCGTGCGCGCGGTGACGCCGCAGCGCGGCAGCCTGGAGGAGCTGTTCATCGCCGCGACCTCTGCAGAGGCCGTCCGTCGCGAGCCGGAGCGGAGGTCGGCATGATCCCGCTGCTGATCGCCCGCAACACCTTCCGGGAGGCGACCCGGGACCGGCTGCTGGCGGGCGTGGTCGCCGCCGGGCTGCTGCTGCTGCTCGCCACCCAGGTCATCAGCCCGCTCGCGGTGGGCGAGGGGCGTCGGCTCACGATCGACCTCGGCCTCTCAGGGATCTCGCTGCTCGGTCTGCTGATCGTGGTGCTGGTCGGGACCAGCCTGGTGGCCAAGGAGATCGAGCGCCGCACCATCTACAACCTGCTGTCGCGTCCGATCGCGCGCCCGGCCTACCTGGTGGGCAAGTGGGCGGGTCTGAGCGCTGCGCTGTGGCTGGTCGCGGTAGCACTGGGGCTCGCCCTGTGGCTGGTGCTCGGCCTGCGGGGCTTCGCCCCGCGCGCGGCTTCGCTGTTCCAGGCGGTCTACCTGGCCGGGCTCGAGCTGTCGGTGGTCACCGCGCTCGCGGTGATGTTCTCCGCGCTCTCCACCCCGGTCCTCTCCGCGCTCTACACGCTGGGCTTCTACATCGTGGGCCAGTGGAGCTACGACCTGCGCGGATTCGCCGAGCGCTTCCCCGCCGGACTCGCCGCGGTGCTCAAGGTGGCGGTCAACCTGGTGCCCAACCTGCCGCTCTTCAACATGCGGACGCTTGCGGCGGCGGGCGAAACCGCGACCTCGCTCCACCTCCTGATCGCGACCGCCTACGCGCTGGTCTACTGCGGCTGCGTGCTGAGTCTCGCCGCAGCTGCGTTCGAGACCCGGGACTTCCGGTGACGTCGGTTGCTGCACCCGGGCCGCGCGAGCGGCGCCTGATCGGAGCCTGGGCCTGCTCGATCGCGTCAGGGGCGGCCGCGTTCCTGCTCGCGGCGCACGCCTGGCGCGTGCTGCCGCGACCGCGCCCACTCGAAGAGCTGTCGTACTACCCGTCGGGCCAGCACCTGAGGCTCGCCACTCTGGGCCACGCCGAGACGGCCGCGGATCTGGCATGGCTGCGGGCGGTCCAGTTCTACGGCGAGCACCGGCGCACCGACAATCGGTTCGAGCGCATGCCGCACGTGTTCGATGTCCTGACCGCGCTTTCGCCGCACTTCATTCCGGCCTACGTGTTCGGGGCGTTCGCGCTGGCGCAGGAGGGCGGCGACTTCGCGCGTGCCGAGCGCCTCATGCTCCGAGGGCTCGAGGCCAACCCGCGCAGCGGCCGTCTCGCCTTCGAGCTCGGGTTTCTCTACTACGTGCGTCCGGGCGGACGCGACCTGAAGCGCGCGGCCGAGTACTTCGAGCAGGCCGCCCGCCAGCCCGACGGCCCTCCCCAGTCGGCGCGCTTCGCGGCGTTCTCCCGCCAGCACTCCGGGGACCTGGCCGTCGCCTACGAGCTGTGGGCGGCGGTTCTCGAGCAGTCGCCCAATCGCTACCTGCGGGAGATTGCAGAACGCAACATGCGCGAGATCCGCGAGGCTATCGGGCAGGGCCGCGCGGAGCTCGCGGTGCGGCGGCTCACCACACCGGCCGTCATCCTGAAGTCGGGTCGATGAGACGAGGGCGCAGCGTGAATCCTCCGGGCGGGGCCCCCGGGTCCACGAAAAACGCGCTCAAGAAAGAGGGTGTGAGGTCCGATGGTATGAACGGCGGGCCGAAAGGCCCGACCGGTGACGGTTTCACCACCATGCCGCGAGCCCGGTCCGGACCCGCGGTCCAGCCGAGCGTGAAGGCCTAGGGCCGAATCGCATTCAGGGAGTGACGACATGCTTTTCGGAAAGAAGCAGTCCCTCGTGGGGCTGGACATCGGAAGCCACTCGATCAAGGCGGTCGAGCTCGAGGTGCAGGCCAACCGTGGCTACCGCCTGACCAGCTGGGGCGTCTCGGCGCCGCTCGCCGAGGCCATCGTCGACGGCGAGATCATGGACCGCCAGCTCGTGACCGACGCCATCTCCAACCTGCTCGAATCGCGCGGCATCAAGTCCAAGAGCGTGGTGGCCGCGGTGAGCGGGCGCGCCGTGATCGTGAAGAAGATCACGATGAACAAGCTTTCGGCCGAGGACGCCCAGCAGGCGGTGTACTGGGAAGCCGAGCAGCACGTTCCCTACGACATCAACGACGTGTCCCTCGACTTCGAGATCCTGGGCCCAGCTTCGAACGACCCGAAGCAGATGCAGGTGCTGCTGGTCGCCGCCAAGAAGGACATGGTGATGTCCTTCAGCGACCTGATCCGCGAGGCTGGCCTGCAGCCCCTGATCGTGGACGTCGACTCGTTCGCCGCGCAGAACGCGCTGGCCGCGAACTACGATTTCGCCCCCGAGGAG
>CAZYQK010000160.1:0-5939 GCA_964650245.1 uncultured bacterium | reverse complement strand
CCACCGCGCGCCTTCCTAACACCGCGCTCCAGCCGCCGGCCGGTAGGCAGGGTCGTGTACAGAAGAAGCGTGGGCGCGCCGGCCGCGGCTGAGCGCGCACGTTAGGCAGCGCCAAGAGGAGATGAGATGGGCGCCAACCTGCTCTCGTCTTTCGGCAAGATGCTCAGATCGGCGTGCGCCGCGCGGGGCGTTTCTTGCGGTCGCTGGGCCGGGGCGTCTCCTTCGAGCGCCAACATCCTGTCGGTCGACACCAAGCCCAAAGAGACGCTCCTCTACATCAAGTTCCGGAGTGACCCGCCCGGTTTCTGGGGGCTCACCGCGAATCGCATCTCCGAGCTCGATGCTTCCGGAAAGCCTTGGTACGCGGTCCTCATCGTTGGTTCTCCCGAGAACGGCTACGTCGCCTCCCAGTCCGACGTGCTCAGCCGAACGTCATCCGGCACATGGACTCTCTCCGCGGACGGAGACTTCAAGGTCAACGAGAGCCGAGACCTCGGTGGCATCTCGCGCTTCCCGTCGCTCGAGGCGTTCCTTGCACTCGTACTGCCATCGCTGAGGGTGAGCAACCGGCAAGATAGGTAACGAAGTTGGCCGGTAGAATGGGTAACACTTCGTTCGGTGAGGGGTGGGCACCGCCCTACTTCGCCGCCGCCGCCTCCGACAGGTACTTCGCCACCGCCGCCCCCTCGCGCTCGCGCAGGCCCACGCAGTCGTTCACCTGGTCGGCGACCTTGGCCAGGTTCTGCTGGGTGCCGACCGTCGAGTGTTCCGGCATCGCGAAAAACGCTCGCGCTGCCTCGAGCCGCTCTGCCGAGCACCCGCTCGCGTAGAACGGCATGAAAGCGGCGAACGCCGGCGGCATTCGCCCGGTCAGCGTGGCGTAGTTCTCGCGCATCCACTCGAAGATCCGGTCCTCGGTGCGCGGATTCTGGCCGATGCCCATGGTGGCGAAGCGCCGTTCCTGGGGCCGGAGCGGACCTTCGAGCGCGTACTTGAGCGTGCGCTCGACCAGCGCCGGGTCGCGGAACCAGCTCAGGGTCGTGAGGTAGCGCGTGCGCTCGACCGGCGCCTGCGCTCGCTCGAAGCGCGTCCGGATCTCGTCGTAGAGCGCGTCGTCCCCTGCGATCGCGGCCAGCCGCAACACCACGTCGTGTAGCGAGGGATCCACGGCCGAGGCGTCGCGCAGGTAGTCGCTCGCCAGGGCGCGCGCGCGCGCGGCCACCTCGGCGTCGCCGCCCTCGTCGCCGAGCAATCCGATGAGCTGGGCGCGCAGCGCCGTGACCTGGGGCACTTCGTTCGCCGCCTGGTTCCAGCCGATGCGCCGAAATGCCGGGCTCATGGTCTGGCGCACGTAGCTCGCGAAGTCGTCCTGCTGGCCGGGCGTCACGAAGGCGAACTTGATGCGTTCGAGCGCGCTCGCCACCGCGCGCAGCACCTCGGGCTCGGGGTCGCCGCGGAACTGGCCCAGTGATTTCAGATACTCGTCTCCGTGGACGGTGCCGGCTTCGAGCAGCGCGCCCAGGTTGCCCATGAAGCCGATGCGCTCGCGGTCGCCGAGCGCGCTGCCCGCGACTGCGGCCAGTTTCGCGAGCTGCGGGGCGGGCAGCGTCCAGCGGTAGTAGCCGCGCTCGTCGGCGTTGGGATGGATCCAGTCCGGCGTCCCGGGGGCGTCGAGGGCGAACACCTGCTCGGGCTCGGCGAGCAGCACGCGCCGCGTGAGCCGCTTGCCGCCGGTCGAGACCCGGAGGACGACCGGGATCCGCCAGAGCTGCGCCTTCGGGGCGGTGGCGCCGTAGTTGAGGAAGCGCAGCTGGCGGAGCCGGACCTTGCCGCCCGGAAGCGCCTCCGCGCTTACCAGCGGGACGCCGGGCTGATCGAGGAAGGTGGACATCGCGGCGCCGACGTCGCGGCCGGCGGCCTTCGACAGCGCACTCCACAGGTCGGAGCCGGTAGCATTGCCCCATGCGTGGGCATCGAGGTAGGCGATCACGCCCTGGCGGAACACCTCGGGCGAGAGCCACTGCTCGAACATGCCGAGCACCGCCTGCCCCTTCTGGTAGGCCAGCTCGTCGGCGATCTGGTTCAGGTTCACGTTCTCGTCCACCGGCTGGCGGATGGCGCGTGTGGAGAGGCGGGCGTCGGTCTCGAGCGCGCGCGCCGTGCCCTCCAGCTCGCGCGCAGCTGTGCCGAACTCGGGGAACACCTGCTGCGTGATCTTGTCGCCCAGCCACGACGCGAATGACTCGTTGAGCCACAGGTCGTCCCACCATTCCATGGTGACGAGATCGCCGAACCACATGTGGGCCTGCTCGTGGGCGATGATCTCGGCGAGCCGGCGCCGCTGCTGCGCGCTCGCCGCGCTCGGATCGAGCAGCAGGATGCGGTCGGCGAAGGTGATGGCGCCCGCGTTCTCCATGGCGCCGTACCAGAACTCGGGCACCGCGAGCAGGTCGAGCTTGTCGTAGGGGTAGGGGCGGCCGAAGTAGCGCTCGAGCGCCGCCAGCAGCGGGCCGCTCTGGCGCGCCGCCTCGGCCGCCATCGCGGAGGCGCCCTTCACGGTGACCACGCGCCCCGGCACGCTCATCCCTGGGATCGGCACCGCTTCGAGCGGACCGGTCGCGATCGCGAGCAGGTACGCGGGCAACGGCTTCGTGAGCTTGAACTCGACCGTCTTCTCACCGCTCGCCACCGTCTCGCGCTCGATCGAGGTGTTGGCGATCGCGAGGTGCGCCTCCGGCACGATCAGCGTCACGCGCCAGGGAATCTTGAACTCGGGCTCGTCCCAGCATGGGAACGCGCCGCGCGCGTCGTCGGCCTCGAACTGGGTGAAGGCGTAGGCGTCCCCGCCGGTCTCGAGCCGGTAGAGGCTCGCCGCGTGGGTGTCGAAGTCGTTGCTGAACGCGATCTCGAGCGTGTAGCTGCCCGGGGTGAGGCGCCGCTCGGGGCGGATGGTCAGGCGTTCGTGCGCGGCGGGGGCGAAGGTCGCGGGGATGACGCCCTCCGGCCCGGTGAGCGTCACGCGCTCGAGGCGCTCGCCCCGGGAGTTGAGCTGGAACGAGTCGGCCGCGGCGCTCGCCGCGAGCTCGATGCGCACCACGCCCGAGTAGTCGTGCTTCGCGGCGTCGAGCGTGAGGCGGACCGACTGGGCGGTCGGGACGACGGTGCGACCGAGCCGGGCGCCGTCGGCGGCGGCGAGGGCGGGTGCGAGGAGGGTCGCGATCGCGAACACGAGCGACGTGGGCGGGGCGCGGAACGGCATCGAGTCCTCCGAGGAGAGTGGGGCGGCGCGGCGCAGGTCCGAAGGCGTCGCTCACAGTTCCAGCGCCGAGAGTTCACGTATGAGGAAGCTGAAGTTCTTACGGACGGCATCCTCGCTCGCCTTTCGCACTCTGCCGGCAGTCGAGAACCCGTCGCTCAGACCGGCCTCGCCGATGGATCTGATCACCTTTTCCCATATCCGTTCCCCGTTGCTCGCGTCGATCAGCGAGTACCGCACGGCAAGCGTCACTGACATGCTGATTCCCATCGCGGGTCGTTCTTGAGACATGATGGCCGGAACCAGCCTGTAGTCGGCTTTGGTCGCCGGGTCGACTTGCGTAAACAATTTCGCATCCTTCAGGGTCTGCACCAAAGCCGCGTGAAAGGGAGCGTTGTCGATGTGAGCAGTCGTCAATGCGATACTGGGGTCTCGGCCCCCAGACGTCATTTCCACAGCAACGGTCTTGTTCCTTCCTACCACGGATTTGCTCTCGAGCGAAGGAATCATGTTCGCGATTTTAGGGGCAGCGGCGCAACCTCCCAGAATTGTCGAGACGAATGCGAAGGTGACGTACGTCGCAACCTTGCGCTGATCTGTGCAGATGCGTCGTGGAGCCATCGGATGCCTCCTGCTAGGGGGGGTTGTCAAAGAATAGGAGTTGACGAAAGGAAGCGACGACTGCTGCGGCCTTCACGACCAAAGAGTCGGGACGCCGCTGGGTAACCTGGGACGGGGGCGGGCGGAGCGGACTGCCTCGCTGTGATCATTGCGTCACGAAACTCAACGTCATCGCCACGCCGAAAGGCCGTTTCCAGATTACCCGGGCCAGACGGAAACCTTCATCGAGCTCATCCTCGGCTTTCGAGCTTCCCCACGTGTAGGTGACATCCGCTTCCCAATGTCGAGTGAATTCGTACCCGACTCCTCCCCACAACCCCAGACCAAGGTTGTTCTCCGCAGTCGACTTGGAGAATTCCGCGAGATTGGCGTATCCGGCGCCGATCGTGACCAAGGGTGAGGGTCCGTTCGCCCGTGCGTAGTAGGTAGCGCCGATCCCGGCCACGCCGCTCATCAATGTGAGCCTCTCCGACCCGGATGCGCTGTAGCGAGATTCTGTGAACCAGTTCGTCAGCGCGCTCCAGTGAAGCAGCCATCGGCTGGTCGGCGCGTAGCCCAGCTTGAGGTTGGTCGCGACTCCCAGGTGCATGGCCTGGCTGCCGAACGACCGGACATCCGATCCGTCGATGAACAGGTCGTCCGTGGTCAGGTTAGTCAGACCATGACCGAGGCCGAACCCGAGGACGAATCCCTTCCGGTCACTCTCAGCTGCCTCGAGGACGACGGGAAGGAGCAGCAACGAACAGACGAGCAGCAGCACCAGCGCGTGACAGCGCGGCAACACGGGACGGCCCCCCTGAGGTTGAGGACTTGCTGCGGGCGGCCTTTCCGATCGCGAAGTCCTCGAGAGTCGTGGAGTCCAAATCACTTTTCCTGATTCGGAATTGAAAACGTGAGACCTGCCCTGTACTTCTGGGGTGTTCGGCAGCAACCCCAGGGACAAGGTGGTCTCACGATGACTGCAAAGTTGTCTTTGGCCCGGGGGGCCCGGCGCCGGATTCAGAAGCCCGATCGCCAGCGCAGCGATGGGGACACCCGCGCGCGCTGGGGACGTCCCCGGCCGGTGGTGGCGTGGCCATGTAAAACCGCGCGCCGACAGCGCCGCATCGCCTTCCTGCGGCGGCTGGCCGCGCGGTGTCCGGCGAGCGAGGTCGTGCTGTTCACCGACGAGGCGGACATCCGCCTGGACCCCAGGATCGGACCGGGCTGAATGCTGCCGAGTACCCAGCGGCCGGTCCTGACGCCGGGGAACAACGACAAGCGGCACCCCGCCGGTGTCTACGACCCGATGCACGGCCGTCTGGTCTACGTCGAGGGCGACCGCAGAGCAAGCTGGCTGTTCCTGAATCTGCTGCGGGCGCTGCTCGAGGCGTACGCCGGGGTGCGAAAGCCCCGCGTCATCCTCGACATTTTCATCATCCACAAGAGCCGGGTGGCGCGCGCCTGGCTGGCCGAGCACGGTGAGCGGCTCAAGCCGCACTTCCCGCCGCGGTACTGCCCGGCGGAGAACCGGATCGAGCGGCTGTGGCTTGACCTGCACGCGAACATGACTCGGAACCACCGAGCCCCGTGGCCTGCGGCGCTGATGGAGCATGTCCACCGCTACCTCGCCGAGCGCTTCCACACTGAGCGCCGGCTGCTCCTGGCCGCCTGATGCAGAATCAGGAAAAGTCATTTGGCGCTGGTCAGAGTCGTGCGCGACCCGGCCGACTCCCCCCGAACATCACGATGAGTCCGAGCCGCCATTCGTTGATCGAGAACGTCTGTGTCTCGGGCGCTCCGATCACCTCATTCGTGACGGTGCAGATACGGATGGGCCCGGAATCCTGACAGCTGCGGGAGATCTCCCGCAGGTCGTCGGATTCGTACACGTCCCACGAATCGTTCATCTGTGCCAGCTGGCGGAACTCGACCGACAAACCCAGGTCTCGACCGAGTCCGAATCGAAGTCCGAGGGTGGCAATGGCTGTGGGCCCGGTGCGGGGTTTGTCGAACCCAGCCTCCGCGAGGTTCTGTCCCGATGTCGGTTGAAAAGTCTGGTGGCGCCTCTTCCGATGGGATC
>CAZYQK010000159.1:0-6004 GCA_964650245.1 uncultured bacterium | reverse complement strand
GGCCAGTTCGGCGAGGTGCATCTGCGGCTCGAGCCGATGAAGCGTGGCGAGGGCTTCAAATTCCTGGACGACGTCAAGGGCGGCGTGGTTCCCAACCAGTACATCCCGGCCGTCGAGAAGGGCATCATCCAGGGCATGGATCGGGGGCCGCTGGCCGGCTACCCCGTCGTGGACGTGCAGGCGGCATTGTTCTTCGGGAAGTACCACGACGTGGACTCGTCCGAGATGGCGTTCAAGATCGCGGCCGAGACGTGCTTCCACCAGGCCATGCTCAAGGCCAACCCGGTGCTGCTCGAGCCGATCGAGGAAATCCAGGTGCGCGTCCCCGAGGACTACCTGGGAGACGTGATGGGCGACCTCTCGTCGCGCCGGGGCAAGATTCTGGGCACGGAATCCGACGGTCACTACCAGGTGATCCGCGCGCTCGTGCCGATGGCGGAACTCTACAAGTACTCGACTCACCTGCGCTCGATCACCCAGGGCCGGGGCATGCACGAAGCCAGGCCTTCACATTACGAAGACGTTCCGCGCGAGCTCGCCGACAAGGTCATCGCCGCCGCGCGAGCGGAGAAGGAGGCGGGGGCGCACACGCCTTAGGGCTTGAGCGCGAACCCGGTATCCCATGTCCGGCCATTCGAAATGGGCCACCATCAAGCGCAAGAAGGCGGCCACCGACCAGGCGCGAGGCAAGCTGTTCTCGAAGTTCATCAAGGAGATCACCATCGCCGCCCGTCACGGCGGCGGCGATGCCGAGGCCAACCCGCGGCTGCGCAGCGCGGTGGCCGCGGCCAAGTCGGTCAACATGCCGGCCTCGAACATCGATCGGGCGATCAAGCGCGGCACGGGGGAGATCGAGGGCGTTCACTACGAGGAGACGCACTACGAGGGCTACGCCGCGGGCGGCGTGGCGCTGCTCGTGGAGGTCGCGACCGACAACCGGAACCGCACCGCCGGCGACGTCCGGCACATCTTCACCAAGCACGGTGGAAACCTGGGCGAGGCCGGAAGCGTGGCCTACCTGTTCAAGCCGCGCGGCGTGCTGCTGGTGGACAAGGCCGCGGTGGCCGAGGAAGCGCTGATCGACGTGGTGCTCGAGGCCGGCGCCGACGACGTGAGCACCGAGGGCGACAGCTTCGAAGTGCTCACCCCGCCGGCGGCGTTCGAAGCGGTCAAGGAGGCGCTCGGCACGAAGGGGATTCCGGTCCTGAGCGCCGAGGTCACCCGGGTCGCCTCCCTTGAGATCGCGGTGTCCGAGAGGGACGCCGGGGCGGTCTTGAGACTCGTGGACGCGCTCGAGGAGCACGACGACGTCCAGAAGGTCTACGCCAACTTCAACGTCCCCGACGAAGTCCTTGCCCGGCTCTCCCGCTAGCGGTGTAATGCCGCCATGCGCGTCCTAGGACTGGACCCGGGCAGCCGGCGCACCGGATACGGCGCGGTCGAGAAGAGCGGCAACCTGTGCCGGTGTCTCGAGCACGGACTGGCGGTTCCCGGCCCTCGACTCGATCTCCCGCACCGCATCCACGCCATCGTCGAGCGCACCGGCGAGGTCATGGACCGGCTGCGTCCGGACTGCGTGGCGGTCGAGGAGGCCTTCTACCACGAAAGCGTGCGCTCGACGCTCGTGCTCGGCCACGTGCGCGGGGCGCTGCTGGTCGCAGCACTTCAGCGCGGGATACCGGTCGCCGAATACAGCCCGCGCGAAGTCAAGCTGAGCGTGGCGGGCGGAGGCGCAGCTGCCAAGGAGCAGGTCGCGTTCATGGTGCGCCGGCTGCTCGGGCTGCGCGGAACTCCGCCGCCCGACGCCGCCGACGCGCTGGCCGTCGCCCTCTGCCACATTCACCGCACCCGCTTCGACCGGCCCGCCGCGCGCGCCGCCTCGGCGGCGGCGCAGCGGCTCGAGGCGCTGCTCGCGCGGCGCGGCGCGCGATGATCGCGTCGCTGCGCGGCGTGCTGGTCGAGAAGACCCCGGGATCCTGCGTCATCGAGTGCGCGGGCGTCGGCTATCTCGTGAGCGTTTCCTCGCACACCGCCCAGTCCCTGCCCGGACGCGGCGAGGAGGTGAAGCTCCGCACACGCCAGGTCGTTCGTGAGGACGCCCTCCAGCTTTTCGGCTTCGCGGACGCGGAGGAGCTCGAGCTCTTCGACCTGCTCATCGGGGTGAGCGGCGTGGGCCCCAGGCTCGCGCTGGCTGTGCTTTCGGGGCTCAGGCCCCAGGCGCTCGCGCGCGCCATCCGCGAGGAACAGATCGGTGCGCTGGTCGCGATCCCGGGGATCGGGCGCAAGACCGCCGAGCGGCTGGTGGTCGAGCTTCGCGACAAGCTCGAAGCGCCGTTCGGCGCGCCGCGCGACACCGGCGTGCTGCCGCGTTCCGGGCGCTTCGACGACGCCGTCGCCGCGCTGGTCCGTCTGGGCTACACTGCGCCCCAGGCGCAGGAGGCGGTCCGCAGGGCCGCGGCCGGCGGCAACGACCTCTCGCCCGAGGAGCTGGTGCGACGCTCGCTCGTTCAGCTCGGAAGGGCCGCGGTCACGACGCGGTAGCCAGGGAGGCGCAGTCATGCCAGAGGACGTGCAGCGAAGGAGAAAGCCGGTCCCCGCGCGCGGCCCCGTCCCCGATGCGGTGCGGCCCGGGTCGTCCGACCGCGTCGCCGATCCGGTGCCGCTCCCCGAAGACCTGCAGGAGGAGAGCCGGCTTCGGCCGATCGCGCTCGACGAGTTCATCGGGCAGGGCGTGGTCAAGGAGCAGCTTCGCATCTTTCTCGAGGCCGCGCGCCGCCGGGGCGAGGCGATGGATCATCTCCTGTTCCACGGTCCGCCCGGCCTCGGCAAGACCACCCTGGCGGCCATCGTCGCCCACGAGCTGGGCGTCGAGATCACGCACACGTCGGGCCCGGTGATCGAGCGGGCCGGCGACCTGGCCGGGCTCCTCACCAACCTCGGCCCGCGCGGGGTGCTGTTCGTGGACGAGATCCACCGGCTGGCCCCGGTGGTGGAGGAGTACCTCTATCCGGCGCTCGAGGACTTCACGCTCGACATCATGCTCGACCGGGGTCCCAGCGCGCGGTCGCTCAAGCTCAACCTCGAGCGCTTCACGCTGGTGGGCGCCACCACCCGCTCCGGACTGCTTTCTTCGCCGCTGCGCGCGCGCTTCGGCGTGACGCTGCGGCTCGACTACTACGCGGCCGACGACCTCGCGCAGATCGTGAGGCGTTCCGCGAAAATCCTGGCCGTCGAGGTCGAGGACCCGGCGGCGATCGAGATCGCGCGCCGCGCCCGCGGCACGCCGCGCATCGCGAACCGGCTGCTGCGCCGGGTGCGTGACTTCGCGCTCATCAAGTCGGACGGCCGCGTGACGCTCGGGGTCGCGCGCGAAGCGCTGCGCCTGCTGGCCGTCGACGAGCGCGGGCTCGACGACATGGACCGCCGCCTGCTCGAGGCCCTCATCGCCAAGTACCGGGGCGGCCCGGTGGGGCTCAACACGCTGGCGATGGTGGTCGGGGAGGAGGCGGGAACGCTGGAAGACGTCTACGAGCCCTTCCTGGTGCAGGAAGGGTTCCTCAAGCGCACCGCACGCGGTCGCGAGGCGACGCCGCTGGCCTACGCCCATCTCGGTGTCGAGCCCCCGCCGGGCGCCGCGGCGGCGAGCCCCGTGCAGCGCGCGGCGGGGCAGCCCGAGCAGCACGAACTGCCCCTGCCCTGAGCCTGAGCGCCGCACCGTGAGCCGGCGCCTTCTCCGTTCGTGAGAATCGAAGACTTCGACTACGTGCTGCCGCCCGGCCTGATCGCGCAGCGCCCCACGCCGCGCCGTGAGGACTCGCGCCTGCTGGTGGTGGAGCGCCGAAGCGGCGCGCTGCACGACGATCGTTTCACCTCGATCGCGCGCTGGCTCGGCCGGGGCGACGCGCTCGCCATCAACGAGACGCGCGTTCGTCCCGCGCGGCTCCACGTCTGGCGCGGGAGCGGCGGCCGCGTCGAGCTCCTGTTCGTGCGGCCCGAAGCCGACGGTACCTGGCGCGTGCTGGCCAGGCCCGCGAAGCGGGCGACGACGGGCACGCGGCTCGCGGGCGCGGGGGGCGATCTCGAACTGGAGGTGGTCGAGTCCGGCCTCAAAGGCGAGCGTCGCGTGCGCGTGATCCGCGGCGACCTCGCCCGGACGCTCGCCGTCGAGGGTCGCATCCCGCTCCCGCCCTACATTCACCGCTCGCCGGGGCCGGAAGACGACGAGCGCTACCAGACCGTGTTCGCGCGAGTCGAAGGCGCGGTCGCCTCGCCCACCGCGGCGCTCCATTTTTCGCGCGAGCTGGTGGAGGCGATCGAGTCTCGGGGCATCGAAATCGTCCGCCTGCTGCTTCACGCCGGCCCCGGCACCTTCCGGCCGATCACCGTGCCGGATCCGAGCCGCCATCGCATGGACGAGGAGTTCTTCGACGTCCCGCCCGAGGCCGCATCGGCCCTGAACCGGGCCCGCGCCGGGAGCGGTCGAATCGTCGCGGTTGGCACGACGGTGGTGCGTGCGCTCGAGTCCGCATGCGATGCGAACGGCGGGCGGCTCGCCGCCGCGAGCGGCTGGACCCGCAAGTTCATCCTTCCGCCCTATCGCTTCCAGGCGGTGGACGCGCTGCTCACCAACTTCCACCTGCCGCGCACCACGCTGTTGCTGCTGGTCGCCGCGTTCGCGGGCGAGGAGCTGACGCGGCGCGCATACACCCATGCGGTCGCGGAACGCTACCGGTTCTACTCGTACGGCGACGCGATGCTGATCGTCTGACGCCGAATCGCGCCGGCCAGCAGCGGGTGAGGTGGGCGGCGAGCGTGGCCCGCGTCCCGCCGCGGCCGGGCGGAGGCGCTGGGGGGGCCGGTTGGTGTCCGGTCCGCCGTGCCGGTATGATCGCCGCCGCTCGAATACGGGGGTCGGCCTCACGGCCGGCCCCCTGTCTGTTTGTTGACTTATAACGACTTAGAGCGGCGGATTACCGTGTTTCTTGAAAGGCAGGCTCTGGCGCTTCCCGCGCAGCATTTCGAGCGCGGCGATCAGCCTCGGACGGGTGTCCTGGGGCTCGATCACGTCGTCCAGGTAGCCCAGCTCGGCCGCCGCCCAGGGCGAGGCGAACTTCTCGTTGTATTCGTCGACCCGGCGCCGGCGCTCCGCCACCGGATCGGCCGCCTTCGCGATCTCGTCGCGGTACAGGATGTTGACCGCGCCGTCCGCGCCCATCACCGCCATCTCGGCGCTCGGCCATCCCACGTTGTAGTCGCCCCGGATGTGCTTGCTCGACATGACGTCGTACGCCCCGCCGTAGGCCTTGCGCACCACCACCGTGAGCTTGGGCACGGTGGCCTCGCAGTAGGCGTAGAGCAGCTTGGCGCCGTGGCGGATGATGCCGCCCCATTCCTGCTGCGTCCCGGGGAGGAAGCCGGGAACGTCCTCGAACGTGACCAGCGGGATGTTGAAGGCGTCGCAGAAGCGCACGAAGCGGGCGCCCTTCACCGAGGAGTCGATGTCCAGCACCCCCGCCAGCACCCGCGGCTGGTTGCCGACGATGCCCACCGGCCGGCCGTTCAGCCGCGCGAAGCCGACGATGATGTTCTGCGCGAAGTGTTCGTGGACTTCGAAGAAATCTCCGTCGTCCACCACCCGGCGCACGATCTCCTTCATGTCATATGGCTTGTCGGAGGCGTCGGGCACCACGGTCGCGAGCTCCGGATCGCGGCGGTCGATGGGGTCGCCGCACTCGCGCCGCGGAGGGTCTTCCATGTTGTGCCCGGGCAGAAACGAGAGCAGCCTTTTCACGTGGCGGATGCAGTCGGCGTCGTCCCTGGCCGCGAAGTGGGCCACGCCGCTCCGGCTGTTGTGGGTCATGGCGCCCCCCAGCGCCTCGAACGAAACCTCCTCGGCGGTCACCGCCCTGATGACTTCGGGCCCGGTCACGAACATGTGGCTCGTGCCCTCGACCATGATGATGAAGTCGGTGATGGCGGGGGAGTAGACCGCGCCGCCGGCGCA
>CAZYQK010000158.1:0-6272 GCA_964650245.1 uncultured bacterium | reverse complement strand
ACGCTGGCCAGCCTGGACTCGGGCAGCGCCCGGCGCCGCCACCGCCGGCACGAGGGCGAGAATGGCGAGGTCGCGGGCGACACCGCCCGGGTCATCCGCGCGACCGAGTTCATCACGGTCGCGGAGCTCGCCAACCTGATGGAGGTCCGGCCGCAGGAGGTGATCGCGACCTGCATGCGGCTCGGCCTGATGGCGACCATCAACAAGCGCCTGGACAAGGATTCCATCCTGACCGTCGCGGACGAGTTCGGATTCGACGTCGAGTTCCGGTCGGAGTACGGAGCGGAGGAGGAACCGGCTGCTGAGGAGGTCTCCGAGGAGCGGCTGGTCAAGCGCGCTCCGGTGGTCACCGTCATGGGCCACGTGGACCACGGCAAGACCTCGCTGCTCGACCACATCCGCAAGACGAACGTCATCGCGGGCGAGGCGGGCGGCATCACCCAGCACATCGGGGCCTACGACGTCGAGCTGCCGGGCGGCCAGAAAATCTGCTTCCTCGACACGCCGGGCCACGAGGCGTTCACCGCGATGCGCGCGCGCGGCGCTCAGGTCACGGACATCGTGGTGCTGGTCGTCGCCGCGGATGACCGCGTGATGCCGCAGACCATCGAGGCCATCGACCACGCCAAGGCCGCCAGCGTGCCGATCGTGGTCGCCATCAACAAGATCGATCTGCCGGTGGCGAAGCCCGAGCTGGTCAAGCAGGAGCTGGCCCAGCACGGCGTGGTGGTCGAGGAGTACGGCGGCAAGTACGTGTGCGTCGAGATCTCCGCGAAGAAAGGTGTCAACATCGACCGACTGCTCGAGATGATCCTGCTTTCGGCCGAGCTGCTCGACCTCAGGGCCGATCCGGTGCGCCGCGCGCGCGGAGTGGTGCTGGAGGCGCGGGTCGAGCAGGGACGGGGCGTCGTGGCGAGCGTGCTGATCCAGAACGGGACGCTGCGGGTGGGCGACGCGTTCGTGGCGGGACAGCACTCCGGCCGCGCGCGCGCCATGTTCGACGAGCGCGGCCGGCAGGTGCGCGAGGCCGGGCCTTCCACCCCGGTCGAGGTGCTGGGCTGGAGCGGCACGCCGGCGGCGGGGGACATCTTCTGGGCGTTCGAGGAGGAGCGAGAGGCCCGCGAGATCGCGGTCAAGCGCCAGGCGCTCCACCGCGAGCACGAGCACCGCGCCGCCAAGGCGATCTCGCTCACCGACGTCTACAACAAGATGACGCAGGGCGCGCTCTCCGAGCTCAAGCTGGTCATCAAGGGCGACGTCGACGGCTCGGTCGAGGCGCTCTCCGAGTCGCTGACCAAGCTCAGCAATCAGGAGGTGCAGATCCGCATCATCCGGCAGGCGGTCGGACAGATCACGGAGTCCGACGTGCTGCTGGCGGCGGCCTCGGGCGCCATCATCGTTGGCTTCCATGCCCGCCCGGATCCCCGCGCCCGTGAGCTCGCCGAGCGCGAGAAGGTCGAGATCCGCCTTTATGACATCATCTACAAGGCGGTCGAAGAGGTGAAGCAGGCGCTCGAGGGCCTGCTGAAGCCCGAGCTCAAGGAGGTCGTGCTCGGCGCCGCCGAAGTGCGTCAGGTGTTCAAGCTGTCGAAGTCCGGAAACGTCGCTGGCTGCATGGTGACCTCGGGCAACATCCCGCGCACCGGGAAGGTCCGCCTGGTGCGGGAGGGCGAGACCGTCTGGACCGGCCGCGTCGGCACCCTCCGGCGCTTCAAGGACGACGTCCGCGAGGTGGCGAGCGGATTCGAGTGCGGCATCGCGCTCGAAGGCATGAACGACATCAAGGTCGGGGACGTCATCGAGGCTTTCACCATCGAGGAGCTGGCCCGCACGCTCGGCTAGGCGGCGGGCCCCTTCCCGCCCATGTTCGTCGGCATCGTGCGCATCGAGCTCCACCTGCCCCGGAGCGGATCCCTCAAGGAGAAGCGCTCGGTGGTGCGCTCGCTCAAGGAGCGCATCCGGCAGCGCGTTCAAGCCGCGGTCGCCGAAGTCGACCACCAGGACCTGTGGCAGCGCGCAGCGCTCGGCGTGGTCGTGGTTTCGGGCGAGAGCCGTCAGGTGGGAGAAATGCTCCAGTCGGTGCGCAACCTGGTCGAGGGCACACACGGGGCGGAGCTGCTGGACTGGCAGGAGCGGCTCCAGTGAGGATCCGGCCCGAGCGTGTCGCCCAGCTCATGCGCCGCGAGATCGCCGACATCCTGGAGCGGCGCCTGCGCGACCCGCGGCTCGGCTCGATGGTGAGCGTCACGGACGTCGAGGTCACGCCGGACCTCTCGTTCGCCCGGGTCTACGTGAGCACGCTCGAAGCCGGGGCCGATCGCGAGCGCATGCTCGGGACGCTGAAGAGCGCGGCGGGCTGGGTGCGACACGAGCTGCGCCCGCGGCTCGGTCTCCGCGAGGTGCCGGAGATCCGCTTCGTGCTGGACGAATCGATCGAACGCGGGGCGCGCGTGGACGAGATCCTGCGCAGGCTCGAGCGCGGCGAGCCGATCGAGGACGAGGGCGAGGCACCGTGAGACCGGAGGCCGCCGTTCCGGCCGCGGCTGCTAGGGCTTCGCACTCAGGGCTGCTCGCGGTCGACAAGCCGACCGGCGTCACATCGCACGACGTGGTCGAGAAGGTGCGCCGCCGCCTGCGGGCCCCGGGCGCGGGTCACCTCGGCACGCTCGATCCCGCGGCGAGCGGCCTGCTGCTGGTCGCGCTCGGCGCGGCGACGCGCTGCGCGACGGTGTGGCAGGGCGGCGAGAAGACCTACGAGGGCACGCTTACGCTGGGGCTAGTCACCGACACCCAGGACACGACCGGCACGGTACTCGAACGGCGCGAGGTCGCGGTCCCGGAAGCCGCGGTGCGCGACGCGGCTCTGGCGTTCTGCGGCGAGATCGAGCAGATCCCGCCGATGGTCTCGGCGCTCAAGGTCGGCGGCCGTCGGCTCTACCGCCTGGCGCGACGCGGCGAGACCGTGGAACGCGCGCCCCGGCGGGTGACGATCGTGAGCTGGGAGTGGATCGGATTCGAGCTGCCCGAGGCGCGCTTCCGGGTGCGGTGCACGCGCGGCACCTACGTGCGCACGCTGGTGCACGACCTGGGGCAGCGTCTCTCCACCGGCGCCGCGCTCCGGGCGCTGCGGCGAACGCGCAGCGAGCCCTTCGGGCTTTCGCGCGCTGTGACGCTGCGCGATCTCGACGAGCTGCCGGCCGACGAGGTCTGGGCGCGGGCCGGCATCCCGCTCGAGGAAGCGCTCGGGGTGCTGCCGCAGCTCGGTCTCGATCCGGCGCAGGCTGCGGCGGTGGGCTACGGCGGGCGCCCGGTGCTCGGGCCCGATGCCGCGGCCGGGTTGCCGGTGGGCGCGGGTCCGCGCTCTGTGGTACTGCGCGGCCCGGACGGCGCGGCGCTGGGACTGGGCGGGCTGGAACCCGACCCTGTCGATCCCGGGTCGGTGCGGGTCTGCCCTAACGTGGTGTTTCCGTGGGCGGTGCGCGAAGGTCGGCCGTGAGCGCGGCGATTGCGGTCGGCGTCTTCGACGGTGTGCACGTCGGCCATCGCATGATCCTGGAGCGCGGGGTCGCGCGCGCCCGCGCGCGCCGCGGCCGCTGCGTGGTGCTGAGCTTCGATCCGCACCCTGACCTGGTGCTCGCGCCGTCCTTTCAGGCGGTCCCGCCGCTCACGCCATGGCCCGAGAAGCGCGAGCGGCTCGAGGCGCTGGGAGTGGACGAGCTCGAAGTGCTGCCCTTCACTCGCGAGTTGGCGGCCTCGAGCCCCGAGGAATTCGTGGCCCGGCACCTGGTGGAGCCGTACCGGCCCTTCGCGCTGGTGGTGGGCGAGAACTTCGCGCTCGGCCGCGGGCGTTCGGGCAACGTCGCGCGGCTCCGCGAAATCGGCTCGCGGAACGGCTTCGAGGTCGAGGCGGTGCCGCTGGTCGTGCTCGACGGCGCCCCGGTGAGCAGCACCCGCGTGCGCACCCTGCTCGGCGAGGGCCGGGTCGCGGAAGCGGCCCGGCTGCTCGGCCGCCGCTACTCGCTCGCCGGCACCGTGGTGGCGGGCGACGCGATCGGGCGCTCGCTCGGCTTTCCCACCGCCAACCTGAGGCTGCACGAGGAGAAGCTGGTGCCCGCGCACGGCATCTACGCCGCATGGGCGCGCATCGGCGACGATCGGGAATGGCGCGCGGGCGCGCTGAGCGTGGGCGTGCGTCCCACCTTCGGCGGCCAGGTGCGGACTATCGAGGTTCACCTGCTGGACTGGAGCGGCGAGCTGGCGGGGCGCCCGCTCGAGCTCAAGTTCGTGGACTGGCTCCGCCCCGAGCGAAAGTTCGACGACGCGTCGCAGCTGGTGGAGGCGATGAAGCTGGACGTCGCCGAAGTCAGGCGGCGGCTGTCGGTAGAAACACCCGCCGCCCCGCGCTCCGCCCCGTGACGCGCGACGAAAACGAAAGCGCATTGCCTAAGGGCGCGACGTGATGCTAGATTCCTCCGTCGCCCTGAACATCGGTGCACCAGACGATGTCTCACGCTCGGCCACCCGAGGGCCTGAACTCGGTGGCGGGGCCGCTCATCCCCACCGCCACCCAGGAGGTGACCGCTGTGACGCTCTCCAAGGAGCAGAAGCAGGGGATCATCGGTAAGTTCAAGCTGCATGATGGGGACTCGGGCTCGCCCGAGGTCCAGATCGCGCTCCTGACGGAAAAGATTCTTTACCTGACCGACCATTTCAAGGTGCACAAGCGCGATCACGCCTCGCGCCGCGGTCTGCTGCGCATGGTGGGGCAACGTCGGCGCCTGCTCGATTACCTCAAGTCGACCAAAGTCGATCGTTATCGCAAAGTCGTGAAGGATCTGGGCCTGCGACGCTAGGGCCCGCAGTTTGCCGGACGACGGGACTTCGGGGCGGTGCGGTTGGCGCGTTCGTGCCTCCGCTCCTCCCGGGCAGGTCCCACGTCCGGTCGTTCCGGCCCCGAACCGGGGCCGGAGGGAACGCTGGGACGCCTCCATGGGAGGGGTCGCGTTCCACCTTGGCGGGGGGGATCGCCCCCGCACGCGCCGCCCGCCGCATTGCTTCACCGGGTGGCCGACGGCAAGGTCCGGCGAGGGCCGGACCCGAAGGCGAGAGGACAGGAACGAATAGATGGAACATCAAGTGAGTCTGGAACTCGGCGGGCAGACGCTTACCGTCAGCACCGGCAAGTGGGCCAAGCTGGCCGGAGGCTCGGCCGTCGTGCAGCTCGGCGGCACCGTCGTGCTGGTGGCGGCCAGCGCTGCCAAGATGGCGAGCCCCAACCGGGACTTCGTGCCGCTCACCGTGGATTACCGGGAGCGCACATACGCCGCGGGCAAGATCCCGGGCGGCTTCTTCAAGCGCGAGGGTCGGCCGACCGAGAAAGAAGTCCTGAGTTCGCGGCAGATCGACCGCCCGGTCCGGCCGCTGTTCTCGAAGCAGTTTCCCTACGAAACGCAGATCATGGCCACCGTGGTCTCCTCGGATCAGGAGAACGACGCCGACGTGCTGGCGCTGATCGGCGCCTCGGCCGCGATCAACCTGTCCGACATCCCGTTTCCCGAGCCGATCGCCGGCGTGCGGGTCGGCCGCGTGGACGGCGCGTTCGTCGTCAACCCCACCGTCAGTCAGCTCGAAGAGAGCGACATGGACATCGTGGTGGCGGGGACCGCGGACAACATCATCATGGTCGAGGGCGGGGCCCGCGAGCTGCCCGAGAGCGTGCTGATCGAGGCCCTGCAGTTCGCCGCCGGGCACATCCGGCGCCTGGTGGCGATCCAGAGCGATCTGGTCGCGAAGGCCGGCAAGCCGAAGCGCCCGCTGGTCGCCCCGCCCGACACCGGCAAGCTCCAGGCCGCGCTCGACCAGGGCTACCGCGACCGCCTGCGCCAGGCCATCCGCATCCCGGGCAAGGAGGCGCGGCAGGAGGAAGTGGACCGCATCGCGGTCGACGCGATCGCCGCACTCAAGGAAAGGTTCGCCGAGCAGGAGCCGTTCATCGGCAAGCTTCTGCACGACATCGAGCGCGACGAGCTGCGCAACATGGTCTTGAGCGAGGGCGTGCGGGCCGACGGCCGCGGCCTCGACGACATCCGCAAAGTAACGGTGGAGGTCGGCGTGCTGCCGCGCACCCACGGTTCATGCCTGTTCACGCGCGGCGAGACCCAGGCGCTCGCGGTCGCCACGCTCGGCACCAAGAGCGACGAGCAGCGCGTCGAGGAGCTGGAAGGACAGTCGTGGAAGTCCTACATGCTCCACTACAACTTCCCGCCCTTCAG
>CAZYQK010000157.1:0-6343 GCA_964650245.1 uncultured bacterium | reverse complement strand
AGCGTCGAGGTGGGAGGCGTCGCTGAAGGCCCTTCCTCCGAGACCCACTCCCGGAGGCGGGGCCTTTCGATTGAGGCGCGCGCGACGCCGTGATCGTACTCGCACTTCTGGCCACGCTGGCGGCGGCTCCTGCGCCGGCCGATTCCGCCGCGCGTGACACCGTGCTGGTGCTTCCCGAGGTCCGGGTCGAGCGCGAGCGCCCGCGCATGGACGCGCGGCGGCGGCTGCCCACCGGGTTCGTGAGCGATCTCTCCACCGGCGTCGCCGGGCGCGCGCTCGAGACGCTGGCCGACGTGCTGGGCCAGACCACCAGCGCGCGCATCGTCCAGTACGGTGGTCTCGGCGCGTTCAGCACGGTGTCGCTGCGCGGTGCGCCGGCCGGCGAGGTGGCGGTGTTCGTGGATGGCTCGCCGGTCAGCTCGGCCGCGGGCAGCGAGGTCAACCTCTCGGACCTGCCCGCGACCGCGGTCGAGCGCATCGAGGTCTACCGGGGCTCGAGCCCGCTCGGGTTCGGTGCGGGAGCGCCGGGCGGCGCGATCAACCTGGTCACGCTCGATTCGCGCCAGCGGCTCGATGCGCGCGTCGCGCGCGGCTCGTTCGACACCTGGGAGGGCCGCGCCACCGCGGGGATGAGGCGCGGCCGGATCGCGGGCCTGATCCACGCCGGGTACCAGGGCTCGGACGGAGACTTTCCCTACTTCGACGACAACGGCACGCCGTTCAACGCGGCGGACGACAGCACGAGCCTCCGCGTCAACAACCGCTTCGACGCGCTCACCGGGCTCGCCTCGCTGAGCGTGGAGCCCAGGAACGGCCTGCGCATCACGGCGCGCGAGGACCTGTTCCGCAAGGCACAGGGGGTACCCGGGCTGGGTGCCACGCCCGCCCGCCACGCGAGGTGGCGCTTCCTGCGCTCATTGAGCCAGCTCGAAGTCGCGAGTGACGCGCGCCGCGCACTCCCCGCGCTGCGGCTCTCGGGCACGCTCTCGCGCGAGCGATCGCGCGCGCAGGATCGCACCTCCGAGCTGGGCCTCGGCCGTCACGACACCGACGACCGCTTCGCGGGGGAAGCGCTCGCGCTCGGGCTCGCGTGGCCGCGCGTACTCCGCGTGTTCTCGCTCGAAGCCACGGGCGCGCTGCGCGAGGAGCGCGCCGCGCTCCACGATGCCGCGGATGGCTTCCCCGACCCACCGGAGAGCGAGCGCGCGACGCGCGGCGCCATGCTCGCGCTCCGGCTGCGCCCGCTCGGGGACCGGCTAGTGATCCACGCGGCGCGGCGCTGGGACCGGCTTGCGGATCGGCTGCGCTCGCTGGGTGTGGCGGGGAGCCTCAAGCGCACCGACCTCACGCGCGAGCTGAACGCGCCGCAGCTCGGGGCCTGGCTCGCAGGCCCGCTCGGGCTCGAGCTCAAGGCCAACTGGGCCCGCGCCCAGCGCGCGCCGGATTTCATGGAGCTGTTCGGCAACCAGGGGAGCGTGCTCGGCAACCCCGCGCTTCAACCCGAGCACGGCGAGAACTGGGACGCGGGCGCGCGCTGGAGCCGAGCCGCCGCCGGCTTCGCGGGCACGCTCGAGTGGGCCCACTTCGAGTCGCGGCCCGAAGACTTGATTCTCTACGTGCGCAACTCGCAGAGCAGCGTGCGCGCGGCGAACGTCTCGCGCGCCGAGATCGAGGGCGAGGAATTCTCGCTCGAGCTGCGGGCCCCGGCCGGGCTCTCGGCCACTGGGGCGCTCACCCTGCAGAACGCCCTCGACCGCGGCAACGTGCCGGCCTGGCGCGGCAAGCGCCTGCCGCAGCGGCTGGAGCGCGAGGCGAGCGGGCGGCTCGACTTTCGGCGCGAGCGTTTCCGCGCCGGCGCGGAGGTCCTGTACCTGGGCGACAACTACCTCGACCGCTACAACAAGCAGCGCGCGCCGAGCCGCACGCTAATCGGCGCCTCGCTCTCCGTGGTGCCCTGGGGCTCGGCCCCGCGCTTCACGCTCGAATGCAAGAACCTCGGCGACCGCCGCGCCACCGACGTCGCGGGCTTCCCGCTTCCCGGACGCAGCGTGTTCGTCTCACTAGAAACGCGCCTCGGATCGGCGGACCACACCCACTCCGGAGGAGAATGAAATGCACCTCGCTCGACCCTCAGGCCTCCTGCTGCTCGCACTGCTCACGGGTGCTGGTCCCGCCGCCGCGGCGCAAACCAGGGCGTTCGTCATCACCACCGACTTCAGCACCGGGTCGCTGAGCGCCGTGAACCTCGGCACGCGCGCGGTGGCGATCGACGTGGCGAGCGTCAACTCCGACGCCGTGCTGCGCTGGTACGGCGGGCTGGTCTACGTGGTCAACCGTTTCGGGCAGGACAATATCCAGGTCATCGATCCCGCGCAGAACTACGCCACGGTGCGCCAGTTCTCGACCGGGAACGGCTCCAACCCGCAGGACATCTGCTTCGTCTCGCCGAACAAGGCGTACGTCACACGCTACGAGCTGGGCGACCTGCTGATCGTGAATCCCTCGACCGGCGGGAGCCTCGGCACGATTCCGCTCGCCACGTTCGCCGACGCCGACGGCATACCCGAGATGGCGCGCATGGTGCGCGTCGCCAACCGCGTGTTCGTCGCGCTCCAGCGACTCGATCGCAACGGCGGCTTCCAGCCCACGGACAAGAGCCTGGTGGCGGTGATCGATGCCGGCGCCGACACCGTGCTCGACGCGGACCCGCTGCTCGCGGGCAAGCAGGCGATCGCGCTCCAGCGCAAGAACCCGGTCACCGATTTCGCATTCGACGCGCCGACCAGCCGGCTGCTCATCGGGTGCGCCGGGGCCTTCGGCGTCCGCGACGGCGGCATCGAGTACGTGGATCCGGTCCATCTCACGAGCCTCGCGGTCGCGATCGGGGAGACCGCGCTGGGCGGGGACCTCGGCGATCTGGTGTGGAACGGCCCCGCGCACTCCTACGCCATCGTGAGCGACGCGGGATTCAACACGCTGCTGGTGTCGTGGAGTGCTACGACCGGCCAGAAGCTCGCGACCGTCTACTCGCCGGGCGGCTTCAGCCTCAACGACTGCGAGCTGAACGACCGCGGCGAGCTCTACGTGTGCAACAACAATCTGTTCGCGCCCGGCCTGTTCGTGTTCCGCGCCGGGGCCGACACGCTGATCGCGGGCCCGCTCGACTGCGGCCTGCCGCCCTTCGCCGTCACCTTCGACGCCCCGAGCGGCCAGGTGCTGGCGGTCGAGCCCGAGCCGCGCCCGCTCGCGCTCGCGGCACCGTGGCCCAACCCGGCGCGGGCCGGCGTGCGCTTGGCACTCGATCTCCCGCGCGCCGCGCATGCCGAGATTGAGGCGTTCGATCTCAGCGGCCGCCGCGTGCGCGCGATCGCCGGGCGCGAGTTTCCCGCCGGGCGCTCCGAGATCGAATGGGACCTGCGTGACGAGCGCGGCGCGGCGCTCCCGGCGGGCGTGTTTCTGATCCGCGTGCGGACCGCGGACGAATCGTTGATGCGGCGGATCGCGGTCGTGCGGTAGCGGCGCGGGCGCGCGCGAAAACTCTTGCGTTCGCGCGGCCCCGGCTGCTAGGTTGGCGCGCGGTGTTGCCCGGGCTCGCGAACCCCACGAACGCGAGCCGCCAGTTCCCCGACGGCAACCCGGCAGGCCCGAGGAGCGCCCGCGTGGGCGCCGGCCGCGGTGCTCGCCGCTCTCCGAAGTTCCGGTCGCCAGCAGCTCCCCAGCACGACAGCTCGACGCCGCGGTTCCGACTCTCCCCGCGCGGCGCCGAACCAGAGCTCTTTCGGAGGAATGCATGTCGGTCCTGCGGCTATGGACAGTCGCGACAGCAATCACAGGATTGGTCGCCGCGCTTCCGGTCTCCGCCATCGGGGGCGCGGGGCGCATCGGCCCCTCACGCGAGGAAGGCGTCGACGTCTCGCTGTATTGGACCGCGCCCGGGGACGACGACAACTCAGGAGTCGCGACCGGCTACGATCTGCGCTACTCGCGGTATCCCATCTCCGAGTTCAACTTCAGCGCCGCCCACCGCTACCTCGGCGTGCCCAAGCCTGCCTCCGCCGGCAACCTCCAGTTCTGCGTCGTCAGCGGACTGCTGTCCAACACGGACTACTACTTCGCGCTGAAAGCGGTGGACGAGTGGGGCAATTGGTCGGGGATATCGAACGTCGCCATCCACACCGCCTCGCTGGTCGGCGTGGAGGGGGCCGATGGGCCGATTGCGTTTTCCGCGCCCATCCCGAACCCGGCCCGAAACGCGGCCACTTTCGCCTTCCGCCTCACCGCGCCGGGCTTCGTCTCGGTCGCGGTGTTCGACGTGGGTGGGCGGCGGCTGCGCACCTTGCTCGGCGAGGACCGTCCGGCGGGCCCCGGCCAGCTGGCCTGGGATCTGCGGGACGATGCCGGCCATCCGGTCGCGGCCGGGCTCTACCTGGTGCGCGCGGGGATCGCTGGACACCCGTTCACGCGCCGCATCATGGTGGTCAGGTGAGGGACGAACCGTCGAAGTGAGGTGGGTCACGTGGGTGGTCGCCGCCGGGCTGGCGCTCGGGACATCGAGCGCGGCGCTTGCGCAGTCGCCGGCGGATTCGACCGCGGCCGACAGGGCGCTCACTGCTCCCGCGCCGCCGCCCGACCACCTCGCCGAGGTGCGCGCCAACTTCACCCCCGAGAACCGCAAGTACGCCTCGACCCGCGTCGCGCTCTCCTTTATCGAGCCGCTCTACGGGCTGCTGGCCGGGTTGCTCATTCTCTTCTCCGGGCTCTCCGCGCGCATGCGGGACGTGGCGCACGCGATCGGCAAGAGTCGCTACGTGCGCGTGTTCGTCTATCTCGCGCTCTACAGCGTGGCGGGGTTCGTGCTCACGTTCCCGCTGGAGTGGTACCAGGGTTTCGCGCTCGAACATCAGTACTCGCTCTCGAACGAGACGTTTCTGGCCTGGTTCCTCGACGCGCTCAAGAGCATGGCGCTGTCGCTCGCGTTTCTTGGACTGGTTCCGGTCGTCTCGCTGGCCTACGCCGCCATCGAGAAGAGCCCGAAGCGGTGGTGGCTGTGGCTGTCGGCCGGCGCGCTGCCGGTCGTGGTGGCGGGCACGCTGCTCCAGCCGCTGGTGTTCGATCCCGCCTTCAACAAGTTCACGCCGCTGCGCGACCAGCAGCTGAAGACGAAGATCATCGCCCTCGCCGAGCGGGCCGGCATTCCCGGCCGCAACGTCTACGAGGTCGACAAGAGCGCCCAGACCAGGAAGTACAACGCTTACGTGAACGGCTTCGGCGTCTCGCAGCGAATCGTGCTGTGGGACACGACTCTCAAGGGCATGAGGCAGGACGAGATCCTGTTCGTGATGGGGCACGAGATGGGCCACTACGTGCTCGGGCACATCTGGAAGGGGACCGCGTTCACTGTGGGCTTGAACTTCGCGTTGTTCCTCTTCAGCTTCGTCGCGATGCGCTGGTGCGTCGCGCGTTTCGGCGAGCGCTGGGAGTTCCACGAGCTGTACGACGTCGCCTCGATGCCGCTGCTCGCGCTCACCATCGGCATCGCCTCGTTCGTGGCGCAGCCGTTCTCGAACAGCTTCTCGCGCACGATCGAGCACGAGGCCGACGTGTTCGGTCTCGAGATCACGCACACCAACGACGCCGGCGCGCGCGCCTTCATCAAGCTGGGCTCGCAGAACAAGTCGAACCCGGAGCCGGGCGCGCTGGTCAAGACGCTTCTCTACACCCACCCGCCGCTCATCGAGCGCATCCGCTTCGCGCTCGAGTACCACCCGTGGAGCGAGGGGAAGCCGAATCGGATGTACCGGGGCGGGACGTAGGCCGGGGAGCGGCGCGCCTCACCGATCGCCGAGCGTGATCTCGGTGCGGCACGTCTCGCCGATGACGCGCGCGACGAGCCGCGTGGACGGCTCGCGGCGGCCGAAGCGCGGGGCCACCTCGGCCGGCTCCACCCGCCAGCTCTCGATGCCCTCGGCCACGAAGGTCGCACGCGTCTGGCCGGTGGCGAGCGTCGCGCGACGGCCCACGATCTCGACCGCGGCCCCGGGGGCGAGCGCGTAGACCAGCTCGGGGGCGGCGCCCCGCACTCGGTCGCTGACGAGGATGCGGTCCGCCGCGACCTCGACCGCGCGCTCGTGCCACTCGCCGCTCGCCCATTCGCAGCGCCACCCCGCGCCCACGGCCGCCACGCGCGCGCGCCGGCCCCAGAGGAATGGCCCGCGCATCTCGCTCTGGCTGCGGCCGCCGAAGTTGACCGTGGAGTGCGCCGGCGTGCCGCGGCAGCGGTCGCGGGCCTCGGCATCCTCGTGGTAGGCGAGCGTTCCGGGATCGATCGCGATCGCGTCTGCGC
>CAZYQK010000156.1:0-6511 GCA_964650245.1 uncultured bacterium | reverse complement strand
CGCTGGCGCGCCGGCGGCCAGCGCGAGCGTGGAGGCGGCGACCACCGCGTCGCCTGCGCCGGTCACGTCCACCGCCTCTTCACCGCCGAAAGCCTTGAGGCTTCTGGCACCGCCGCGCCCCCACAGCGTGAGCCCGTCGCGGCCGCGGGTGATGACGAGGTGGGTGGCGGCGAGCTTCCGCAGCAGCCGGACCGCGGCGCGCTCGAGATCGCGCTCGTTCTCGATCTCGAGCCCGGCGGCGGCCGCGGCCTCGCCTTCGTTGGGCGTGGCGAGCGTGACCCCGCGGTAGCGCGCGAGCCGGTAGCGGGCGTCGAGCCCGATCGTGATCCCGGCCGCGCGCCATGCTCCGAGCGACGCGCGCGCCAGCGCCGGCGTCACGCTGTCGTAGCCATAGTCGGAGAGCACCACCGCCCGCGCGCCGAGCGCCGCGCGCTCGAGCGCCGCGCGCAGGCGGGTGCGCTCTCCCGCCCCGGTCGGAAACGGCGCGCCGCGATCCACCCGCACCACCTGCTGCCGCGCGGTATGGGCGCCACCCGCGACGATCCGGGTCTTGACCACCGTCCCGGCGTGGCCGTGCTCGAGCAGGCCGTCGGTCGCGATCCCGGCGGCCTCGAGCAGCGCTCGCAGCTCGCGCCCGGCGCCGTCCTCCCCCACCCACCCCACGACCGCGACCCGGGCACCCAGCGCCGCCAGGTTGAGCGCGGCGTTGGCCGCGCCGCCGCCCTGCACCGCGCGCTCCTGGTAGTCCAGCACCAGTACCGGCGCCTCGCGCGAGACCCGCCGCGACTGGCAGCGCCAGTATTCGTCCAGCACGAAGTCGCCCCACACCACCGCCCGGAGTCCCCGCATGCGATTCACCCAGCGTGCGAGCTTCGGCGCCGGCGGGCTCGCGACGCGCTCGAGCCTCATCGCCGCACCACCGCGGCGCGAGCCGCCTCGCGCGCCCGCGCGTCCACTTCGACCAGCTGCTCGAGTGATTCGACGGGCTCGACCGCGTGCTGGTCCAGCACCTCCCGGACCAGCGCCGGCACGTCGCCCAGCGTAATCTCGCCGTCGAGGAAGGCTTGGACCGCGACCTCGTCCGCCGCGTTCACGGCGCACGGAGCGGTGCCGCCCGCGCGCCCCGCGGCCAGCGCGCACTCGAACGCGGGGTAGCGGCCCGCCGGGATGGCAGCGAACTCGAGCCCCTGGAGCTCGGCCGGGTCGAGCGGGGCGACGGCCTCGCTCCAGCGCGCGGGCCACGAGAGCGCGAGCTGGATCGGGAGCCGCATGTCGGGCCGCGCCGCCTGCAGCACCGTCGATCCGTCGCGGAAGGTGACCAGCGCGTGCACCAGCGCCTGGGGATGGAGCACCGCGTCGAGCACGGACCAGTCCAGATCGAACAGCCAGCGCGCCTCGATCAGCTCCAGCCCCTTGTTGAATAGCAGCGCCGAGTCCACCGTGATGCGCCGCCCCATGCTCCACACCGGATGGGCCAGCACCTCTTCGCGCGTCGCGCGCCGCCAGTCGGGGTGGCCGCGCAGCGCCCCGCCCGACGCGGTCAGCGTCAGGCGCCCAATCTCACCGGGCGGCCGGCCACCGATGCACTGGAGCGCGGCGCTGTGCTCGCTGTCCACCGGGATCAGCTCGCCCCCGCGCGCGAGTGCTTCGCGCACCAGCGCCCCGCCCACCACCAGCGTCTCCTTGTTGGCGAGCGCGAGCCTCGCCCCGCGCGCGAGTGTTGCGAGCGAGGCGGCCAGCCCCGCGGCGCCGACGATGCCGTTCAAGACCACGTCGGCCTCCGCCTCCGCGGCCAGGCGGGCGGCCGCGCCGGGACCGACGTGGATCTCGGCCCCGGGGCACGCGCCGGCCAGGGTTTGCCGGGCGGCGTCGGGATCGGAGGCCTGCTCGAGCCCGATCCAGCGCGGCTTCCAGCGGCACGCCTGCTCGCGCAGCGCTTCGAGCCCGCGGCCGGCGGCGAGCGCTACGACACGCAGGTGCGAGCCCTCGCGCGCCGCGACCTCGAGCGCCTGGCGGCCGATCGAGCCGGTGGAGCCCAGCACCGCGACGCGGCGGATCGGGACGTCGCTCATGGCACCCGGAACACGGCGAGCTTGAGGTAGTAGAACACCAGCGGCGCCGCGAAGTAGAGGCTGTCGAAGCGGTCGAGGATACCGCCGTGTCCCGGAATCAGGTCGGAGGAATCCCCGTGCTGCGCGTCGCGCTTGAGCAGCGACTCGACCAGGTCACCCACCTGCGCCGCCACTCCCGCCAGCGCGCCCAGTACAACCGCGTCCCGGACGCCCAGGTAGGGCGCGAACCAGGCCCGCGCCACGAGTCCCGCGATCAGGGCCGCGATCAGCCCGCCGGCCGCGCCCTCCACCGACTTGCGCGGCGAGACGGTGGTCCACGGCCGGTTGCGGCCGAACACGCGTCCCACCGCATAGGCCCCGGTGTCGCAGCTCCAGGTCAGGAAGAACGCCAGCAGCACGTAGGAGGCGCCCTCCGCGTATGCGGTTCCGGCCCGCCACGGCAGCTCGCGCAGCAGCACCAGGTGCGCGGAAAGCCAGCCGACGTAGAGCACCCCGAACAGGGTGACCGCCATGCTCTCGACCTGGCGCGGGCGGTCGGGGCGCCGCAGGCCGAGTGCCAGCACCAGCAGCACCACGGCGGTGGCGAGGAAGTCGGCCTGGCTCGAGTGGGGACGGTAGGCCACCCACAGCACACCGATCGCGACCAGGATTCCGAGCCGTGGGTGGGGCCTAAGCGACTTGGCGCGCATCATCCGGTAGAACTCGATCAGGCCAAGCGTCACCTGCAGCGCGACGAACCCCACGAACGCGAGCCCCCCGGCGCGCGCGAGCAGGATCAGGAGCGGTACGAATATCAGACCGCTCGCGACCCGCCAGCGCAGCGACCAGCCGCTGACCTTGGGAGGCGCCCCCGCACGGCCGGCGCCCGGAGCGCCGGGCGCGGCCCCGGGCTCTGGAGCGCCCGCGGGTGCCAGGTCTGGAACCCCGGCCGCGCTCAATCCGCCCGCCCGAAGCGGCGCTCGCGGCGCTGGTAGTCGGCCACCGCCTGGTAGAGATGACGGCGCCGGAAATCGGGCCACAGCGTGTCCGTGATCCACATCTCGGTGTAGGCCAGCTGCCACAGCATGAAATTCGAGATCCGCATCTCCCCGCTGGTTCGGATAAGGAGGTCGGGGTCCGGCAGGCCCGCGGTGTAGAGGTGCCTCGCCAGGAATTCCTCGTCGACGCGGCGTGGCTCGAGGCCCTCGCGCTGGCCCTCGCGCACCATGGCACGGACCGCGTCCACCAGCTCGGCGCGCCCGCTGTAGGACAGCGCCAGGTTGAGGAGCAGCCCGGAGGAGTCCGCCAGGTACTCCCTGGTCTCGTCGATCGCCTCGCGCACCGGGACCGGGAGATCGGCGATGCGCCCGATCACCGCGAGCCGGACGTTGTTCTGGCGCAGCTCGCGGCGCTCCGCGCGCAGGGTCTGCTTCAGGATGGCCATTAGCGCTTGCACCTCGCGCTTCGGGCGGCTCCAGTTCTCGGTCGAAAAGGTGTAGAGGGTGAGCACCTCGACACCGAGCGCGACGCAGCCGCGGACCGCCTCGCGCACCGACTCGCGCCCGGCCCGGTGCCCCATCAGGCGCGGCACCCCGCGGGCCTTCGCCCAGCGGCCATTGCCGTCCATGATGATGGCGATGTGGCGCGGAAGGTTGCCCAGCGCCTTCAGCTCTTCCGGTGTCGAGATGCGGTGCGGCAACGGGTCTCCCAGAGAGCCGACCGGGGCTGCGCCGCGGCCTTGGCACCGATCGGCCGCCCTTCAGACCTCCATCACTTCGGCCGTCTTCTTCTTGAGAAGCTCGTCCACCAGACCGATGTAGCGATCGGTGAGCTTCTGGACGTCGGCCACCAGCTTGCGCGCTTCGTCCTCTGACACGCCGCCCGCGGTCTCCTTGAGCTTGACGTCCTTGTTGACGTCGTGCCGGACCTGGCGGATGTGAACGCGTCCCTCCTCTGCCAGCTTCGAGATCACCTTGACCAGGTCCCGGCGCCGCTCCTCGCTGAGGGGAGGGAGCGGGACGCGCACCACCACGCCGTCGTCGGTGGGGTTGAGCCCCAGCTCGGACTGCTGAAGGGCGCGCGAAACCGCCTTGATCATGGACTTGTCCCAGGGCTGCACCACCAGCAGCCGCGGCTCGGGCGCGCTCACCGTTCCGATCTGGTTGAGCGGAACCGACTGGCCGTACGCCTCGACCCTGACCGTGTCGAGCAGCGCCGGGCTGGCCTTGCCGCTGCGGATCCCGCTCAACTCGCGCCGCAGGGCTTCGAGCGCCTTCTTCATGCGCTCCTCGGCATTCGCCAGGATCTTGTTCACCATGGTCACTTATCCCCCACCAGGGTCCCCACCTCTTCGCCCATCACCACCTTGAGCAGGTTCCCGCGCTGGCCGATGTTGAACACCACGAGCGGCAGCCGGTTGTCCATGCACAGCGAAATGGCGGTTGAATCCATGACCTTGAGACCGCGCGTAAGAATATCGAGGTAGCTGATGCGAGGGAAGAAGGTCGCCGCGGGCTCCACCTTGGGGTCGCCGCTGTAGACCCCGTCCACCTTGGTGGCCTTCAGGATCACGTCCGCCCCGATCTCGATGGCGCGCAGCGCGGCGGCGGTGTCGGTCGTGAAGTAGGGGTTGCCGGTACCGGCCGCCAGTACCACGATGCGCCCCTTCTCGAGGTGCCGCACCGCGCGCCGCCGGATGTAGGGCTCGCACACCCGCGCCATCTCGATCGCCGACATCACGCGCGTGTAGAGGCCCCGCTTCTCCAGCGAGTGCTGGAGCGCCAGCCCGTTGATGACCGTGGCGAGCATGCCCATGTAATCGGCGCCCACCCGGTCCATGCCGCGGGTGCTGGCGGCGAGCCCGCGAAAGATGTTGCCGCCGCCCGTGACCAGGCCGACCTGCACGCCCAGCGCATGGATCTCGCGGATCTCGTCGGCGATCCCCGCGATTGCGTCCTCGTCGATGCCGTGGCCAGCCGCGCCCGCGAGAATCTCCCCGCTGAGCTTGAGGAGGACACGCTGGTAGCGCGCGGCCACGGCGGCTACTCCTGGCCGAGCCGGAAGCGGGCGAAGCGTCGCACCACGATGTTCTCGCCGGTCCGCGCCGAGGCCTCGGTGATCAGGTCGCCGGTGGTCCGCTTGTCGTCGCGAATGTAGGGCTGCTCGAGCAGGCATATCTCGGAGTAGAACTTCTCAAGCTTGCCGCCCACGATCTTCTCGACGATCGCGGCCGGCTTGCCCTGGCCCTCGATCTGCGCCGCGTAGATCGCCCGCTCGCGCTCGATGCGCTCGCCCGGCACCTCCTCGCGCCGCACCACCTCGGCGCCGGCGGCCGCCACCTGCATCGCCAGGTTCCGCGTCAGCTCCTGAAACTCGGGCGTGCGCGCCACAAAGTCGGTCTCGCAATTGACCTCGATCAGCACGCCGACCCGGTTGCCGGGATGGATGTAGGCGTCCACCAGCCCTTCAGACGCCGCCCGATCCGCCCGCTTCCCCGCCTTCGCGATTCCGCTCTTGCGCAGGGCGTCGATCGCCTGCTCCAGATCGCCCCCCGCATCCACCAGCGCCTTCTTGCACTCCATCATGCCGGCGCCGGTGCGCTCTCTCAGTTCCCTGACCTGTTCGGCCGTCACCGTCATGGATTTCCTCGCCGTGTTGGAACGCCCGCCCCTTGCCTCGGCACGGGCGGGCGACGGGCCGTCATCTCGAAGGTGTGGTCAGACCGTGGCGGGGTGGGAGGTCTCGCCTTCAGTCTCGCTGCCCTCGCCACCGAAGGAGACCGTCTCCTGCTCGCCGCCCTCCAAAGCGTAGGCCTTGGACTCGATGATGGTGTCCGCGACCATGCTGGTGAAGAGCCTGATCGCGCGGATGGCGTCGTCGTTGCCGGGAATGGGGAACGTGACCGGCGTCGGATCGCAGTTGGTGTCCACCACGCCGACGATCGGGATGCCGAGGCGGGCGGCCTCGGTCACGGCGATCATCTCCTTCTTGGTGTCGATCACGAACACCAGCGAGGGCACGCCGGGCATCTCCTTGATTCCGGCGAACACGAACTGCAGCCGCTCGCGCTCGCGGCCAAGGCGCGAGACCTCCTTCTTCGCCAGCTTCTCGAAGGTGCCGTCGGCGGCCATCTTGTCGAGGTCGTGCAGGCGCTTGATGCTGGTGCGGATGGTCTTGAAGTTGGTGAGCATGCCGCCCAGCCAGCGCTCGGTCACGTAGTACTGGCCGCAGCGCACGGCCTCTTCCACCACGTGGAGCTTGGCCTGCTTCTTGGTGCCGACGAACAGCACGTGCCCGCCGGCGCGCACCACGCGCTCGATGGCGGCGCGGGCTTCCTGAATGCACTTGAGCGTCTTCTGCAGGTCGATGATGTAGATCCCGTTGCGCTCCATGAAGATGAATTTCTTCATCTGCGGGTTCCAGCGCCGGGTCTGATGCCCGAAGTGCACTCCGGCTTCGAG
>CAZYQK010000155.1:0-6586 GCA_964650245.1 uncultured bacterium | reverse complement strand
GGTGAAACGGTGCGGTAAGAGCGCACCAGCGGTCCCGGTGACGGGGCCGGCTCGGTAAACCCCACCTGGAGCAAGACCGCATAGAGGGGGAGGAGTGTGTCCCGCTCCGCCACTACCCCAGGGTCGGTCGCACGAGGCGTTCGGCAACGAACGTCCCAGACGAATGATCACCACGGAGCAATCCGACAGAATTCGGCTTACGGGAGACTCGGAGTGACGTGCCGGCCGCGCCCGGCGGGCTTCGCCCGCCGGGCCGGTCGGTATCATGACCCGGCGCGCAGCCGTGCCCGCCGCGCCTTGACCGGCTTTCGAGCGCGCTGCTAGCGTGGCTTCGAATTCGCGAATCGCCAACGCCGCCGTCCACCCCGGCCCAGGATCCGCCGTGCTCGCTCCACCGCTCTCGCCCGAATGGGTGCTCCACCCACGCCGCGATCCAGAGCGCGCGCAGTCGCTGGCGAGCGATCTGGGCTCTCCGCTCGCCGTCGGGCACGCGCTGGTCAACCGCGGCGTGGCCACGGTGGCAGCGGCCCGCGACTTCCTCGATCCCTCCCTGGACGAACTGCACGACCCCTCCGGACTGCGCGACCTCGACCTCGCGACCGAGCGCATCCGCCTCGCCCTCGAGCGCGGCGAGCGCATCCTGGTGCACGGCGACTACGACGTGGACGGCATCACCTCGACCTTCCTGCTCTACGCCGTGCTTTCCGACCTGGGCGCCAGCGTCGAGTATCACATTCCGCACCGGACCCGCGACGGCTACGGCCTCTCGGAATCGGCGATCGAGCAGGCCCGCCGCCGCGGCTGCTCGCTGATCGTGACGGTGGACTGCGGTATCACCGCGATCGAGCCGGTGGAGCAGGCGCGGGCGGCCGGGATCGACATCGTCATCACCGATCATCACGAGCCGCCCGCCTCGCTCCCGCGGGCCTGCGCCGTGGTCAACCCCCATCGCCCGGGCTGCGGCTACCCGTTCAAGTCGCTGGCCGGGGTCGGCGTGACCTTCAAGCTGGCACAGGCGCTGCTCCGGGGACGCGGCGGGCTCGAGCGCGCGCGCGAGTTCCTCGACGTCGTGGCGCTCGGCACCATCGCCGACGTCGTGCCGCTGGTGGGCGAGAACCGCGTGCTGGCGCGCCACGGGCTCGACCGGCTCAATCAATCGAGCCGGCCGGGACTCACCGCCCTGATCGAGGTGGCGGGTCTCAGGGGCCGGCGCATCACCAGCGGGCAGGTGGCGTTCGTGCTCGCGCCGCGCATCAACGCGGCGGGCCGGATGGGAAACGCCGAACAGGGCCTGAGGCTGCTGCTCGCCCGCGACGCAGCAGAGGCCCGCGCCTGCGCCGAGAGCCTGGAGGAGGACAACGACCGGCGGCGGCGCTACGACGAGGAGGCGCAGACCGAGGCGGCCCAGCGGGTCGAGACCGAGCTCGGCTGGCCCCACTGCTCCTCGATACTGCTGTGGTCGGAGGGCTGGCATCCCGGCGTGATCGGGATCGTGGCGTCGCGGCTGGTGGAGCGCTTTCAGCGCCCAACGGTGCTGGTGGCACTCGACGGCGACCGGGGCCGGGGCTCGGGCCGCAGCCTGCCGGGGCTGGATCTCAACCGGCTGCTCGCCGAGTGCGCTGACCTGCTTGAGGGATATGGCGGCCACGCCTTCGCGGCCGGGCTCACGATCCGGCGCGAGCGGCTCCCTGAGCTGCGCTCGCGCATCGAATCGCTCGTGCGCGAACGCCTTTCGCCCGAGAGCTTCGTCCCCCGGATCCAGATCGATTCCGACCTGAGGCTGGGCGAGTGCGACCTCGAGCTGGCGGACTGGCTCGAGCGCCTGTCCCCGCACGGCCTCGACAACCCCGAGCCCCTGTTCCGCGCCACCGATCTGGCGGTGGACTCCGCGACCGGGGTGGGCGGGGGCAAGCACCTGAAGCTCGCCCTGCGCGACGGATCCGGCAGCGCCGACGCCATCGGTTTCGGGCTCGGCAACCGGGCGCCCGAGGTCGCCCGCGCCCGCCGCTGCGACCTGCTGTTCCTGCCCACCCGCAACGAGTGGCAAGGCGAAACCCGGATCCAGCTCAAGGTAAAGGCGGTGCGGGTGGCGTGACCGAGACTCCCGCCGCCGCCGGTCATCCCGAGCTGCGCGCCGCGCTGATCGCGGCGCTCGACGAGCGCGCCCAGAAGGTGGACCGCGATCGGGTCGCGGCCTGCTTCGACTTCGTGGACCGTGCCCACGGCGACCAGCGCCGCGAGTCCGGGCAGCCGTTCGTCACCCACGTGGTCGAGGTATGCCTGATCCTGCTCGAATTGCTCGAAGGCCGGCTCGACACGCCGCTCGCGCTGGGCGCCCTGCTCCACGACGTGGTCGAGGACACCTCGGCCACGCTCGAGGAGGTCGAGAAGCGATTCGGCCACGAAGTGGCGCGGCTGGTGGAGGGCGTGACCAAGCTCGCCGGGCTCCACTTCGACAGCCGGCAGGCGGAGCAGGCCGAGAACTTCCGCAAGATGCTGCTCTCGATGTCGCGCGACCTGCGCGTCATCTTCATCAAGCTCGCGGACCGCCTCCACAACATGCGCACCCTGGAGTATCTGAGAGCCGACAAGGGGCAGCGTATCGCCGCCGAGACGCTCGACATCTACGCGCCGCTCGCGCACCGGCTGGGGATGGCCGGCATCAAGCGCGAGCTCGAGGACCTGAGCCTCAAGGCGCTCGAGCCCGGGGCCTACCAGGACATCACCCAGCGCGTGGCCGCGAAGCGCGAGGAACGCGACGCGTTCCTGTCGGCGGTGCGGGAGCGCCTGGGCGAGGGGCTCAAGGCCGCCGGGATCAAGGCCGAGGTGGTGGGACGACCCAAGCACTTCTACTCCATCTACCAGAAGATGAAGAACGGACGCGGCTTCGAATCCATCTACGACCTGTTCGGGCTGCGCATCGTCACCCACACCCGCAACGACTGCTATCGGGCGCTGGGGGTGGCCCACGACCAGTTCACGCCGGTCGCGGAGCGTTTCAAGGACTACATCGCGACGCCCAAGAGCAACATGTACCAGTCGCTCCACACCACGGTGCTCAACGAGGGCGGGGAGATGGTCGAGGTCCAGATCCGCACCCGCGACATGCACCGTATCGCCGAGACCGGCATCGCCGCGCACTACGTCTACAAGCAGGGCGGACGCATGGACGAGGAGCTGGACGCCCGGCTCGGCGGTTTCGTCGCCCAGACCGCCGACTGGCAGCGCACCGCCAGCGACGACGAGTACATGGACTTCCTGCGCACCGCGCTTTACCAGGAGGAGGTGTTCATCTACACGCCGCGGCGCGAGCTCAAGCGCCTTCCCAAGGGCTCGACCGCGCTCGATTTCGCGTTTCAGATCCACACCGAGGTGGGCCAGCGCACGGTGGGCGCGCGCGTGAACGGCGAGCTGGTGTCGCTGCGCCACGAGCTCAAGAACGGCGACATGGTCGAGATCATCACCTCGCCCCAGGCCCGGCCCCACGAGGACTGGCTCCAGATCGCCCGCACCGCGGGCGCCCGCAGCAAGGTGCGCCACTGGCTCCGGCAGCAGCGGCACGCCGATAGCGTCTCGCTGGGACGCGAGATGGTGGAGCGCGAGCTCAAGCGCGCGAGGCTCAAGTTCGACGAGCCCGCGCTCGAGGAGATCGCTCGCGGGCTGGGCTGCTCCGATCTCGAGCAGATGTTCGCCCGGCTGGCCGAGGGCCAGCTCTCGCTCACTCAGGTGGTGCGCAAGCTCACGCCCGAAAAGGAGGGCTTCGCGGAGCGGCTCGCCAAGGGTCCGCTCGAGGCGCTCGGGCTGTCGAAGCGGCCCTCGGGCGGGGTGCGCATCCAGGGCATCGACAACGTCATGCTGTCGTTCGCGCGCTGCTGCCAGCCGGTGCCGGGCGACCCCGTGATCGGGATCGTCACCATCGGGCGCGGCGTCTCGGTCCACCGCCAGGACTGCCCCAACACCTTCGGCGACAAGGTGGCGGCCGAGCGCAAGGTGGCGGTGGAGTGGGACGCGCGCGTGGGCGACACCTTTCCGGTGCGGCTGGTGGTGTACGGGCAGGACCGCACCTCGCTGCTCGCCGACATCGCGCGGGTGATCGCGGCGACCAACGTCAATATCAAGAGCGCGGGCATGGCGAGCGAGGATCAGACCGCGCGGGGCGTGTTCGTGGTCGAGGTCCCGCACCTGGCCAGGCTGCAGGAGGTGATCAACGTGATCCGCCGCGTGAAGGGAGTGTCGCGGGTGGACCGCCGCCAGCGGCTGATCCGCCCGGCCGCCCCGCCGCCGCTCGAGGGCGGGAACCCCGGCGAATGAGGGCGCTGGTGCAGCGCGTGACGCGGGCGCGCGTCACCGCGGAAGGCAGGGTGGCGGGCGAAATCGGCGCGGGGCTGGTGGTGCTGCTGGGCGCCGCGCTCACGGATCGCGAGGCCGACGCCGACTGGACCGCGCGGAAGGTCGCGGGGCTCCGCATCTTCGCCGACGAACGGGGGCTCATGAACCGCGACCTGCGCGAGACCGGGGGCGGGGCGCTGGTGGTGCCCCAGTTCACGCTCTACGGCGACACGCGCCGCGGCCGGCGCCCGGATTTCATCCAGGCGGCCAGGCCCGAGCACGCGGAGCCCCTGTTCGAGCGCTTCTGCGTGACGCTCGCGGGCGAGGGGGTTCCGGTCGTGCGCGGCCTGTTTCGGGAGCACATGGAGGTGGAGCTGACCAACGATGGCCCGGTGACATTGCTGATCGAGAGCCCGCCGCACGGCACGGGGCCCGCGTGAGCCGCCCGCCCGGGCCGCTTTTCTACGCCGGCCGCGCGCCGCTGGTGCTGGCCTCCGCCTCGCCCCGGCGCGTCGCGCTGCTCCGGCAGGCGGGCGCGCGGTTCACCGTGGTCGATCCCGGGCCCGACCGCGCGTGGCCGGGCGAGGCGGAGCCGCGGCACGGCGTGCGCGCGCTCGCCCTCGACAAGGCGCGGCGCGTGGCGGCCGGGCGCTCGGGCAGCGTGGTGGTCGGCGCCGATACCGTGGTAGTGCTGCGCGGCAGCCGGCTCGGGAAGCCTGCGGACGCGGCCGAAGCGCTCGCCATGCTGCGGCGGCTCCACGGCCGCACCCACGAAGTGTGGACCGGGATCGCGGTGGTGAAGGGCGAAGAGCAGCGCACCGCCGCCGAGTGCACCCGGGTGCTGCTCGCGAGGCTCGACGCATCCGAGCTCGAAGCCTACGTGCGCAGCGGGGAGCCGCTCGACAAGGCGGGCGCGTACGGCATCCAGGGACTCGCCGCGCAGTTCGTCCGCCGCGTCGAGGGCGACTACTCCAACGTGGTCGGGCTGCCGCTGGCGCGGTTGCGTCAGGTGCTGGTCGAGTTCGCCTGATCCGGATCGGCGGCCAGCGCCGGCCGGAGCGCGGTGGCCTGATCGGACCCGCGAGTACGGCACACGGGCTTGACAGGCTTTCGAAACCCGTGCTAGCGTGCGTCGCTTCTTGCAGATAGGGCTCGTGAAGGCGCGCGCGGCCGCGTCGCGCGCGAGCGGGTCTTTCCGTGCGCGCGAAGAAAATCGGAGGAAGGAATGAAGACGTATACCGCACGGCCGGCCGACATCGAGCGCCGGTGGCTGGTGGTGGACGCCGCGGGCAAGACGCTCGGGCGGATCGCCACGCAGGTGGCGACCGTGCTCAAGGGCAAGCACAAGCCCATCTTCACTCCGCACATGGACACCGGCGATCACGTAGTGGTGATCAACGCCAGCAAGCTCGCGCTCACCGGCAGGAAGGCGCAGGACAAGAAGTACTTCCACCACACGATGTATCCGGGCGGGGCGAGCTGGACCTCGATCGTCGAGCTCATGCAGAAGCATCCCGACAGAGTCGTGTCCCGGGCCGTGCGCGGCATGATGCCCAAGACCAAGCTCGGCCGGGCGATGATGAAGAAGCTCAAAGTGTACGGCGGGGCCGAGCATCCGCACGCGGCGCAGCAGCCCACGCCGTGGGAGCCGCGCACCTAGCCCTAAGGGAGACGATGGCCATCGACACTGCGATTCAGCCGAAGACCGGCCGGCGCAAAGAGGCCGTGGCGCGCGTGCGCCTGGTCGCCGTGGCCGGACGGAACGTCATCAACGGACGAACGCCCGAGGAGTATTTCAAGCGCGACTCGCTGGTGCGAGTGGCACTCCAGCCGTTCACCATCACCAACACCGCGGGCCGGTACAGCTTCGACGCCCGGGTGCACGGCGGCGGCCTGGCGGGCCAGGCCGGGGCGCTGCGTCTCGCGATCTCCCGCGCCCTGGCGCGTGGCGACGAGACGCTGCGCGGACTGCTGGGCCGCGAGGGCGCGCTCACCCGCGATCCGCGCATGAAAGAACGCAAGAAGTACGGCCAGCCGGGGGCGCGCAAGCGCTTCCAGTTCAGCAAGCGCTAGCCGCGGCACCATCACGCACGCACCGTTCCTTGCGCCGGGGTCTCCGATTCGGAGTAGGGCGCCATCGAGATCGGAACGGGCGGACGACAAAACCCCAGGGGAGGAAGCAGTGGCCGAAATCAGCATGAAGGACCTGCTCGAAGCCGGAGTGCACTTCGGGCATCAGACCCGGCGCTGGAACCCC
>CAZYQK010000154.1:0-6746 GCA_964650245.1 uncultured bacterium | reverse complement strand
GGGGTCTCGGTGGGCGCCGTCACCAGCTACACCTTCACCAGCGTCACCGCGAACCACACCATCAGCGCCAGCTTCGCGATCGACGTGTTCACCATCACCGCCTCGGCGGGAGCCAACGGCAGCATCAGCCCCTCGGGCGCGGTGGCAGTCAACTGCGGGAGCAACCAGACCTTCATCATCACCCCGGATTCCTGTTACCACGTCGCCGACGTGCTGGTGGACGGGGTCTCGGTGGGCGCCGTCACCAGCTACACCTTCACCAGCGTCACCGCCAGCCACACCATCAGCGCCAGCTTCGCGTTCAACCCGCCTCCTCCGGCGATCGCCACGCTCACCGCGACACAGATCAAGACAGGAAACGATGCGGATGGGACGACCGGAATCCTCCTCTCCTGGGGCGCCGTGCCGCCCGGGGCCACCGTCCAGGTCTACCGCGCGGGCTTCGGCAACTATCCGGAGTACGACGATGGGCCGGGACCGGGCGCCGCGCCGACCGTGCCCGGCTATCCCGCGCCCGCGCCCTGGCTGCTCACGTCCGTAAACCAGCCCGGCCAGACCGATCAATCGACCGCTCGGGACTTCTACTACTACGTGGCATTCGTGACCGACACGTGCGGAAACATCTCTGCGGCCTCGAACATGACCGCGGGCAGGTTGAACTACCACCTCGGGGACGTGTCCGACGGCAGCACCCCCGGCCAGGGGGACAACGTCGTGAATACAGCCGACCTTTCACTGCTGGGCGCGCACTATGGATTGGATGGTGCCGCCGTCGCTCCATTCGCGTACTTGGACGTTGGACCGACGACCGACTTCAGCGTGGATGCCATGCCGACCACCGACGACGCGATCGAGTTCGAGGATCTGGTGATGTTCGCCATCAACTTCGAGGTTGTCTCTCAGCCCCAGCTGGCCGCGCGGCCCACGACTGAACCGAGCGGGATCAACGAATTGACCCTCGACGCGCCGAACTCGGTGACCGCGGGTGAGACCATACTCGCGCGACTTTCGTTGCGGGCGGCAAGCCTGATCCAGGCGGTCTCGGTGACCCTTGCGTGGGATTCGACCGTGGTCGAGCCCGTGATCGCCACCACCGCGGGTGAACTCGAGTCTCAAGGCGGTGTCGCGTTCTCGCCGGGCCCCGGCGCACTGGATCTCGCGCTCATGGGTGTCCGCGGCGTGGGACTGTCCGGTGAGCTCGGGCAGGTCTCGTTCCGCGCGATCGCCAAGGGCGACCCGCGCATCCGCATCGGTGTCGTCAAAGCTCGCGACGCGACCAACCGCCGCGTGACCCTGCTCGTCCGCGAGCCCGCGCCGGCGATCGGGATCCCGGCGAGGACCTCGCTGGCGGCGGCCGCACCGAACCCGTTCCAGCAGACGACGACGATCGAGTTCGGCCTGTCTCAATCGGGCCGCGTGGATCTGTCGATCTATACGGTGGACGGCCGGCGAATTCGCACTCTGGTGTCGGGGCTCCACGAAGCCGGAATCTTCCGAATCCCCTGGGATGGCCGGGACGATCGCGGTGTGGCGCTGCGGCCAGGGGTGTACTACGCCAGACTCGTGACGAACCAGGGCACGTATGCCCGAACCGTCGTGTACCTGAGGTAGCCGTGATGTCCCGCATCCATGCCGCTTGCGGCCGCACCCGCGGCACGAGCCCATCCGCACGGGCAGACCGCCGGTCCGCCGGAGCCCTCGCGTGCTGTCGGGCCGCGCCTGTGGATCCCGCGTGCGGAGCCCGCGTCCGCGTGCGGAAGGCGACCATCGCGTGGCTTGTGAGCCAGGTTCTTCTGGGGGCGGCGCTAGCCCCCGCTATCGCCTCCGCCCAGGGGGTCAGCGCGGCGATCGTCCCCAGCTCGACCTCCGTGCCGCCGGGAACGGAGTTCGACATCTATCTCCAGGTCACGCAGGCGGGCTCCGCGTTCAATGCCTTCGACGCGGTGATCGGATTCGACCCGGCCGCGCTCACGCCGGTTTCGATCTCCCCGCTGTCGCTCCAGCGGGGCACGCTGATGACGAGCGCTTGCGGAAATACCTTCCACCGATTCCGCCAGGGCACGGACCGCGACACCGTCACACTCGTGCTGCTGTGCAACGGCGTCTCGGTCACCGGCCCCGGGCAGCTCTACCGGCTGCGCTTCCGCGCGTCGAGTACTCCCCAGGTCACGATGGTTCGCCTGCTGAGCGGGCTTCGCTTCTACAATGCCGGCGTGAACGTCGTGCCCGTGACGCCGAGCGACGCGTCCATTACGATCGGGTCCCCGGTGGGCGTCGAAGACGCGCTCCTGCGCCCGCCCGGCCCGCGGCTGCGGGCCACGCCGAATCCCTCGCGTTCGGCGATCGCGCTCCTGATCGAGACGCCCTCCGAAGGATCGCAGGGGCTGGTGATCCACGACGTGCTCGGCCGCGTCGTGCGCCGCTTTGAGGCTGGCTGGTTCCCGCCCGGGCAGCGTCAACTCACCTGGGACGGCCGCGGAGATTCCGGCGAGATCTTGCCTCCCGGCCTTTATTTCGCCCGACTCGTCACGCCGGCCGGAAACACGGGAATCCAGATCGTGCGACTGCGTTGAGCCCGGCGGCCGCCAGCTACCCCTGGGCCTGCCGCTTCCCGTGCTCGACGACACCGGTGGTCCGGATACCGTGCCTCTGAAGCTTGGCATGGAGGGTCGGCCTGGGGATGCCGAGCAGCTCCGCCGCCCTGCTCTGGTTGCCCTGACTGCGGCGAAGTGCTTCCAGCAGTAGTTCCCTCTCCACCGTCTCCATAAGCTTCGGCTCGCAGCCGGGTCCCGATTCCCGGGCCAGATAGCCCCGGACGAAATCGCGCAACACGGCTTCCCCATCCGCGGTCGGGCGCGAGCCGGCCACGTCGTCCCCCCCTTCGAGGGCGCGCCGCAGGTCGCCCCGCTGAATCGGAAATCCGCGACTGTGAATCAGGGCGCGCTTCAGGCAGTGCTCCAGCTCCCTCACATTTCCCGGCCATGCATAGCTGCAGAGCAGCTCCATGGCGTCCGGTGAGATGGCGGGCCTCTCGATCTTCAGCTCCACCGCGAAGCGCGAGAGGAAGGAGCTCACCAGCGCCGGAATGTCGTCGCGTCGCTCGCGGAGCGGCGGCAAATGGATCGTCACGACGTCGAGCCGATGATAGAGATCCTCGCGGAATCTCCCCTGCAAGATTGCCTGCTCCATGTCGCGATTCGTCGCGGCCAAGATGCGGACGTCCACCCGAATGGTTTCATTGCCGCCGACTCGCTCGAAAGTCCTCTCCTGGAGCACTCGCAGGATCTTGGCCTGAACGCCGAGAGGAACGTCGCCGACCTCATCAAGGAGAATGGTCCCGCCATCAGCGCGCTCGAACATGCCAAGGCGCCGCGCCGTGGCCCCCGTGAAAGCCCCCCGCTCGAAGCCGAACAGCTCGCTTTCGAGGAGCGTCTCCGGGATCGCCACGCAGTTCACGACCACAAACGACTGTTGGCCGCGCTGGCTGTGCTGGTGGATGGCCTTGGCGACCAGCTCCTTGCCGGTCCCCGACTCCCCGCGGATGAGTACGGTCGCATCGGTCGCCGTCACGCGCCCGATCTCCTTGTATACCTCCTGCATCCGGGGGCTCTGGCCGATGATGAAGTCCCCGGATGGCGGCTCCAGCCCGCTGCCCCCGTTGTCGCGCATTCGAACCAGACGTACGGACTCCAGTGCATGCTCGATGATCTGGAGCATGCGGCTGGGATCGAATGGCTTCAGCTGGTACTCGAAGGCCCCGAGCTTGGAAGCCTCGATGGCCAGGTCCATCGTGCTCGTACCCGTGATGACGATGACCGGTGTCTGGGGGTGACTCGACTTGATCTTCCGAAACGTCGCGAGCCCGTCCATGCCGGGCAGCCACACGTCCATCACGACCACTTCGGGGTGTTCGCGGGCCAGGGTCTCGAGGGCCTCCTCTCCGCTCGAAGCCGTGGTGATCTCGTGGCCGCTGCTCATCAACAGGGCGCTGAACGCGCGGAGAATCCCCGTGTCGTCGTCCACCACCAGGATTCGACCCACGATCAGCCCTCGCACACGGGGATGCGCACCGCGAAGACGCACCCGCGTTCCGTAGACGACTCGAGGCTCAGCCGCCCGCCGTGTTTGGCCATGATGCTGGATGCGATACAAAGGCCGAGCCCGGTCCCATTGGCCTTGGTCGTGACGAAGGGCTCGAAAAGATGCCCGCGCACCTTTTCCGGCACACCCGGGCCGCCATCCTCGACGCGCACCACGACGACTCTGCCGCCGTCGCCAGGGCATTCGATGGCGTCGGTGACCCGCAGCTCGCCGCCGGCAGGCGTGGCGTCGGCGGCGTTCGTGAGAAGGTTCAGGAAGACTTGGCGCAGCTGATCCGCGTCCGCGAGCACGGGCGGAAGCACCTCCCCGTTGACCCGGACGGCGCGAAGCCGCTTCTCATCGAGGCGATGCCCGGCGAACTCCAGCGCCCGGTCGATGATGGCTCCGACGTCCTGGGGCGCGAGCTTGAGGTTCGGCGGGCGAGAAAGCTGAAGGAAGCTCGTGGCCATTTCTTCCAGCCTGGCTACTTCATCCGCCAGCATGCGGCACTTCTGCTCGGTTTCCGGGTCCCCGGCCGCCGACCGCTGAAGATCGTACAGCCAGATTCTCATCGAGGTGAGCGGGTTCCGGATCTCGTGCGCGACACAGGCCGCGAACTTCCCGATGGCTGCGAGCTTCTCGGCCGTGAGCAGGCGCTGCCGGCTGTCCTCCAGGCTGCTCCGGGTCCTGGTCATGTCGGACATCAGCGCGCGCGAGTAGAACTCGAACTCGCGCAGCTCGTCGGGGAAGTGTGGCGGCGTGGTCTCGGATGAGTCGGCGGTGAGCGCCTTCGCATCCTGCGCCAACCTTTGCATCGGCCGAAGGATGCTCAGCAACACCATCAGGAGCAGCGTAAGGGCGACCAGAACGGCCGCGGATGCGCCGACGATCACAGCCACGGTGAGCTGCCCGAGCCGTCGGTGCCCCTGCACCAGCGCGAGCCGCATTTGCCGCTCGTTCGCGGCCACGAGTTGACGGCAGAGATCGTGGGCCTGGTTCGACAGAAGGCTCACATCACGCAGGAGAATCTGGCGCGCTTCCGCATGGCGCCCCGCCTCGAAGAGCGCGATGGCCTCTTCGCGCTGCGCGTCGTAGGTCTTGTACACCTCCTCGAGCAGAGCGACGATCTTCTGCTCCTCATCCGTGTCCGCGGTCCTTCGCGCCTCCACCAGCCAGCGCCCGAGGGACGGCTTGAGACGATCCAGATCGAGAATCCACCCCTGCCGCCCTTCGTCCAGCATGTACGCGGAGACCAGCCCGCGTTGCTGGAGCAGGGAGTTCTCCAGCTCGGTCGCCGCGACCAGGCTCGGAACGTTGCGCGAGATCATCGCGGCCATGAGCCCCTCCACCTCGCGGGCGGTCAGCAGGGCTCCGGCGCTGCAGAGCAGGGCCAGCACCAGCACGATCGCGAGCAGGACCGAGACGCGGACCTGGTAGTTCACCTTCAGGGGCATGGGAACCGCACTCCTCGGCGACGGACGATCGCCTGATGTTCGACCGGGGCCCGGCGGCTGGAAACGGCGAGAGCACCGCTGCGCCGAGCGGCGCAGGCGGGTCCAGGACGCCGGCCCCCGCGTCGGGCGCCGCGGGCCCTGTTGCGCATCGAGTCATTAGTGCGCCTGAACGCGGCCATTCACCCAACTTTTGACTCTAAGGAAACGTGCGCTTCGGCCAGGCGGCCTCATGCTGACAGCCAACGCCGCGGGAGCGACCGACCGAGGCACCTCGGGTGCCCTCACGCATCGGTCGCGCGCCCGGCGCGGGGGGAGTTCCAAGGGTCCACCGGAGCACGCACATCGTGCCCGTCCTTGTCCCCGAAAGTCTACTCCTCGCACGGGCCAGTCCGTCAAGGGATGGCTTCGAAGCCGGTTCCGCCCTGGGAGGATGAAGACCTGCCGTTCGCCGGGGTGGCGCGTCGAGACATTCCGCGTGACAGGCCATCTCGATCCCGCCGGCCGCTCGGGGTGCAGACGATGGAGCCACCACGATCCCGAGCGACCGGGGGACGGACGATCGCTCCGTACGCGACAGGAAGGTGCGAGTGCGGTTTCCCTGGGCAACCCCGGGCGGATGCCGGTGCACCTTGACCGAGCTCTAGCAGCACGCGACGAGGGTCTCGGGTCGGGTGCCGAACCGGCTCGATCGGGGCGCGGCTCGCTCGCCTAGCTCGCCGGCTGCGCCGCGCGCGCCCCCGCCGGGTACGGCGCACCGTGCTTCACGACCTCGCGCCTGATGAAACGTCCCGCGCCGCGCTCCACCTTGAGCTTCCCGTCCGCGTACTGAACGCGGCCGTTCACCACGACCGTCGTCGGCCTCCCGCGCACCTTGAACCCCTCGAAGATGCTGCGGTCGCTGCGCGAGTGGTGCGTCTTCGCGCTGCGGGTGCCGGTCGCGACCGGGTCGTAGACCACGAGATCGGCGTCAGCGCCCACCGCGATCGTGCCCTTGCGCGGGTAGAGCCCGAAGATGCGCGCCGGGTTGGTGCTGCCGAGCGCCACCATGCGCTGCAGGTCGAGCTTCCCCTCGCACACACCGTAGGTGTAGAGCAGCTGGAGCCGGTCCTCGATCCCCGCCGCGCCGTTCGGGATGAGCGTGAAGTTGTCCTTCCCCATCCGCTTCTGCTCCATGGTGAACGGGCAGTGGTCGGTGCCGATCGAGTCGAGCAT
>CAZYQK010000153.1:0-6790 GCA_964650245.1 uncultured bacterium | reverse complement strand
CCGCTCGCGAGTCGAGCCCGCCGCCGGCCAACTGCAATCTTCGGAGCACAACCCGGCTCTTGCGCCCCGGCCGGCCCGGGTTTAGCTTCGCCCACGTCCCGGCAGGATGCCGGCCCCACTGCATGGAGGGAACCATGAAGAAGCTGATCTTCTTTCTGCTCTTCGTCTTCGCGGCCTGGTACGGCTGGAAGCATTACCCCGAGTTTCTGAACCGGACTCCGCCGCACGAGGCCGTGGTCGAGAACGACTCCGGCATGACGATGGAGCGCATCCGCGTCACCGTTGACGGGCAGACGCTGGTCAAGGAGTCGCTCGCCAATGGCGAGCGGGCGGCCCTGCCGTTCAAGGTTCGGAACGACGCCTCGTTCGTGCTCGAGTGGCAGTGGAAGGAGAAGCTGGGCGACATGAAGTGGGCCGGCGGCATGGTGCCGAAGGGGCCGCTGGTCCAGCGCCACATGATGCAGGTGGACGGCGAGGGCGGCGTGACCTACACGGCGGAGAACAAGTAGGAAGCGGGCGCCGGTGGGTGAGTCCCCAAAGTTTCACTCCGCCTGATCCAGATACAGCTGCTCGTCGTCGGGGCTGAAGCCCAGCAGCTCGGTGTAGCGCCCCCAGTCGATCACGGTCTTCAAGAGCGCCTCGGCGTTCTCCGCCGGCAGGTGGAGCGCGAAGATCTCGAGGAACGCGTCGGCGTCGGCGCGCGCGTCGTCGCTGCGCTTCAAGGCGTCCACGACGGTGCGGAACAGCGGGAGCTTCTTGAGCTGCTCCTTCAGAAGCTTCTTCCGCGCGTTCACCCGCCCGCGGAGCAGCGCGCTTCCGGTGCCGGTGAGCACCACGTCGGCCCCCGGCGTCACCACCAGCTCGAGCATTTCGGCGGCCTTGATCACCTGGAGGATCTCGCCGAACTCGTAGTTGATGTCGCGCGCGAGGCGGAAGACGTCGTAGCGGCCGCCGGCGTCGTCGAGCACTTCGAGCAGCCCGATGACCTTGCTGATGCCGACCTGCGGGATGGGGTCGATTGCCATGGCGCGGGGCGAGGCTAGGCCACGGCGCCGACGCGGGCCTGCGGCGCTTCCACGCCGAGCCCCTGGCGCCTGATCTTGCCGGTCGAGGTCTTCGGGAACTCCTGCTGGCGGACGATGACGCGCTTGACGCGCTTGTAGGGCGCGAGCGCTTCGCAGCGCGCCTCGACCTCGCGCCGAATCACCCGCCCGACGAACGCCTCGTCGCACGCGCACTGGCTCTCGCGCGCCAGGGTCTCGAGCTCCTGGAGGTTGGGCACGACGTGGGCCTGCACTTCCTCTCGCTCGCCGCGCGGGTCCCGGCCGGCGGCGACCACCACCTCGAGCACGTAGGGACAGTTCGCGAGATGGACCTCGATCTCTTCGGGATAGATCTTCTTTCCGGCGGCGGTCGCAATCATGTTCTTCAGGCGCCCGGTGATCAGGAGCCGGCCGTCTTCGAGGAACCGGCCGAGATCTCCGGTGTGGAACCAGCCGTCGCGTAAGACCTCGGCGGTGGCGGCCGGATTGCCGAAATAGCCGAGCATGACGTTGGGGCCGCGCACCAGGATCTCGCCGTTCCCCTCGGCATCGGGCTCTGCGATGCGGACCTCGACCCCCAACACAGGCCAGCCCACCGCCCCCGGCAGCGGACGGCGCGGGCGGTTGGCGCAGGCGACGGGCGAGGTCTCTGTGAGGCCGTAGCCTTCGAGCATCGGCCAGCCGAGATCCACGAAGCCCCAGAACACCTCGGGCGCGAGCGGCGCGGCGCCGGTCACGAGCATTCGCAAGTGGGCCATCCCGGCCTTCGCGCGCACCGGTCGCAGCAGCGCGCTGCCCACGCGCGCGCCGATCGCGAGCCGAACCAGCCGCGTGACGCCGAGCAGCGTCCTCGCCGCGAGCCTGGACCCGAGCGGGGCCTCGCTCACGCCGCGGTGGATCGCGCTCAGCAGCTTCTCGTACAGCAGCGGCACGCCCAGCAGGATGGTCGCGAGAGAGGAGGTCATGTCCTCGCGCAGCCCGCGCGAGTCGAGGCCGCGCGCGTAGGCCACGCTCGCCCCGACCCGGAGCGGGGCCAGCAGCCCGACCGTGGACTCGAAGGTGTGATGGAGCGGCAGCACCGAGAGGAAGCGATCGCCGGGACCGAACTCGAACATGCGCGCCACCGCCTCGACGTTGGTGAGCAGATTCGCGTGCGAGAGCATCACGCCCTTCGCCTGCCCGGTGGTGCCGGAGGTGAAGATCAGCACCGCGAGATCGTTCGGCGCCGCGCGCTCCTCGCGCGCCCGCTCGTTCGGGAAGCGGGCCTGCGCCTGGTCCCACGACGGGAGTGCGGCGATCGGGTCGAGCGCGATGAGCGCGAGACCGGGAAGCCGCATGCCGCGCACCTGCTCCAGCAGCGGGTGCTGTCTCGCGCTCACCACGCAGCGCGTGGCGCCGGCGGTGGCGAGGATCTCTCCCACTTCCTGCACCTTGAGCTGCGAGTCGAGCGGCACCACGACCGCCCCGGCTTCCAGTATCGCGAGATACGCGAGGCCCCACTCCGGACGGTTCTCGCTCTGGAGGCCGACGCGGTCGCCGGGCCTGACGCCCTCCGCCTCCAGCAGCGCGGTGAACGCGTGCATCGCTCGTGCAGCGCGAGCAAACGTGTAGCCCTGCCAGCCGGAGGGCGTCGAGCGCAGGACAAACTGCGAATCCCCGTACTGCCTGGACGCGAATTCGGCGAGTTGAGGGAGGAGGCGAACGACAGGCGCCGGTGCCGGGGAGGCAGGCGATGAGGAAATCACGCGCGGACACTAGCACCCGCGTCAAAACACGGTCAAGAATGGGGCGTCGCGCGGGAATCGGGTGTCGCGCGCGGGACTTTCGCGGGCCTCAGCGCCGCCGCGCCACCACCAGGTGCGCGAGCACCTCGCGCGGGCTCCAGAACAGCCGATCGAGCCCCTCGAACAGGATCTGGAGCACCACGTAGAGCAGGCGCACCGGGATCTCGGTGAGGATTCGCGTCGGTCCGCGGTTGATCCGATTGAGCGCGGCGATGGTCGAGAGCCCGACCTTAGCCCACAGGCCGCCGATCGGGATGAACTCGACCGGCTCGAACCCGGCGCGCTCGAGCAGGTGCGCGGCGCCGTAGCGCGTGAAACGGAAGTAGTCGTGTGGCTCGTCGTGGAGCGGGGCCATCTGCGTGAACTCGAGCAGCAGCATGCCGCCCGGCTTGAGCACGCGGCGCGCCTCGCACAGCGGCTCGAGCGGCTCGGGGAAATAGGTCAGCATCGAGAGCCCGAGCACGGTGTCGACCGACTGGTCGCGCATCGGAAGCGCCTCGCCGCGCGCGTAGACATCGGGCGGGCGGTCCCCGAGGAAGCGCGAACTCCTGAGATCCGTCCCCAGGTAGCGCGCGACCCGGGCCTCGAACATCCACGCGAAGGGCCGCGAGCCGCAGCCCACGTCGAGCAGCACGCCGCGGGCGTGCTTCCGCGCCCGCCCGAGCGCCGAGATGATCTTGTGGTTCGCGAGCCAGTTGAACTTCCAGACCGTCCAGCGCCCGGTCCGGGTGCTCGCGAGCCTCTCGAACGCGCCGCTCACGCGCGGCCCCACTCGAGCAGCAGCTCGCCCACGTTGACGCGCGCGGTCACCGCGCCGCCCTCGAGCCGCACGTCGGCGCCATCGGGCCCGGCCCCCTCGCGCACCGTGACCGCCGTCACGCCGTCTGGCGCCGGAAAGCGCACCGGCTCGCGCGGAACGCCGTAGTAGCGCAGCAGCACTCCATGCGCGCCGATCTCGCGCACCGACCAGCCACGCGCGTGCAGCGACCGCACCTCGGCATCGGTGAGGAATACCGCGCCCGCGCGCGCGAGTGCGCCCAGCAGCTCGCGCAGCGCGGCGCGGCCGGCGCGGGCCCACTCGGGATCGAGATGGGCGTAGTTCACGCGGTGGCTGCTCACCACCGCCGGCTGCGTGCGACCCCACGCCCGCCGCACGGCGCGGGTGACCGCCGGCACCCCGAGCTTCGCGGACGCGTCACCGCTGCCGCAGGGCTCGAATGCGATCCGCGGCGGCAGGTAGAAGCGCGCACCCGCCTCGTGCGGCCAGTGGTAGCGGAGCAGGGTGCGTCGCACCATCGGAAGCGGGGATCCCGCCTGCTCGGCCTTCCCTTGGATGGTGGTCAGCTCCAGCCGCTCGGCATCCTCCTCGAGCGAGTCGTCCCAGCGGTAGTCGGGCGGGCAGAACGAGCGCGGCGGCCTGCCCACCAGCGAGCGGAAGCGCTCGACCGCCTGTTCGAGATTGCGGCGCCGCACGTCGCGCGGCTCCGATGGATCGTATTCGCCGCTCGCCTCCACCGCCGCGCACACCGGGCTCTGTTGCTCGTGCGCCCGCCGCGCGTCGTCCGCCCCGCGGCGGAGCGCGGTGAGCCACGCGCGCTCCGGCAGATGATGGAGCCCGTGAAGCTCGACCCACCACACCCCCGCCTCGCAGGCGCGCCGCACCTGATCCCACATCCCGGGGCGCGACCAGCGGGCGGGCGTCGCGGGCAGGTCCACCAGCGGAAGGTGCTCGACCTCGAACATCGGGGGCGTGAGGCGGGCGAAATCCGGGGCGGCCATCACGGTGTTGGCCTGCCACACCGGCGGAAAACCGTCGCCGCCGCGGAACTCGAGCAGCAGGTCGGCGAGCGCGCGCACGTCCTCTGCGCTCTCCAGCGTGGAGCCGCCGTAGCGGCGCCCGGCGGGACCGCGAAACGCCGGGGTGTCGGCCAGCACGCGCTGCGCGTGCACATCGGGCGACCACGCGCACAAACCCCAGTCGTCGCTCTCGACCGCTTTGAGTCGGCCCCAATCGAGATTCACGCGCCGGTCCCTCGTCCGTCCCACGGGTAGCGGCCGCGGCTTCAACGTGTGTTGCGAGCGGGCCGGTGACGGAAGAACGGCGCACTATAGCACAGGGCGTGTGAGCGCCGGCCGCGGTGGCGCACGCGGCGGCGCGCACGCCCGCGCGCGTTGACCCCGCTCCGGCGCGCGTGGGACAGTGCCGCGCCATGCCGGAGACTGGCCCGCGCGCCGCGCGCGCATGGCTCGCCGCGACGCTGGCGTTCGCCGCGAGCTTCTGGGTGCTCGATCTCGCCGTGCTCCGCGCGGGCGTGCCCGATCCGCTCGACGACATCTGGGAATACGGCGCGGTCGCCCGCTCGCTGCTCGCGGGCCAGGGCTTCCGCACCGGCGTCATCCATCCGCCGCTGTGGACGTTGCGTGACGCCCACGAAACCGTCCCAGTGTTGATCCACGGTCCGCTCCTGCCGATGCTGCTCGCGCCTGCGCTCCGGCTCGCGGGGCCGGGCACACTCGATCACGCGGCGTGGCTCGGCGCGCTGTTGGCACTCTTCGCGGCATGGGCGGTCTACCGGCTCGGCGCCGCGCGCTTCGGGCCGGCGGTCGGGGCCGCGGCCGCAGCGCTCTTCACCGTCTCGCCCCTCACGCTCCAGGCGGTCCACCACGACCTCTCGCTGCCGCTCGGGGCCGGACTGCTGGCGCTCGCCATCGAGCGCCTGCTCGCACCGCGGCCGCGGGCGTTCGCGGCGGGGCTGCTGCTCGGCCTCGCCACCCTCGCCCGTCCCGAGATGCTGATCGCCGCCGCGATCCTCTGCGGCCTGGCGGGGCGCGTGTGGTGGCGGCTCGCCCTCGGCGTGATCGCGTGTGCCCTTCCGTGGTGGCTGCACACCGCGCGCGCGGTGGGTGCCCCGTTCTTCAACCTGTCGTCGTACCTGCTCGTGGGCTACTGGGGTGCCCACCCCGGGCTCGGCGTGCTGCGCGACTTCGATCTTCCGCCCGTCTACTGGCCCGAGTTGCTGCGGCAGGCGCTCCCCGCACTCCCGGCCAAGTGGGCCGACTTCTTCCCCCACGCGGCGAAGCGCGCGCTGCTGACCCCGAGTGGTGCCACCGGCTGGCTCGCGATCGTGGGCGCGATCTCGATCGCGCGCGAGCACCGGCGGCTCGCGGCGACGGCGCTGGCGCTGGTACTGGTGCCGGTCGCGATCATGACGGCGACGCTCTACGACACGCGCTATCTCGCGCCCTTCCTGCCGCTCTGGGCACTGGGCGTAGCACTCGGCGCTCGTGCGCTCGCGGAGCGGCTCCCGCCCTGGGCCCATCGGCCGCGGCTCTGGATCGGGGCGCTGGCGCTCCTCACGCTGCCCGCCACTGGCCCCGCGATGCGCGAGGCCACGCGCGAGGCGCGCGCGCTCGAGCGCGGTCTCGCGGCCGAGCGCGAGGCACTCGCGCCGCTCGCCGTGCCAGTGGGCGCCAGCGTTTCGCCGATGTTCTCGGACACGCCCGATTTCGTGGCCTGGACGACGGGTCGTCCGGTGGTGTGGCTGACGCGCGATGAGTTCCAGCGTCTGCCCGCCGCGGGCGAGCCCAACCCGCTCGGGCTCCCGGTGCGCGAGGCCGGGACGCGCACCTGGTTCCACGCCGCGGCGAGCGAGGCGCCGGCGCCCTGAACGAGGCAACGCCGCACGCATCGCCCCGTTCCTCACCCGCCCCGCGTGGGCTAAACTCGTGCGCGGGCTCTCCCCCGCCCATCGCGACTCCCACCGGGACTTCCGCATGCGAGCTGCTTCGACATCCTGCCTCCGCATCGGCGCCCTGGCGCTGGCGCTCGCCGTGACCGCAGCGCACGCGGCACCGCTTCCCGCGATGCGCGCGCCTCCGGCCGGGCTACGAGCGGGCGCCGCGCCCGCCGCGCCGGACGACGCGGCGCGCGGCCGGAGCCTCCCGTGCGGCGCCCGCCTCGAG
>CAZYQK010000152.1:0-6862 GCA_964650245.1 uncultured bacterium | reverse complement strand
CGGGCCCACAACCAGTACGGAGCGGAGTGCGCGTTCGGAGCCGAGTTCATGCGCCACAAACGCGAAGCGGCGCGGCGCATGGCGGCGGCGGTGCGGGCACGGGCCGCCGCCGAGGAAGTGATCGCCCCGCTCCGCCTGCTCGGCTTCCGCGCCGAGGAGGCACGCCGCGCGGCCGCGCTGTGCGAGGCCCTCCCCGGGGCTCCGCTCGAGCAGCGCCTGCGGCTCGCGCTCTCGTGCTTCCGGCCGCGGCCCCGGCCGATCGCGAGTGCAGCGCCGGGCCCGGGCAGCGCGCCCTGAGCGGAAGATCGCGAAGCCGCGCGAGCGCCGGCAGCACCCGGACGCCGGCCTGCACCGTGCCCGACCCACGCCCCCCGGGATCGTCCATGGACATCGCCGCGCGCGATCGGCGGTCAACCCGTACCCCGAACAGGACAGCCTACGCCGCCTGTTCCTCCTCCGGCTCGAGCGGCGGCGCCTGGACGTCGCGCCGCGAGACTTCACCCGGGGTCTTCCGGCCGCGCAGGATGCTCAGCAGTCCCTTCACCCGCCACCACGCCGTGAGCTGGCGGTAGCCGAAGTTCTCGAGCAGGGCAGCGAGTGCGAGACCCTCGAGGTCGCTCCGGCGGCGGAACCTCGGGCACGCGGAGCGCTCGAGCGCGATCGCGAGCAGCGTGGGCAGCGTGCCGCCCACCAGGAAGATCGAGAAATAGAGCACGAAGAAGAGGTTGTCGAGCTTGCCCGCGATCGCGAGCGCCAGCAGCGTCAGTTGTCCCCCGACCTCGATAACCGGGCCGATCAGCTCCACCACGAGCTGGAACAGGAACGCCAGCCCGTGATGAAGGGCGAATCGATGACCCATCAGCAGCTCGCGGTTGAACCACAACGCCTCGGCCAGCTCCCGGTGCCAGCGCGAGCGTTGATTCGCCAGCAGGCTCATCCGCTCCGGAACGGCGCTCCATCCCACCGCGCCGCCGACGAAGCGGATCGCCGACCTGCGTCCGTTGCTGCCGGCCCAGCGCTGGAGCCGCATGACGAGATCCACGTCCCCGCCCTGACTGTCGGCGCGATATCCGCCCACCGCCAGCACCGCCTCGCGCGAGAACAGTCCGAGCGCGCCCGGGATGACGAACAGGCTGTCCAGCAGCGTCCAGCCCATGCGCCCGGCCAGCATGGCGCGCAGGTACTCGACGACCTGGAAGCGCGCGAGGTGGCTCTCCGGAAGCGACGCGTCCAGCACCCGGCCGCGCCCCACGGTGCAGCCGTTGACGGGCCGCACGACGCCGCCCGCGCCGAGCACGGATGCATCCTCGTAAAACGGCAGCGCCAGCTGAACCAGCGTGTCGCGCTCCAGCGTCGTGTCGGCGTCCACCGCCAGGATGAGCGGATGGCGTGAGTAGGCGAGCGCGAGGTTGATCGCGATCGCCCGGTCGCCCCCCTCCACGACGTCGAGCACCAGCAGGAGCGGATAGTTCGGCGACGCGTGGACGCCGCGCACGCGCTCGCGTGGCGTGCGGGTGCGCGGCGTCCGCAAGCTGGCCTTGAGGCCGAACGCCGCGATCAGCTCTTCGAGCGTGCGATCGGTCGAGCCGTCGTTCACCACCACGATTTCGTAGCTCGGATACTCGAGCTGCATCAGCGAGCGAACGCGCTCGACGATGGTGGGCTCCTCGTCGCGGGCGGGCACCAGGAGGCTGATCGAGGGCGTGAGGTCGCTCTCGAACAGGCCCACGCGGTCGGCGAGCCGGGCGCGGCGGCGCTGCTGGCGGGCTTCGACGAACGCGAGCAGGCCGAGTGCGACGTGCACCGCGCAGACGGCGAAGCTGTAGGCCAGGAACAGGGTCCCGGCCCACGTCGCGAGGGACTTCGCGTCAAGCCACACGCGAGATGCCTCCCGGGCTTTCACGCTCCCAGTCGAGCAGCTGGAGCACCTCGCCCGCCATCTCGGCGGCGAACAGGTCGGTGAACTGGCGCGCGAGGGCTTCGAGCGCCGTGCGCCCGCCCTCGCCGTGGAGCGCGAGCGCGTAGGCGGCGTGGCGCCGCACCCACCACGTCACGTCGCGCACCCGTGCTACGAGCGGGCGAATCGAGTGGGCATCCGGAATGCGTCCCAGCGCCTGCGCCGCCTGCCCGCGCACCTGCCACGCGTCGTCGTCGAGTGCCGCGAGCAGCGCCGGCAGCGCACTGTGCTCGCCGATCCCGCCGAGTGCCCGCGCCGCCGCGACGCGCGCTTCCGGGGCGCCGTTTTCGAGCAGGGCTTCGAGCCGCGGCACCGACTCGCGGTCCCTCCACAGCCCGAGCACCTCGACCGCCGCGAGATGGATGGGCGCTTCCACGTCCCAGCCCGCGACCGCGTCACGCGGCAGGTCGAGCGAACGCCGGCCGAACCGCTTGAGCAGCGCCACCAGTTGCCGGCGCCCCCGCATGGCCGTGGCGTGCGGGTTCTCGAGCAGCCAGCGCAACGCTCGCCGGTCGCGCAGTCTCGCGAGCGCCAGCGCCGCGATGAACGTGACCAGCGCCGGTCCGCGCCTCATCGCGGCGCGCAGCGGTTTGCGCATGGTCTGGAAGTCGAGCAGCCCCAGGTGCCGGGCCGCGAGCGCGCGGCGCCAGACCGACGGATGGCGCAGCCGTCGCCGCTCGCGCATGACCTCCGGGAGCGTGAGCAGCTCGCGTGAGACCCGCCGCCACTCCTCGCCCGCGATGTTGTCGGTGAAAGCCTCGAGCGCCCGCCAGAACCCTTCGGGCCGGGCCTCGCGTGCCGCACGCCGCAGCGCGACACCGTCGTCGCCGCCCGTTATGAAGCGCGCGAACGCGAGGCCGAGGCGTTCGGCTTCAGCGGGCGGGACGGCGTCGGGCTCCGAATCGATGGCACTCGCGAGCGCCTCGGTGAGGCGCCCGGCGCGCCGGGATGCGACGTCACGGATCTGGGCGAGCCAATCGTGCAATGCGGGCAGTGCCATGCCTCCGGCCGGCGAGAGAGAGCGACGAATGGGCCGGAGTGGTTATCGGCGCGCGGCGAGCGCGGCTGAACGCGCGCCGGGAGCCGCAGCCGCTGGCGCGGCCACCGCCTCACCCGCCGAACTTGCCCGCCATCACCACCGGGCCGGTCGGCGCGGTCGGATTGGGCGACCCGCCCTCAGGCTCGAGCGACACCGCGAAGCCCGCGAGCGTCGCGGGATCGCCGACGTTCTCGAGCTTGAGCACGGCGCGGCCGCCGGCATCGGGCCGGATGAGCCCGAGGCTCGCGACCCCATCGGGCCTGAGCGCCCACAGCTGGTAGTCCTTGCCACTCGGTGCTCCGAAGTTCTCGAACACCAGCACCGCGCTGCGCGTCCTCGGGTCGAACGTGGCGCGGGCGCGCAGCGCCGCCACGCCGGCCGGCGTGATCTGAAGCTCCGTCACGCGCGCATCGGGCGCGTTGAGCACTTCGAGCCAGTGCTGATCCTCGGCGAGGCGCTGCTCGAGTTGCGCGATCTCCTGCCGCTTCGACTCGAGCGCGGCGCGCAACTTCGTCGTGCTGTCCCACGAGAGCGCGGTGGCGATCGCGAGCGCGGCGGCCACGGCGCCCCACGCCCAGTCGGTCCAGCCCCTGCCGCGCGGGCGCAGCTCGATCACCCGCCCGCGACTCGGCTCGCGCCCGCCGGCCGACTCGCGTTCACCGGCCACCGCGGCCCGCGCGGCGATGGCCGCCGCCATCACGCGCGCCTTGAGCGACGCGGACGGAGCAACCGGCGTCGCCGCGCTCGCGAGCAGCACGGCCGCTTCCGAGAACTCGGCCAGCACCGCTTCGAGCCCCGGATGCTCGCCGCTCGCGAGCAGCGCCTCGAAGCGGCGCCGGTCGGCATCGTCGAGCGTCCCGAGCGCGTAGCCCGCGCAGAGTTCCTGCAGCTCGTCGTTGAGCGTGCTCACACCCACTCCTCTTGCGGAAGCAGCTCGCGCAGGCGCATCAGCGCCTGGCGAGTCCATGACTTCACCGTGCCCAGCGGGGCGTTCATTCGTTCCGCGATCTCGCTCTGCGACAGGCCCTCGAAGTACGCGACCTCGAGCACCTGGCGCTGCTGCGGCGCCAATTGCCCGAGCGCGCCGCGCACCTTCTCGCTCAACTGGCGGTGGGCGGCGGACGTGGAGGGATCGACGGCGGGAGCGACGGGATCCGGGTCCACCTTCGACTCGGCCTTTCTCCGCGACGACATGCTGCGGTACTTGTCGAGCGCCCGGGTGCGCGCCACCGTCACCAGCCAGGCGGCGAGCGACCCGCGCCGCGGGTCGTAGGTCGCGACCCGCTTCCAGACCTGGACCCACACTTCCTGCACCACGTCCTCGGCGTCGGCCGCGCTCCGCAGAATGCGCAGCGCGAGCGGATAGAGGAGCGGCGTGTAGCGGTCGTAGAGCTCCTCGAGCGCTTCCCGGTCTCCGGCCTGGAGACGTGTCAGGCACTGAAGATCGCGTTCGGTGTCTTTCATCGCTCCAGTCGGGTGACCCTTCAGCGGTTGTACACCGTCTCTACGGGTCTCGGCGCGGATCGGACGAGGGCCGCGCGGAGGATGGCTCGGAAGCGGAATGGCGCGGGCGGCCGACCGGGGTGCCGCGCGGCACCTTAAGGCTTTGCCGTTTGCGGAACAAGACTTCGGATGGCCTGCGCGGTGCGGGCCGGGCAGCCCGTCTTAGCCGCCTCATCCGAACGACCATTTCGCCCCGTAGTGGGGCCGGCAGCGACACCGTCGGTCTCGGGGGAGTCGCGGCTCGCTGCCGGGAAGAGCGGGATGCCCTCCCGCTCGACCTGCGGAAGCCCCGCGCGAGACGCGGGGCTTTTGCGTGTCGCGGGCGACGTGCCCGCCCAACACACCTCGGGCCCGGCGCGTCGGGTATATTCGGGTCGCAGCATTTCACCGCCCGGAGGCACACTGAGCACACCGGCCGCAACCTACCCCGTACCGTCCGCGCTCGAGCGCACCGCCCCCTGGTTGCTCGCGCTGACTCTCGCGATCGCCGCGCTGCTGCGCGTGCGTGAGGCTCTGCTCACCCCGATGTGGTTCGACGAGATCTTCACCCTGTGGAGCGCGCGCCTGGGCCCGGCTGGTCTGCTCCGGCTCCTCGCCCAGGACATGCATCCGCCGCTTTACTTCATGATGGCCTGGGCGTGGCGCGCGCTGGGGGGCGAGAACGAGTTGTGGCTCAAATCGCTCTCCATGCTGTTTGGGCTCGCCACCATCGCCGCGGCTTACGGATTCGCGCGCGAGCTGTTCGGCCGCCCGGCGGCGCTGGTGGCCGCGACGCTGCTCACGCTTCATCGAACCGCAGTCTACTTCTCGCAGGAGTTTCGCAGCTTCTCGCTGCTCTGGCTGCTGCTGCTGCTCTGCGCGTGGCTCGCGTGGCGCTGGATCGAGCGGGCGCGCCGGCGCGATGGCGTGCTCTTCATCGGCTGCGCAGCCGCCGCGCTCTACACCCACTACCTCGCCGGGATCGTGCTCGCGTTCCTGGGGCTGTGGGGCGTGATCGCGCTGCACCGCGACCGAACGCGGCTGCTTCACTGGGTGGGTCTGCACCTCGCCGTCACCGTGATCTTCGCGCCGCAGTTGCCGACGTTCGTGCAGCAGGTGGTGCGCAATCGCGAGCACTGGATCCGCCCGGCGACGCTCGAGGATCTGGTCACACTGACGCGGCAGATCTGCTTCGCCGCTTTGTACATGATCCCGCCGATGGCGGTGCTCGCCCTGCTGCCGCTGATGCGGTCCGGGCAAAGGCGCGCAGCGTCGCTGCTCTGGACGATGACGCTGCCGACCGTGCTGCTCACCTGGATGCTCACCGCGAACGGCGCGCACCTGTTCATCAGCCGCTATATGTTCTTCGGTCTGCCCGCGTGGATGGCGCTGGTCGCGGCCGGCGTGTGCGGCCTGCGCTGGCGATGGGCGGCGTGGGCGCTGGCGATCGGACTGGTCGGGTTCGACGCGCGCTCTTTCGTGCTCCACCGCCCGCACGTGGAGGCGGCGGCGCTCAGCCGCGCGGCCGACTACCTGAAACCGCGGCTCGAGCCCGACGATCTCGTATTCTGCGCGGACACGCACAGCCTGTTCTTCATGCGGCAGCACCTGCCCGACCGTGCCCGCTACCTGTTGCTGCTCACCCCACCGCATCTTCCCTACTATGAGGGCGCGTTGCTTGTCCCGAACGCGTGGCGCGCGACGCCGGCCGACTTCGAGCGCGCGCACGTCGAGGGCCGCCGCTGGTGGGCGTTGCGCACGCGGCACGGCGGGATCCCGAGCGTGGCGGCCGCGGCGTTGGTCAGCGCGCTCGCGCCCGTTCCGCCCGCCCAGTTCGACATCGTGACGGTGTGGGCGGGGCAGGCGGATTCGGTGAGCGTCCGCTAGCGGCGAGACAGCCGCTTGCGCACTCCCCGGGCGCGGGCGCATATTTCCCCCCGTCCGCGGCGACGCGGGCACGTCGTTAGGGGTGGTCGGCGGATCGCCGGCCTGAGAGCACACCCTTCGAACCTGAACTGGGTCATACCAGCGTAGGGAAACGGCACGACAAGCGAGCTCTCCGATTGCCACACGCCGTCCCTGCGCGGGCGGCGTTTTTCGTTGCTCCGCAGCGAAACGATCCGCCCGCACGGGATCGCACATGTTCAGCTCGAGCCCCCTCGACTGGGGGCTGGTCATCGCATACTTCGCGTTCCTCGGCGCGGTGTGGCTGCGGCGGCTGGGGCGCACCTCCACGGCGCTCGAGTATCTGGTCGCCGGCCGCCGCGTGACGCTGCCCGCGTTCGTGGCCACGCTGGTCGCCACCTGGTACGGCGGCATCCTCGGGGTCGGCGAGTACTCCTATCGCTACGGCCTGGCGAACTGGCTGGTGTTCGGCGTGCCCT
>CAZYQK010000151.1:0-6883 GCA_964650245.1 uncultured bacterium | reverse complement strand
TGGCGGCGATGAAGCTGCGCCACACCGTGATCACTTCGGTCGCGCGCGATGATCTCAAGGACGGCGGCAGCACCCTCTTCGCCAGGGTGATCGAGGAGATCCGCCGGCGCTCGGACACCGTGATCGAGGTGCTGATCCCCGACTTCCGCGGCCACGCGGAGGACCTCGAGCGCGTGATCGCCGCCGGGCCCGAGGTCATCAACCACAACGTCGAGACCGTCGAACGCCTGCACCCGGTGGTGCGCCCGAGTGCCCGCTACCCGCGCTCGCTCGAGCTGCTCCAGCGCGTCAAGGCAAACGGCGCCGGGATCAAGGCGAAGAGCGGCATCATGCTCGGCCTGGGCGAGCGCGACGACGAGGTGACGCAGACGCTGAAGGATCTCGTCGCCCACGGCTGCGACCTGCTCACCATCGGCCAGTACCTGCGGCCGACGCCCATGCACCTGCCCGTGATCGAGTACGTGCATCCGGACAAGTTCCGCGATTGGGGCGAGAAGGCGAAATCCCACGGGTTCGAGAGCGTGGCGAGCGGCCCGCTGGTGCGCTCGTCATTCCACGCCGACGAGCTGGCGGGCACGGTGCGGGCGGGCGAGGCGAGCAAGAGCGGGTAGCGATGCTGCAACCCGCTGCCCTGCATCGGTTCTCAGCCCGCGCGCATCCCAAACCGGCGCGCCACTCCCATATACCTCAGGAATCTCTTTGACCCACTCCGGCTGAGGCGTAGCCTCATAGGTGCCCCTGAGGGTAGACCCACGGAACAGGAGGTCGCCATGCCGTTCCTCAAGCCCCGATACGCCCCCCCCCCTCGTACTTGTAGCACTTCTCTCGATTTCTTCCGCATCGCTCGCCCGAGCTGACTGCGGTGAGGGACCCACACCGGTGCCGAATGTGCTGTGGTCCCTGAAGGACTCGGTGTCCGCGTGCCCTGCCGGAGACTCGGTCCTCGCCGGGCACCCATCGCGGCTCAGAATCAAGGTCTGGTACTCCGACGACGCGTGTAACGCCAAGGTGGGCGTACCGCCGGAATCGATTTGGGTAACGACGACCGTCGGGAACGGAAATGTGGTCGTCAACGATCAGCCCAAGGTTTTCGCCGACGACTCCACGGACGTGCTCGGCATCACGCGCGTCACGATTGTCAGCCTGTCCGGCTGCGGGAGGCTGAACGTCAAGCTCTACGTGGCGGGCGTGTATCAGGGCCTTCGGGAGGCCAAACTGCGCTCGACCGACACGAATGGCGACGGGCGAACTACCTCCAGCGATCTCACCGGAGTATGCGACCTTAACTTCGACGGAGTGGTCAACAGCACAGACATCGCGCTCGTCAACGGGCATCTCGAGGACTTCCACCGCAACGCGCTGTTCGGGACGCTGATACGCCGAACGAACCTCTGCGGAGCGTGCGCAAACGGACAACCCAACACGATCGGCGACGGAGTCATCGCCTGGTCGCCGAGCGGCAGGTGGCTCGCCTTCGAGCGACGCAACGCCACGAAGCAATGCACGATCACTCTCGTGGCTTCCGATCCGACCGTGGGGAACCAAACGCGTCAATTGAGCTTTCCTCCGCCGGGGTCGGCAGACGACTACGACCCCAGCTGGTCTCCTCTCGGACACGAAGTCGTCTACGGGCGCGGGGACAGCCAGATCCTTCGCAAGGGCGTTCCGGGCATGGTCGCAGACACGAGTGAGATCGCCGTGCCTGTCCTGGGTTCGTTCAGCGCACTCACCAATGAGGCAATCTCGCCGGATGCGACTACGATCGCTTTCAAGGCGTTTCCTCTCGGGTCATCAAATAGCCATATCTATACAGTACCTGCGACGGGCGGTACCCCCACGCAGCTCACTGCTGGCAACTTTTTCGACAGTTATCCGCAGTGGTCACCTGATGGGAGGATGATCGTATTCTCCCGGTTCTTGACTCTGACGTCGAGTGGTATCTATCGGGTTCCGGCGGAGGGCGGGAGCGTCACGCCCGTTTTCGAGCCCTCCGCCATCAAGGCGGAATATCCACATTACGCACCCGATGCGGCTATTCTTACAATCTCATACTACCCCGCTTCCGCCGCTCCATTCACCGTCACGCGCGATACCACGATTGGCTCTCCGACGCGGTCTATAGCCAACTACCCGAGCTATAACTACCTGACCCTCACGCCGAAGCTTTCGCCGGATGGTACGCGGCTCGCGCTGCTTGCGAAGGTGCCCGGCAGCTCGGACATCACGCCACAGATGTGGGGGGCGCGCCGCAACATGAGTCTGCCCCCACAGTTCACATCGATCGGCAGCCAGTCGGTGGCCGATACAACGGCGAGCGTTTCCGTCACGATGAACGCGGAACATACGAACAACCTGGTAGTTTCCGCCAGCGACCCGGAGAACGACCCTCTAACCTATGCCCCGTACTTCCTTCAGCTCGGCATGACGTTCACGGCCTTGACGCGAACACTGACCTGGCTCCCGTCGAGTTCGCTCGTAGGGCAAACTTTCAATGTGAAGTTCGTGGTCAGTACGCCGAGCGGCGGAGTGGATGCGATCATCGTGAGGATCACGGTCACGCCGCCCGTGGGGCCGCTGCGGGCCGGGCGGGCGGTGCAAGAGCAGACCGAGTGGTCCATCAAGGAGGACTCGCGCAACGGGATCTTCTCGGTGACCACGCCGTTGCTGGGCGCATCCGAAGGCACGCTGAGCGTGTTCGACGTGGCGGGACGAGAGCTCGCCCGAATCCGCGGCCGGAGCGGGTCGGCGCTCGTGTGGCCGGGCGTGACCGCCGCTGGCGCCAAGGCGCCGTCCGGCGTTTACCTGTACCGGGTGGATGTCGAAGACATGACGCGGCTCGGCAAGTGGGTTATTGCGAGGTAGGGCGAACAGTGCGCCGTACCGCATGTTCGATCGTGCTTTTGGTGTTCGTGGCCACGGCGCCAGCGCTGTCGTCACGGCGGGCCCCGGCGGGGAGTTCATCTTGTGTGGAGAGGGATATCTGTCTCGATTCGACGCACGCTCAGACCACGCTTCTGCAGTATTTGGGGCGGGCGATCGGGCAGGTGTTCTATGCCCCGGACACGGTGATTCAGTCGATCAGCGTGTGGCGCAGTGCCAATCCAGCGCCGTATTTTCCATATCTCATTCTGTACGTCACACAGGTTGATTCTACGGGAGAGCCGGAGTACCTGAATGTCCTTCGAACTGGTCCCATCGTGCTGCCGGACCAGCAAAACGATGGGGTGCACCCAGGACGAATCAACTTCGTGCTGGATCCGCCGCTAGCATTGCCTGGGCGCGGCCGGTATTTCTTCGCGGTCAAGGACTACTATTGCCTAGAGGCGATCCTGCTCTTGGCTGATTCTACGAACGGCTACTCGGAGGGCCGAGCATGGAAGACAAGCCCTATCTATGACTGCTCGATCATGGGACCCCCGCGGGAGTTGCCGCCCATGCTGGATCTGATTTTCCGCGTGACCTTCTGCGCAGACACGACGACGGGCACGAAGCGCAGCTCCTGGGGGCAGGTGAAGTTGCGATACAGATGACCGGCAGAGAGTGCGGCCGGGATGAGCCGCGAGTCGGCCGGCCTCGCGCGGGGCTGGCCGATTGCCATCGCGGGTGGGCCCCTGCCCCTACCGGGTTGACGCGGCCGTGACTCCGTCCTCGTTGAGCCGCGCGGTCCACGCCCGGTCGTTGAACGGCCGGCCCAGGAACGTGGAGACCAGAGTGGCCGCGGGCGCCGATCCCCCCGGCGCCAGCACCGTGTCGCGGTAACGGGTCGCCACCCCGGGCGCCAGCAGGTTCTTGCGGTCGAACTGCGCGAACATGTCCTTCGCGATCACCAGCGACCACATGTAGGCGTAATAGCCCGCCGAGAAGCCGTCGAGATGCCCGAACGCGCACTGCATGTGCGCACCCTCGACGAACGGGAACGGCTGGTAGCGTGCGGTCACCAACTTCACCAGCGCGTCGGTGTCGAGCCGCGCGGGAGCGGCTGCCGGGGAGTGCCTCCGCGGGCGTTCGGTGCGAGGGGCGGTCGGCCGAAAGTCCTCAGCTCGCGCGTTGCGCGTCGGCGCACTCGCGCGCGAACTCGAGCACCTCCGGCACGACGCGATCCCAGGAGTGGCGCTGGAGCGCCGCGCGCCGGGCGGCGTCTCCGAGCTCGGTCCGGAGCTCCGGGACGGTGGCGAGCTGCAACAGCGCCGCCGCCAGCGCCTCGGGATCGCCCGGCGGGACGAGCAGCGCCTCCACACCGTCACGAACCAGCGGAGTCCACGACGGGCTGGCGCTCGCCACCACCGCGCGTCCGGAGGCCATCGCCTCGATCAGGCGGAGCGGCGCGGGGCAGCTCGCCTCTCGCGCGCAGGTGACCGCCGCGACGTCGCACAGCGCGAGATAGGCGGGCAGCTCGTGGTGGGGGACGCGGCCCACGAAGGCGGTTGAGACTCCGAGCCCGGTCGCCTGCCGGAGCACCGGATTCGCGAGCGGGCCGTCGCCGATCGCCACCAGATGACAGGGTGACTTCGGCGTGAGCAGCGCCAGCGCGTGCACCAGCGTACCGAGGTCGTGCCGGGCGTGGAACGAGCCGGCGTAGGCGACCCGCAGGCCGGGCGAAGCGCGCAGCTCGCGGGCCGCGCGGGCCGTGGTCTCGGGAGGCGGGGCGGTGAAGAACTCGGGCGACACGCCGCGCTGCACGAGCCGCACCCGGTAGTCGGCGGGCGCGTGCCGCCGCACCCAGACCGCGGCCTGCTCCGAGAAGGCGATGGCCCCGGCGCTCGCGGCCAGGCCGTTCGCGAGGAATCGCCGCATCCGTTCCAGCTCGCGCGCGCCGCCCTCGCGCGCGCCTTCTTCGAACGGCGCCGCGACCTCGTAGACGTGCGGCGTGCCAAGACGTGAGGCCGCCTCCGCACCTTCCGGGGCGAGCGGGCTCAGGCGTTCGAGCAGGACATCGGGGCGGGTTCGGCCGATCAGGATCTGCAGCTCGCGAACCGTGACCGGGGCCGGGACCGGCGTGACCTCCAGTCCGCGCGCGATGAGCGGGGCGCAGCCCCGCGCGGATCCCTCCGACGCGAACAGAGCCTGCACGCGATGCCCCGCGCGCAGCAGCGCCCCCGCCACCGCGCGCAGGTGTATCGAATCGCCGTCCGTGCCGCCGAGCGGGATGCCCCGGTCGAGACAGAGCAGTGCCACGCGCATCGGGTTGCTCCTCAGAGGACGCAGCCGCGAACCCGGGCGCGCTCGACCTTCCGAGCGCCCCGGGCCCCCTTCGTGACTAGAGGTGAGCGCTGGGTCGGGCCTGATACGCGCCGGGTCGGATTCCGGGAGGCCCTGTAATAGACTTCCGGAATGCCCCGCCTGCCGCGACGCCCGGAGTTCGACCCGTCGGAGGATGAGCGCCTGGTCGCGCGCTGTCTGGCCGGCGACCCGCGGGCGTGGGAAGCGCTGGTGTGCCGCCACGAGCGACTGGTGTACGCCGTGGCGCGTTCCTACCGGCTCTCCGATTCGGACCTGGCCGACGTCTTCCAGGAGGTGTTCGCGGCGCTGGTGCGGGGGCTGGCGCGGCTGCGCGACGCGCGGGCGCTGTGCCGCTGGCTGTCGAGTACGACCGATCGCATCGCCCGGGCCACGGCATTGCGCCGGCGCCGCGAGCTGGCCTTGAACCAGCCGCTCGAGTCTGCGGAGGACGCGCTGGCCGCGGACGGCCCGCCGGTGGGGGCCGACCTCGAGCTGCTCGAGGAGCAGGCCATGGTGCGCCTCGCCCTGAAGGCGCTGCCCGGACCCTGCCGCACCCTGCTCGAAGCGCTCTACTACGAGGACCCGCCGCCTCAGTATGCCGCGCTCTCGCGGCGTCTGCGCGTGCCGATGGGATCGCTCGGCCCCACCCGCGCGCGCTGCTTCGATCGCATGCGCCGGATCCTGCTCGCGCTCTCGAGGGCCGAAATTGCCGGTATCGGCGGGGTCTCGGAGCGCACCTCTTCCAGCGGGGACTCGGGGCCCGCGCGATTGCGGGGGCCGGAAGGCCGCGGCACGCGCACCGATGCCGGGGTGACGGAGGAGATCTCATGAAACGCGCTCACGGACCAGAATCCGCCGGCCGGCACCATCTCGACACCCGGGCTGCGCTCGACTATCTCGAAGGCAGGCTGCCGGAGACACGGCGGCGCGCGCTCGAGCATCATCTCGGCGGACCCTGCCCCGAGTGCCGCGCGCGGCTGCGCGAGATCGGGATGCTGCTCGACCGCATGCGCCTCGACCGCGTGCCCGAGGTGCCCGACGCGCTGCGGCGCGCGGCGCTGGCCGCATTCCCCTCGCGGCCCGCGCTTCCCCGCGCCGCGCGTGTCGCGTCGCGGATCGCGCGCCTGCTGTTCGATTCGCTCACCGTCCCCACGCCGGCCGCGGTGCGGCGCGCGGTGGGCGAGGCGCGCCGCCTGCGCTTCGAGCTGGGCGATCGCGCGCTCGAGCTCGAGGCGGAGCTGGTGTCGAGCGGCACGGTCGCGCTGCGCGGCCGGCTCTCGGGAGAGGACGCCGCGCTCCACGCGATCGAGGTGGTCGCAGGTCGCGATCGCTTCCAGGCCTGGCCCGATGCCGACGGGGCGTTCGGTTTCGACCGCCTGCCGGCCGGGCCCGTAAGGATCGCGATCGCCGGCCCCGCGGGCCGCTACCGCCTTCCCGCTCTCACGCTGTGAGCCGGACGCTGGCACGTGGCGCCCGGGTGGGTCCCGCGGCGCATGTTCTCAAGGGCGCGCTCGCGGTGCGCGACCGTCCCGCGGCGGACGCCGCCCGTCCTGCGACCGGCGGCGATCGCGCCGCGTGCCTCGCGCGCAAGGTCGAAGACCTGCGGCGCACCCACCCCGACCGGGCCTGGAGCGCGCTCGCGCGCGGCTTCGCGGCGGCGCTG
>CAZYQK010000150.1:0-7069 GCA_964650245.1 uncultured bacterium | reverse complement strand
CCGCGGCCACCGCGACCGCCGCGGGACGGAGCGCCGCAGGTGCACGCCGCGCGAGCGCGAGTGCGGCCACCGCCGCCAGCAGCGCGGCCAGCGGAACCAGCGGGATCAGGTAGCGCTCGGCCTCCATGTGGGCGAGTGCGATCGGCACGCCCAGCACCAGGAACGCCAGCCACAGCACCGCCAGCGCGAAGCGCTCCGGTCCGCCGCGGTGCGCGCGTGTGGCGGACACGACCACGGACGCCGCGAGCAGAACCACGCCCGGCCATCCCAGGTTCCGCCCCAGGTTCACGAGATGGAAGGTGAAACCGGTGCGGTCGAGGATGCCGAGATGACCGTGCACCCTGATGTCGCCCAGGTAGGAGAAATCGCGCGCGAAGGCCGGAAAGTCGAGCGCCGCGAACGGCGTGGTCGCGAGGAACACCGCGAAGGCGGCGAGTGCCAGGAACGCGAACGGCCGGATCGCGGCGGGGCCCGACCGCGCCGCCATCGCGGCGGCGAGCGGCACCAGCAGGAACGCGGCCGGGTACTTGGCGGAGGCGGCGAGACCGATCAGCGCGGCCGCGGCGGCGAGCCGCGTTCGCCCGCCCTCCGACTGCCAGCGCAGCAGGCGCTCGAGCCCGGCGAGCGCGAGCGCCGTCATCACGGGATCGGTGAAGATCGAGCGCCCCGCCACGATCATGGCCGGCGCGCAGGCCACGAGCAGCGCGGCGAGCAGGCCCGCCCCGCGCTCGAGGCGCTCGCCGATGCGGGCGACCATCACCACCGTGACCGCGTCCGCTGCGATCCCCGAAAGCCGCCCGAGCACCACCATCGGCGTGGGATCGGTGCGCGCCGCGAGCAGGTAGTCGGCGGCGACCGGATAGGCACCCACCAGGTGGCCCGCCAGGAAATGCAACTTCTGGATGAAGAGCTGAAGGTAAATGGTGAGGGAGGGATAGACGAAGTCGTGGGGGTTCCAGTCGAGGGGCCCGCCGCCTGCGCCCCACATCGCGAGCGCCAGCCGGAACGGGATCGCCTCTTCGAGGAACTCGGGCAGGCCGTGATTCAGGCGCCACGCCCTCAAGATCACGGCGAGCGCGGCGATGGCGGCGATGGCGGGGATCCGCAGTCCCGTCGCCGCCAGCGACCGCGCGCCGTGAGCGCGCGCTTCCACGCTCAGCCGCCCGCTTCCAGCTCGACCAGCGGCACGCCGCCGTTCACCAGCTCTCCCGCCCGCGCTTTGACCGCGAGCACCCGGCCGTCGCGCGGCGAGCGCAGCACGTGCTCCATCTTCATGGCTTCGAGGATGACGAGCGGCTGGCCGCGCTTGACGTGATCGCCCGGGGCAACCAGCACACGCGTCACCACGCCGGGCATCGGGGCCTCGAGCCCGCCGCCGTGCGTACCTGAGCCGCGGCGAGCGCCCGACTCTCGCTCCAGCACGAAGTCCATTCCCGAAACCTGAACGAAGCGCCGGGTACCCGCGACCGTCACCTCCGCGAGGTGAACGCCCCGCGGGCCCGCGAGCCGGAAGCCGCCGTCCGCGAGCGGCTCGACCTCGAGCACGAACTCGGCGTCGTCCACCCGCACGCGGAACCGGCCCGCGCCTTCGCGGGCGAGCTCCACCCGCCGCGGACGGTCGCCGTCGCGAAAGTCGAAGCGCACGCCTAGCCGAGCCCCGGGTGCCGCCAGCCCGGGCTTGAGCGGAATGCGTCGGCCGCCGCGCGCGGCGTCTCCGTCGAGCGGCCGGCGGGAACACCCGCGCCGCCGAGCGCATCCGCCAGCGCCGCCGCCGCGAGCGCCAGATCCGGCGCGGGCGCTCCCGCGAGCGCCGCGAAGCCGGCCAGGAACTCGCGCTCGATCCACTCGGTGTCGAACGCGCCGCGCTCCACCTCGCGCGCGCGAGCGAGCGCTCGCAGGAATGGCAGGTTGGTGATCACGCCGTGAATCAGGGTCCGATCCAGCGCCTGGCGGAGGCGCGCGAGCGCGGTGTTTCGGTCGGGGCCCCATGCCACGATCTTCCCAAGGATGGGATCGTAGTGGACCGGGACCTGGTCGCCTTCCTCCAGCCCCGCGTCCACCCGCACGAACGGAGCGCGCGGCCATCGCACCCGGAGCGCGGTGCCCGCCTGCGGCAGGAAGTTGCGCGCGGCGTCCTCCGCGTACACCCGGGCCTCGATGGCGTGCCCGCGGCGCGACACCGCCGCCTGCTCGAGCGGCAGCCGGCCCTCCGCCGCCACCTCGAGCTGCGCCCGCACCAGGTCCACGCCGGTCACGAGCTCGGTCACGGGATGCTCGACCTGGAGCCGCGTGTTCATCTCCAGAAAATAGAAGTCGCCGCCGGGCGCGAGCAGGAACTCCACCGTGCCGGCGCCGCGGTAGCGCACGGCTTCGGCGAGTGCCACCGCCGCGCCCGTGAGCGCATCGCGCAGCGCTTCTTCCACCGCCGGCGAGGGCGATTCCTCGACCACCTTCTGGTGGCGGCGCTGGAGCGAGCACTCGCGCTCGAAGAAGTGCATCGCGCGCCCGCAGCCGTCGCCCAGCACCTGGACCTCGACGTGCCGCGCGCGATCGAGCCGCTTCTCCAGGTAGACAGTGCCGTCGCCGAACGAGCCCTCCGCGATCCGCCGCCCGCTCTCGACCGCTTCCGCGAGCTGCGATTCCTCCGGCACCACGCGCATCCCCTTGCCTCCGCCGCCGAGCGCCGCCTTCACCATCACCGGATAGCCCATCTCCCGCGCCGCGCGCGTGAGCGCATTCAGGTCCGCGCCTTCGGCGCCCGGCACCACCGGCACCCCTGCCCGCACCGCGAGGGCGCGCGCCGCGCGCTTGTCGCCCATCAGCCGCACCTGCTCGGGAGTCGGACCGATGAACGCCAGCCCCGCCGCCTCGACCGCGGCCGCGAACGCGTGGCTCTCGGCGAGGAAGCCGTAGCCCGGATGAATCGCCTGAGCGCCGCAGCGCTTCGCGGCCGCGATGATCGCGTCCGCGTTCAGGTAGGACGAGCGCGGCTCCGCGGGCCCGATCGGCAGCGCCTCGTCCACGACGCGGGTGTGAAGCGCACCGCGGTCGGCCTCGGAGTAGACCGCGACCGGTACCACGCCCATCGCGCGCAGCGTGGCGGCCACCCGGCAGGCGATCTCGCCGCGATTCGCGATCAGGACCTTCTCGAACATGGCGGGGCCGTCAGCCCTCGGCGTGCCAAGTAGGCTTGCGCTTCTCGAAGAACGCGGCGAGACCCTCGCGCGCTTCCTCTCCCGCGCGCACCTCGGCCAGCGTGCGCGGGAGCGCGCCGCGGTACTCCTCCCAGGTGGTGTCGGCCCACAGCTCGAGCAGCATCTTGATTCGGGTCTGCGCCCGGGGCCCGGCCGCGAGCAGCGCGGCGACGCGCTCGTCCACCCTGGCGTCGAGCCCGGCCGCGGGCACGACGTGATGCACCAGCCGCACGCGCAGTGCCACCGCCGCGTCGAAGCGCTCGCCGGTGAGCATCAGCTCGCGCGCGGCGGCGTCGCCGAGGCGGCGGATCACGTAGGGGCTGATGAGCGCGGGCAGGATCCCGAGCCGCGCCTCGGTCAGGCCGAAGCGCGTATCGTCAGCGGCCACCGCGATGTCGCAGGTGCAGGTGAGCCCCACGCCGCCGCCCAGGACGTTGCCGTGGATGCGCCCAACGACCGGCTTCGGGAAGTCGGCAATCGCGGCGAACAGGCCTCCCAGGCGCCTGGCCTCTTCGAAATTCTGCTCGAACGACGCGCTGGCCGAGGCTTTCATGGTGCCGATGTCGGCGCCCGCGCAGAACGACGGCCCGCGGCCGCCGAGGACCACGACGCGCACCGCGTCGTCGTGCGCCAGCGCGTGGAAGGTCTCGGTCAGGCCCGCCACCAGCCCGGGGGCGAGCGCGTTGTGCTGCTCGGGGCGCGCGAGCCACACGCGCGCCACGGCGCCCTCGCGGGTCAATTCGAGCGGTGCGGGCACGATCCTCCCCCTACATCCGGAACACGCCGAACCGTGGCTCCGGGATCGGCGCCTGGAGCGACGCGGCGAGCGCGAGCGCGAGTGCGGTGCGGGTCTCGGCGGGGTCGAGCACGCCGTCGTCCCACAGCCGCGCGGTCGAGTAGTAGGGGCTGCCCTCCGCCTCGTAGGTGTCGAGGACGGGCTGCTTGAAGGCGCGCTCCTCATCGGGCGACATCTTCTTCCCCGCCGCCTCGAGCTGCGTCTGCTTGACCTGCGCCAGCACCGAGGCCGCCTGCTCGCCGCCCATCACGCTGATGCGGCTGTTGGGCCACATGAAGAGAAAGCGCGGCTGGTAGGCGCGCCCGCACATGCCGTAGTTCCCGGCGCCGAAGCTGCCGCCGATGATGAGCGTAAGCTTCGGCACCTGCGCGTTGGCAACGGCGTGCACCATCTTGGCGCCGTCCTTGGCGATCCCGCCGTGCTCGTACTGCTTGCCGACGATGTAGCCGCTCACGTTCTGGAGGAAGAGCAACGGGATGCGGCGCTGGGAGGCCAGCTCGATGAAGTGGGTGGCCTTGAGCGCGCTCTCGCTGAACAGCACGCCCTGGTTAGCGAGGACGCCGACCGGGATGCCGTGCAGGTGCGCGAAGCCGGTGACCAGCGTGGTGCCGTAGCGCGCCTTGAACTCGTGGAAGCGCGAGCCGTCCACGAGTCGCGCGATCAGCTCGCGCACCTCGTAGGACGTGCGGACGTCGCGCGGCAGCAGCCCGTAGATCTCCTCCGGGTCGTAGCGCGGCGGCTCCGGGGCCGCAAGCTCGACGCCGGCGCGCGGTGCCGCGCCCAGGTGGGCGACGACGTCGCGCGCCATCTCCAGCGCATGGGCGTCGTCGTCGGCCAGGTGGTCGGCGACGCCCGAGATGCGGGTGTGAACGTCGGCCCCGCCCAGCTCCTCGGCCGACACCACCTCGCCGGTCGCGGCCCGCACCAGCGGCGGGCCGCCGAGGAAGATGGTGCCCTGGTTCTTGACGATGATGGCCTCGTCGCTCATCGCCGGCACGTACGCCCCGCCCGCGGTGCAGGAGCCCATCACCACCGCGAGCTGCGGAATCCCGAGTGCCGACATGCGCGCCTGGTTGTAGAAGATGCGCCCGAAGTGGTCACGATCGGGGAACACCTCGGCCTGAAGCGGCAGGAACGCGCCGCCCGAATCCACCAGGTAGACGCACGGCAGCCGGTTCTCGAGCGCGATTTCCTGCGCGCGGACGTGCTTCTTCACGGTCATCGGGAGGTAGGTGCCGCCCTTCACCGTGGCGTCGTTCGCCACCACCATGACGGTGCGCCCGTGCACCATGCCGACCCCGGTGACGATTCCGGCGCACGGCGCCCCGCCGTCGTAGAGGCCGTTCGCGGCGAGCGGCGACAGCTCGAGGAAGGCGGTACCGGGATCGAGCAGGCGCTCGATGCGCTCGCGCACGAAGAGCTTGCCCCGCCCGGTGTGGCGCGCGACCAGCTCGGGGCCGCCGCCCTGCTTGACCGCCGCCAGGCGCTGCTCGAGGTCGGCGGCGAGCGCGCGATGGTGCGTGGCGTTGGCCTTGAACTCGTCGCTCGACGTGTCGAGATGGGACTCGAGCAGCTCCATGCGGTCCTCGAGTGCAGCGGCGCGTTTCTCGCCGGCAGGGTGCGCGGTCGGCCGGGGACTTATAGCAGAGGGGCCGGTGATCGCCAACGTGACGCGTTCACCCGACGCGGAGCGCGACGCGATCAGCGGCGCGTTGCGCTCCGCCGCCGGTAACGCCGGCCCCCGACGCGGTCAGCGCCCACCCTGCGCCTTCATGCGCTCCATCATCGCCGGCATCTCCTCGCGGCTGGGGCCGTACATGCCGGGCGACTTACCTCCGGCGAGCCGGCACATGAGCGAGAGCTGGCCGCGGTGGTGAATGAGGTGGTGCAGGAGCGCGCTCCACAGAATGTCGCCGATCCGCAGCGGCCTGCCGTCGAAGAACGGCACGGTGCGCTTCAGGTCGTCGGGCTTGATCTTGCGGACGCGGGCCACGGCATCGGCATGCACCCGCTCGTAGCCGGGAGCGAGCGCCTCGATGGCGCGCGGGCGCTCGAGGCCCGGAATCTTCGCCTTGAAGTCGAACTTCCCCGCCTCGACGCCATAGCCGGTGTAGGCGTCGATCTCGGCGAGGTGCCAGGCCAGCTCGCCGAGCGAGCGACCGCCCGCGTCGGGGCGGAAGTCGTACTGGGTGGCGGGCAGGGCGCGCAGCAGCTTCGCGGTGCTGCGAGCTTCGAGATCCCAGACCTCGAGGAAGGTTTCGAGCTCGTTGCCGGGCATGGCAGACCTCCGGGTTCAAGTACGTCGGGGCGGTGAGGGCGCGAGCATACGGCCGGTCCCGGCCGCGAGCCAACCTGGGCGCTCTTCGCGGACGCCGGGTCGTGGACGACGCGTCGCGCGCGGAGGGCCGCTACCCGCCCGCCGGGGGCGGCATGCCCGCGGGTCGCGGGCGCTCCAGCCACCAGAACACGGCGGTGCCGTGCACCGCCATGATGAAGCCGATCACCACGCCGTAGGCCTCGAAGTCGCCGGTCTGCTGCCAGCGGGTTTCGGTCTGCACCGCCCACGCCGCCCCTGCCAGCACCAGCGCGATTGCGCCGAGCTTCAGGAACGGGAGCAGCAGCTCGCGCACCGGGTTCGGCAGGCCGCGCGCCAGATCGATCAGCATCACCACGCCGTAGGCGACGAACGCCACGCCCGAAGCGCCCCAGAACGCCATCCAGATAGGCTGCTGCCGGGTCCAGAACAGTCAGGCCGCGAATAGTAGATTCCCGCCGGACAGCACCAGCAGCACGGCCGACACGCCCATCACGACGGACACCAGCCTGGTGAAACGATCGGTCAACGACATCGGAACCTCCGGGGTTCGATCGTCGAGCGAATGCCGGTCAAGCGGCCGCGCGTCCTGGTAGTGGGTCAATTTGATCCGCGCTTGTGTCGCAGTCTATCGGTGGTGCTCAAGGTAGTACAGGGCTCCAAACGCGAGAACCACAGCGGCGGCTGAAAATGCCAATGTTCGCGCGCTTCGCAAAGGCCGCTTCCAATCCGCCGTGGCGAGGAAGAGCAAGATCGTGGGCGCCA